>DASVZI010000159.1:0-103634 GCA_036391735.1 Rhodocyclaceae bacterium
ATGCCCATGGCGCCGAACAGGTAGGGCACCATGCCGCCGACGAACAGGCCGATGATGACGGCCGGGTCGGACAGGTCGAAGAAGAACTTGGTACCTTCCCTAGCGGCCTCGAGGCCGTGCGTGAAGTCGGCGAACAGCACCAGCGCGGCGAGGCCGGCGGAGCCGATTGCGTAGCCCTTCGTCACCGCCTTGGTCGTGTTGCCGACGGCGTCGAGCGGATCGGTGATCGCGCGCACGCTGTCCGGCAGTTCGGCCATCTCGGCGATGCCGCCGGCGTTGTCGGTGATCGGACCGTAGGCATCGAGCGCCACGACGATACCCGCCATCGACAGCATGGAGGTCGCCGCGATGGCGATGCCGTAGAGGCCGCCGAGGGTGTAGGAGGCCCAGATCGCAGCGCACACCGACAGAACCGGCCAGGCCGTGGACTTCATCGACACGCCGAGACCGGCGATGATGTTGGTGCCGTGACCGGTGGTCGAGGCCTGCGCGACGTGCTTCACCGGCGAGAACTCGGTGCCGGTGTAGTACTCGGTGATGTACACCATCAGGCCGGTCAGCACCAGGCCGACCACCGCAGCGCCGTAGAGGCGCATCTGCGAGCCGCCGCTGATGCCCAGCACGGCGTCGAGCAGGTGGTCGTCGATGAAGTAGCCGGTCATCGGGTAGAAGGCGATCAGCGCCAGCACGCCGGCGACGATCAGACCCTTGTACAGCGCGTTCATGATCTTCGCGCCCGGCGAGGTCTTGACGAACATCACGCCGATGATCGAGGCGATGATCGAGAAGCCGCCCAGCGCCAGCGGATAAACCACCGCCTGTTCCGCCATGGCCGGATTGACCTTGAACAGCAGCGCGCCCAGCAGCATGGTCGCGACGGTCGTGACCGCGTAGGTCTCGAACAGGTCGGCCGCCATGCCGGCGCAGTCGCCGACGTTGTCGCCCACGTTGTCGGCGATCACCGCCGGGTTGCGGGGATCGTCTTCCGGAATGCCGGCTTCGACCTTGCCCACCAGGTCGGCGCCGACGTCGGCGCCCTTGGTGAAGATGCCGCCGCCGAGACGGGCGAAGATGGAGATCAGCGAGGAGCCGAAGCCCAGGCCGACCAGCGGATGGATCAGGCTGTCGATGGTGGCGCTGGCGCCGCCCATCATCTTCAGCACGCTGAAGTAGCCCGCCACGCCCAGCAGGCCGAGGCCGACCACCAGCATGCCGGTGATGGCGCCGCCCTTGAATGCGACGTTGAGCGCCTCGTTGAGGCCGGTACGCGCGGCTTCGGCCGTGCGCACGTTGGCGCGGACCGAGACGTTCATGCCGATGAAGCCGGCTGCGCCGGAGAGAACGGCGCCGATGACGAAGCCGATGGCCGTCGGCAGATTGAGGAAGATGGCGATGACGATGGCGAGGACGACGCCGACGATGCCGATCGTCGTGTATTGACGCGCCAGGTAGGCCTGGGCGCCTTCCTGCACCGCTGCCGAGATCGCGCGCATGCGGTCGTTACCCGCCGGCTGCGAAAGGATCCACTGGCTGGAGATGAAACCGTAGACGATGGCCGCCACGGCGCAAACCAGCGCAAACACCAAGCCCGCTGACATAGACTTCCCCCTTGTAGTTAATAAACTAGGTATATAACTCTACCATGCTATCTCTATAAGGTACGCTTTGCCTATAGGAACAAACGCCGTGGAAACCTCCATCAGGCTTGCCTAATAGACACCAGCGCATCCACTCTCTGGTGCTTGTTATTTCAACGATAAGAAAAAGTGACTTCCCCTTATAGATCGTCGCAGAGTAAAGTCCGGCAGTGCGCCCTGTAGGGAACGCTTTGCTCCTCCGGCGCGCGGAAGTCTAGCGGGTTACACCCAATGGCGACCCACATATTTCTTTATGTCGCGAACAGCAAACTAAAGACTCACTCGGAGACCACCAGTCATGCCGCAAGGGAAAGTGCTTGTCGCTCAAGGAGGCGGTCCCACCGCCGTCATCAACCAGTCGCTGACCGGCGTCGTCCTTGAGGCGCGCAAGTTCCGCAACGTCGAACTCGTCTATGGCGCCTACCACGGCGTGTCGGGGATCGTTAACGAGGAATTCCTCGACCTGACGCAGGAAACCAGCCACAACCTGGAGATGGTGGCGAACACGCCGGCCTCCGCACTCGGTTCCACCCGCGACAAGCCCGACCTCAAGTATTGCCAGGAGATATTCAAGGTCCTCAAGGCGCACGGCATCGGCTACTTCTTCTACATCGGCGGCAACGACTCCTCCGATACCGTGCGCATCGTCAGCGAGGAAGCCCGCCGCGCCGGCTATCCGCTGCGCTGCGTGCACATCCCGAAGACCATCGACAACGACTTGATCGGCAACGACCATACGCCGGGTTTCCCCTCGGCCGCCCGCTTCGTGGCGCAGGCCTTCATGGGCGCCAACCTCGACAACGCGGCGCTGACGGGCGTCTATCTGGCGGTCGTCATGGGACGCCACGCCGGCTTCCTGACCGCCGCCTCGGCGCTGGGCAAGAAATTCCCGGACGACGGCCCGCACCTGATCTACCTGCCCGAGCGGACCTTCAACATCGACAAGTTCCTCGGCGACGTCAAGTCGACCTACGACAAGTACGGCCGTTGCGTGATCGCCGCATCGGAAGGCATCCACGACGAGAAGGGCACGCCGATCATCACCCAACTCGCCAAGCAGGTGGAGAAGGACGCGCACGGCAACGTGCAGTTGTCCGGCACCGGCGCCCTGGCCGACCTGCTCTGCGACGAGATCAAGGCCAAGCTCGGCATCAAGCGCGTGCGCGGCGACACCTTCGGCTATCTGCAGCGCTCGTTCATGGGCTGCGTCTCGGACGTCGACCAGCGCGAAGCGCGCGAAGTCGGCGAGAAGGCCGTGCAGTTCGCCATGTGGGGCGACCGCGACGGCTCGGTGGCGATCAAGCGCACCGGCTTCTATTCGGTCGACTACCAACTCATGCCGCTGGAGAGCGTGGCCGGCAAGACGCGCGTGATGGAGGACGAATTCATCTCCGCCAGCGGCACCGACATCACCGACGCCTTCCGGCTGTATCTGCGTCCGCTGCTGGGCTCCGGCATGCCCGACGCCTACCGGCTGCGCCTGAACAAGGTCGCAAAGATCCTCAATCCGGAGAAGTAGTCGCCGGCACGGCGCGCGCCGCGAGGCGCGCGCTTCAATCGCCGAGGGAAATACCGAGGTCGCGCGCGGTCTGCACGGTGTCGCAGTTCGCGGGCACCGCCTTCATGCGGCCGGCGACTTCTTCCAGCGGCACGTGGTCGACCCCGGACAGACCCAGCGACACCATGATGCCGGTCTGGCCCTCTTCGAGGGCGCGCACTGCCGCCGTGCCGAAGCGCATCGCCGCCAGGCGGTCGAATGCGGTCGGACTGCCGCCGCGCAGCAGGTGTCCCAGCACGACGACGCGCGTGTCCTTGCCGGTGCGTTCGTGCAGCGCCTTGGCGACTCGGTCGCCGACGCCGCCGAGCCGTTCGGCGTGGCCGACTTCGGCGGGTTCGAGGATGGCGCGCTGGCCGTGCACCGCTTCGGCGCCCTCGGCGACCACCACCAGCGTATAGAGACGACCCTCGGCATCGCGCGCATGGATCTTGGCGGCGACCTTGTCGAGGTCGAAGGGAATCTCGGGAATCAGCACCGCATGCGCGCTGGCCGAAATGCCGGAGTGCAGCGCGATCCAACCGGCGTAGCGGCCCATCACCTCGACCACGATGACGCGCTGGTGGCTCTCCGCGGTGCTGTGCAGCCGATCGATGCATTCGGTGGCGAACGCCACCGCCGAATCGAAGCCGAAAGTCGTGAAAGTCTTGTCGAGATCGTTGTCGATCGTCTTGGGCACGCCGACGACGCGCAAGCCCTTCTGGTGCAGCGCATTCGCGATGGTCAGGGAACCGTCGCCGCCGATCGACACCAGGGCGTCGATCTGCTTCATGGCGAAGAAGCGCAGGATCTCGTCGGTACGATCGACGTCCTGCACCGAGCCGTCCGGCATCTCGATGGGGAAATGCAGCGGATTGCCCTTGTTGGTGGTGCCGAGGATGGTGCCGCCGAGATGTCCGATGCCGCGCACTTTCTCGCGCGTCAGGCGGTACACGCCGCCTTCCGGATAGCGCTCGGGAAACAGGATGCCGTTGAAGCCGTCATGGATGCCGTAGCATTCCCAGCCCCGGTTCGACGCCGCGATGACGACCGACCGGATGACGGCGTTGAGACCCGGAGCGTCGCCGCCACCCGTGCAGATTGCGATGCGATGGATCGGGTGGTTCATGACGACGCTCCTTGTCTACATTTACGAGCCCAGCGCGGCGAAAGCGGCGTCGCGGATGGCCTCGACCTTGCCCTGGCCGGCGATTCGGCGGTACTTGGGCGCCTTGGCATCGCCGTTGGCCGCCCATTTCGAGTAGTACTCGACGAGCGGCTTGGTCTGCGAGTGATAGACCTCGAGACGCTTCTTGACGGTCTCTTCCTTGTCGTCGTCGCGCTGGATCAGCGGCTCGCCGGTGACGTCGTCCTTGCCTTCGGCCTTGGGTGGGTTGAACTTTACATGATAGGTGCGGCCGGAAGCCACATGAACCCGGCGGCCGCTCATGCGCGTGATGATCTCGCTGTCGGGCACGTCGATCTCGAGCACGTAGTCGATCGGCACGCCGGCCTCCTTCATGGCTTCAGCCTGCGGGATGGTGCGCGGGAAACCGTCGAACATGTAGCCCTTGGCGCAGTCCGGCTCCTTGAGGCGATCCTTGACCAGGCCGATGATGATGTCGTCGCGGACCAGGCCGCCGGCGTCCATGATCTTCTTGGCCTCGAGGCCCAGCGGCGTGCCGGCCTTGACGGCCGCGCGCAGCATGTCGCCGGTGGAAATCTGGGGAATGCCGAACTTTTCCTTGATGTAATTGGCTTGGGTGCCTTTGCCCGCGCCGGGGGGGCCCAACAGGATGAGTCTCATCGTTTCTGTTTCCCTTTGGTGTCGAACTAATGGAAGGATTATATGGTTTTATTATCTTTCCACTCCCATCGCCGAGACCATAATCCGAAACGCCGAAGCGCAGGAATGGATGTATCGATGAATCTATACCCGGGTCTTATTCGGCTCCGCGGCTATCCCCTGCGGCGAAGCGCCTTCTGACGCGTTCCAGGTCTTCAGGCGTATCGACCCCCGGCACCGGCGCCTCCTGCCATTCGATCACCTGGATGGCATGGCCGTGCCACAGCGCCCGCAACTGCTCGAGCGACTCCCACTGCTCGCAATCGGCCGGCGCCAGGCGACCGTACTGCCGGAGAAACGCGACGCGATAGGCATAGAGCCCGATGTGGCGCAAGCCGCGGAATCCCGGCGGCAACGCGTCGCGCGTCGCGGCAAAACCGTCGCGGTGCCAGGCGATCGGGGCGCGCGAGAAGTAGAGCGCACGGCCCGATGCGGCCGTCACCACTTTCACGACATTGGGATTGAAGAATTCCTCCGCCGACCCGATCGCATGCGCCGCCGTCGCGATCGAGGCGCCCGGGTCGGCCGCCAGCGCCGCAGCCGTCGCAGCGATCAGCCGGGCATCGATGAGCGGCTCGTCGCCCTGGACATTGACCACGATGTCCTCGTCGGCCCACCCCAGGCGTTCGGCCACTTCGGCGATGCGGTCGGTGCCGCTGGCGTGCGACGGGGATGTCATCACCGCCTCCACGCCATGCGCCGCCGCCGCAGCGGCCACGCGATCATCGTCGGTGGCGATCCACACGCCGCCCGGATTCGCCCGCCGCGCGGCTTCCGCCACGCGCACCACCATCGGCTTGCCGGCGATGTCCGCCAGCGGCTTGCCCGGCAGGCGCGTCGAGGCGTAGCGGGCCGGAACGACGACCCTGAACGAGGTCACACTTCCTCGGCCGGCACCTGCCGCGCTTCTTCCTCGAGCATCACGGGGATGTCGTCCTTGATCGGATAGGCGAGGCGGCAGGGCTTGCAGAGCAGTTCCGCGGCCGCCTTGCGGTAGTCGAGCGGCCCCTTGCAGACGGGGCAGACGAGGATCTCAAGCAGGCGGACGTCCATCGAGTTTCTCCATCACGAATGAGGCGAGATCGGGTTCGATCTGCGCATCCACCGGCAGCACCCAAACAGGGAGCGGCGACAGTCCGGCCAATTTTACCGCATCCTTTTCGGTGGCCAGGATGGCGTCGCCTTGAAAATCGAGATCCGCGGCGACATAGCGGTGATGATCGGGGAAGGCGTGCGTCTCGCACCGGACGCCGAGTTGCGCAAGCTGGGCGAAGAAGCGATCGGGGACGCCGATGCCGGCCACCGCGTGCAGCCGCTGCCCGGCGAAATCGGCGGCGATGCGCCGCTCGCTGTCGTCAAGACGGACAAAGCGGTCGCCCGAGAGCCGCATCGAGAAGATCGGCACTCCCGGCGCGCCGATCGCCGTACGGCCGTTCCTCACGATGGCGTGCACGGTACCCAGCCGCGAAAGCGGCTCGCGGCATGGACCGGCCGGCTGCAGCCAGTGGTTGGCTTCGAGGCGTGCGTCGACCACCGCGAGTTCGACGTCGCGCCCCAGCCGGTAGTGCTGCAATCCATCGTCGCTGATGATCGTGTCGCAATCGGGATAAGCCGCGAGCAGCGCCTGCGCCGCCGCGGCGCGATCGCGCCCGACGAACACCGGACAGCCGGCGCGCCGCTTCAGCAGCAGCGGCTCGTCGCCGACGCGCTCCGGGTCGTCGTCGGCGCGGACTTCGCGCAGGCCGGTCGAGCTGCCTCGGTAGCCGCGGCTGACGATGCCCGGCCGGCGCCCGCGTGCGGCAAGCCCCTGAACCAGCGCAAGCACCACCGGCGTCTTGCCCGAGCCCCCCGCCGCGATGTTGCCGACCACGACGACCGGCACGCGCACGCGAACGGTCTCGAGCCAACCGAGCCGATAACCGAGCCGGCGCGCGGCCGCCGCGACGGCGAACAGCGCGGAAACCGGCAACAGCAACGTCGCTGCCAGCCCGCGCCTTTGCCAAACGGCAATCACTGCTTCTGCTGGGTTGCGAAGGAGATGTGCGTGAGACCGGCGTGCTGCGCCGCCTGCATGACGTCGATCACGCTCTGGTGGGTGGCCTTGGCGTCGGCGTTGATGACGACCACGGGCTGCTTGGGACCGCTGCCGGCCAGGCGCTGCAGCGCGGCGGTGATGGCGTCCACGTCGCGGCTGCCGACCGGCGTCTTGTTGACCAGGATGTCGCCCTGCGCCGTGACCACTACGTCGATCTGGCTCGGCTGCTCCTGAGCCGCCTGGGTGTCGGCGGTGGGCAGGTTGATCTCGAGGCCGGCGAACTTCGAGTAGGTCGTGGTGATCATGAGGAAGATCAGGATCACCAGCAGGACGTCGATCATCGGGATCAGGTTGATCTCCGGCTCTTCGCGGGGACGGCCACGCTGGAAGTTCATGCTGCTCTCGCGAAGATCAGAAGCGTTCGCCGTGCACCAGCTCGACGAGCTTGACCGCCTGCTGCTCCATCTCGATGACGAGGCTGTCGACCAGCGCGCGGAAGTGACGGTAGAAGATCATGCTCGGAATGGCGATGATGAGGCCGAAGCCGGTGTTGTAGAGCGCCACCGAGATGCCGTGCGCCAGCGCCTGCGGGTTGTTGCCTGCGGCCGTGGGCGAACCGAAGATCTCGATCATGCCGACGACCGTGCCGAACAGGCCCATCAGCGGGCTGATGGATGCGATGGTGCCGAGGCTGGTGAGGAAGTGCTCGAGCTCATGGGCGACGCCGCGGCCGGCTTCCTCGATGGACTCCTTCATCACCTCGCGCGAATTGCGAGCGTTGCGCAGGCCGACGGCAAGAACGCGTCCCAGCGGCGAATGCGCGTCGAGGCGCTTGAGCATCTCCTCGGTGGCACCGCCCTGGCGATACTCCGACACGGCACGCTGCAGCAGGCCGGGCGGCACGATCTTGGCGCGGCGCAGCGTGCTGGCGCGCTCGATGATGAGGGCCACGGCAAGCACCGAGGCGGCCAGCAGGAACCAGATCGGCCAACCTGCGGCCTCGAGGATCGATAACACGGTCGAGCCTTTCGAACAATGAACGAATCAGCGCGCACTTTAGCGTCATGGAGATGATTCGGCAAGGAGAGATAGGCGGTTTTGCCCTTGCCATTCCGGCTTTCGGGACCGGGGCGCGCGCTACAATCGGCCGCATGATGAACGAAGGCATGGATGCCGCCGGAGTCGTGCAATCCTGGCTGGCGCGCATCACCGCGCCGGCCGCCGCGCCGCTGTGCCAGGCCGAATTGCCGCTGCAGCCGGCCGCCGCGCTCGCCGCACTGGCAGCCGAAGCGCTGGCACGCGGCAGGCGCCTGACGATCGTCGTACCCGACGACGAGCCCCTGCCCGAAATCTCGAACGCGCTCGATCTCGGCCTGCGTCCGCTTTGCCTCGTGCTGCCCGCGGCCGACTATGCCGTGCGCATCGCCCTGCGCGCAACCCTGTCGCTGCTGAAGAGCCGGCTGGCGCGCCACGAAGCCGAAGGACCGGCGTGGACAGCGCAGCGGCGGCTGCTCGACGACGAGTCGAACCTCTGGCAGGCGGCGCTCGCCTGGGGCGCGCGGGGCCTCGCCGCGGAAGCGTGGCCGGCCGGCATCGAACGCCTCTTCCCGGTGCGCATCCTGCCGCTCGCCATGGCGCGCAGCCTGGCCTCGGACAGCGACTGGGCGGCGCTGGTGCAGCCCGAAAGATTACCGGAGGATGTTCGCGCCGCCTGGCCCGGTGCGCAGCGCACGCTGCTGCTGGGCGGTGCCGCCGTCGCACAGGGACGCGGCGCACTGACGGTTCTCGACGCCGCAGCCAGGCTGCGCGCGGAACTCGAACTGCTGACGCAGGAACTCTCCGAACTCGAACTGGAACTCGCCACCGCGCAAGCCGAGATCGCCGAGTTCACGCGCCGCTATGCGGCCGTCGTCGGCGGCCGCATGGCCGAACTGGACCGCCTGCAGGCGGAGCTTGCCGAACGGCGCGCCGAGAAGGCGCCCGGCGACACGGCGGCGCAAGATGCAGCCGAGCGCGCGCGGGACCAGGCCGAACGTTCGCGCGGCGAGAACGAGCGCTTCACCCGGATGGGCCGCGACGAGCCGCCGGCATTCAAGCCGAGCGCCGACGTCAAGAAGCTCTACCGCCATGTTGCCCAGAAGATTCACCCCGACCGGGCCCGGGACGAACAGGAACGGGCGTGGCGCACCCAACTCATGACCGAGGCGAACCGCGCCTATCGCAGCGGCGACGCGGATGCCCTGCGCGAAATCCTCTCGCTCTGGCAGGAAGGGCGCGGCACAGGGGCCGGCAGGCAGGCCGCGCACGCCTCCTCCGACCTCATGGCGCAGGTCGCCAACGTGCGGCGCCGCGTCGCGGAAATCGAGGCCGAACTCAATGCGCTCTACGGATCGCGCCTCTACGAGCTGTTCGCCGCCGCCAACGTCGCGCGGCGCCAGGGCCGCGACCTGCTGCAGGAGATGGCCGACCGCCTCGACCTGCAGATCGCCGCCGCGCAGGCCGAACTCGACGGCACCCTGCCGGACGTTCCCGCCGCGCGCGTCAGTTGAGCCGCGGCCCCCGGCCGACGCGCTCGAGGAAAGCCTTCGCCTCCTCGTGGCCATGGCCGGCCGCCATCCGCAGCCACTTCATCGCCAGCCTGAGGTTCTTCGCCACGCCGGCGCCGCGGTAGTAGGCGGAGCCCAGCTCGTGCTGGGCGTTGGCTTCGCCCATCAGGGCAGCGCGGCGCAGCCAGCGGGTGCCGGCACGCGCATCGCGCCGCGTGCCGTGACCATGGAGCAGGCAAAAGCCCAGGTTGTACATCGCATAGGCGTCCTCGTGCTGCGCCACCGCCTGCTCGTACCATCGGAAGGCTTCGCGCAGGTTGGCGGACACGCCCTGGCCGAAGTAGTACATGTCGCCGAGCGCCACCTTGGCATCGAACAGCGATGCCGCCTTTCGGTACCAGCGCTGGGCCTCGCCCTGATCGACCGCCGTACCCAGTCCGTGCCGATAGCATTCCCCGAGCATGTAGGCGGCCCGCTTGTGCCCGAGTTCAGCGGCCTTGCGGTAGCAGGCGAGCGCCTGGGCGGCATCGGCCGGGTCGGCGCGCTCGGCGAATAGCCGCTCGCCTTCGGCGAACCAGTAGCGCTCGAGCTCCCCGAGGGCCGACGGCCAGCCCGCCTCCGTCGCGGCGCGCAGCAGTTCCTCGCCGCGCCGAACGTCGGAACCTACGCCGATGCCGCGCAGATGGCAGCGTCCGAGTTCCGCCATGCCATGCGGATCGCCGGCAAGCGCGGCAGCGCGATAGTGACCCAGCGCGGCGATCGGATCCGCAGGGACGCCTTCGCCATGCTCGCAGCATTCGCCGAGCCAGACATGGGCCTGGGGATCGCCGCCCTCGGCGGCACGGCGATACCAGGACACGGCGAGCGCCGCATTCTGGCCGACGCCCTCGCCCCATCGATAGCAATGGCCGAGCTTGATCTGCGCGCGTGCGTGGCCCTGCCGTGCCGCGGAACGCCACCAGCGCAGCGCCTCCGCCATGTCCGGGCCTGCCGCACGCTGGCCGGCGGCGCAGGCCACCCCCAGTTCGAACTCAGCCTCGCGGTTGCCCCGCTCGGCCGCTCGCTCGTACCAGCCGATGCCCGCTTCGGGGTCGCGCGTCACGCCGAAGCCGAAGGTGTAGCACTGGCCGAGCAGGAACATCGCGCCGGCGATCTGCCGACGGGCGGCGGCGCGGAACCATGTCACCGCCTCGGACTGGTCGGCCGGCGTACCGACGCCTGCGTAGAGGCACATGCCGAGGCAGAACATCGAGGCGGGCTCGTCCGCCGCGGCGGCAGCCCGCCAGTGCTCGACGGCCTTCGCATGGTCCTGCTCGACGCCGCGGCCGAAGAAATGGCAGCGCGCCAGCAGGTCGGCCGCCGGGGCATAACCCGCCCCGGCAGCGGCCGAAAGATGCCGCACCGCGGCGGGGAAGTCGCGCGGGACGTGCTGCCCCGTATAGCTGAGGCGGCCCAGCCAGTATTGCGCAAGGACCGACTGCCTGTCTGCCGCCCGTGAGAGCAGTTCGACGGCGCGCTCGATATCGACGTCCACGCCATGACCGCGCAGCAGGCAAAGTGCGAGCCACGCCATGCCCCGCGTGTCGGCGCGCCGCGCCGCCCGCTCGAACAAGCGCACCGCCTCCGCATAGTCCTTGGGCAGGCCGTAGCCCTGGTAGAGCAGCCAGCCGAGCACCGCTTCGCCGGCGGGACAGGATTGCTCGGCGCTCTTCGATGCCCAGTTCACCGCCTGTGCATAGGATTTGGCCGTGCCTTCGCCGGCCGCCAGCCGCCAGGCCAACTCCGCCTGCGCCGCCGGATTGGCGCCCTCGGCCATGCGCCTGAGCTCCAATAGCGGCACCGCTCGCCAGAATTCGTCGGCGTGGCCGATCAGCTCGAGGCCCTGCGCAGCGCTCCGCTCGATCAGGCTGCTTTCGAGGACTTCCTTGAAGAAGCCAAGCAGGACCGGTATGCGCAGCGGGACCAATTCGTTCGCCATAGACCTAGAGAGCCTAATGGAAACCGGCGGTGTGCCTTATCCACAAAAACTGTGGAAAACTCTGTGAATCTCTCGCCTCGTCCACCGCTAAGTCGGCCTCCACAAAGGAGTTTCATCCGGCTGCCAAAAAAACGCGCAGAACTGACGCCTTTAGAATCAACCACTTACGGAGTTACCCCTTTGCAAGGCCCGGTCTTCCGGGCTGCCGCCCCGGAAAGCCCGCTGCTGTGGATCATGTAGAATCCACACCCCGCGAAAGCCAGTGTCAGAGCCCGTCTTGGCCACTACCATCCTCACGGTATCGGAACTCAATCGGCTGGCTCGCAGCGCCATCGAGCAGCGGCTGCCGCTGCTCTGGGTCACCGGCGAAGTCTCCAACCTGACGCGGGCGCCCTCGGGCCACTTCTACTTCTCGCTCAAGGACAACGCCGCTCAAGTGCGGTGCGTGATGTTCCGCAGCCGCGCGCAGGTCCTGCCCTGGCGCCTGGAGAACGGTCAGCAGGTCGAAGCCCAGGTCCTCGCCTCGCTCTACGAGCCGCGCGGCGAATTCCAGCTCGGCGTCGAGACGCTGCGCCGCGCCGGCGTGGGCAAGCTCTACGAGGCTTTCGTCCGGCTGCGCGACAAGCTCGAAGCCGAAGGCCTGTTCGATCCCTCTCGCAAGCGCGCACTTCCGCGCTTTCCCCGCTCTGTCGGGGTCGTCACCTCGCCCAAGGCCGCCGCGCTGCATGATGTCCTGGTTGCCCTCGCGCGACGTGCCCGCCATGTTCCGGTCATCGTCTATCCCACCCTCGTGCAGGGTGAAGCCGCCCCCGCGCAGATCGTCGAGGCGATCGCGGCAGCCGGACGCCGTGCCGAATGCGACGTTCTGCTCGTCGCGCGGGGCGGCGGCAGCATCGAGGACCTTTGGGCCTTCAACAGCGAAGCGGTGGCGCGCGCCATCCGGGCCTGCCCGATCCCCGTCGTGGCGGGCGTCGGGCACGAGACCGACGTCACCATCGCGGATATGGCCGCCGACCTGCGCGCCGCGACGCCGACCGCCGCGGCCGAACTCGCCAGTGCCGGCTGGCATGCCGCCAGCGAGGAAATCGCGGCGCTCGACGTCGGTCTGCGCGATGCCATGCGCCGCGCCTTGGAAAAGCGCATGCAGGCGATCGACCTTCTCGCGCATCGCCTGATCCATCCGGCGGACCGGCTGGCGCATGCCCGGCAGCGGCTGTCACTCGCCGGCGCCCGGCTCGCGGCGCGCGCCGGCGACAGCCTTCACCGCGGCGCAGCGGCCCTCGCGGCATTGCGGCTCAGGCTGCTGCGCTCCAGGCCAAGCACGGACTTGGCGAGCCGGCGAGTCGACCGGGCCGACCGCCGCATGCGCCAGGCGGCGCAGCTTCGAATCGGCGAGCGGCGCGCCCGGCTCGACGCGCTGCGCGCCGGGCTCGCCGCCCTGAGTCCGCAAGCGACCCTGGCGCGTGGGTACAGCATCGTGCGTGGTCCGGATGGCAGCGTCGTACGCAATGCGGCAAGCCTGCACCGCGACGATAATGTATCGATACGCTTCGCCAGCGGCACTGGCGAAGCGGTTGTCATCAAAGTGATTCCCGACTAAAATCGTCGGACACCCAACAACGCTCAGCTCAGGAGAGAACAACATGGAACATGTCCTGCCCGCCTTGCCCTTCCCCATGGACGCCCTCGCGCCCCACATGTCGAAGGAGACGCTCGAATACCACTACGGCAAGCACCACCAGGCCTACGTCACCAACCTGAACAACCTCATCAAGGGCACCGAGTACGAGAACCTCGACCTCGAAGCCATCGTCAAGAAGGCGCCGGCCGGCGGCATCTACAACAACGCCGCCCAGGTCTGGAACCACAGCTTCTTCTGGAACTGCCTGAAGCCCGCCGGCGGCGGCGTGCCGTCCAGCAGCCTGGCTTCCGCCATCGACAAGAAGTGGGGCAGCTTCGAGGAGTTCAAGAAGGCTTTCCAGACGTCCGCCGTCGGCAACTTCGGCTCCGGCTGGACCTGGCTGGTCAAGAAGTCGGACGGCAGCGTGGACATCGTCAACATGGGCGCCGCCGGCACGCCGCTGACCACCGGCGACAAGCCGCTGCTCTGCATCGACGTCTGGGAGCATGCCTACTACATCGACTACCGCAACCTGCGTCCCAAGTTCGTCGAGACCTTCCTCAACTCGATGGTCAACTGGGACTTCGCGGCGAAGAATTTCGGCTGAAGTCCGCCGCTGTCGTGTAGTGAAGGAATGGGCGCCCACGGGGCGCCCATTCTTTTGCCGGCTCGTCGGCCCAAGCCGCCGGTAAGCTACCGGCCAGAAGCGGCCGAGCCGTTCAACCCTCAAGCTTCTTCATTGCGAACGGAAACCATCATGGAATTCAAGATCACCCTAAAACCGGGCAACCACACCTTCATCGCAAGAGGGGGCGAAACCATACTCGAGGCTGCACGCAGAAACGGACACGAGTTGCCGCGCGGGTGCAACGATGGCGCCTGCCGCATGTGCGTCGGGAACGTGCTTCAAGGAACGGTGGATCACGGAAGATCCACATGGATCGCACTGCCTCAAGAGGACAGAGAGGCGGGCATGGCCTTGTTCTGTTGCGCCAGACCCATGTCCGACCTCGTCATCGAAAGGCGCGAGACCAGCGCGGACTGGGACATGCTGGAGATGGACTCGTCGCCGTTCTAAGCGGCAGGACGTCAGCCCCGCGGCCTCGAGGACGATTGCGCAGGCGCGCATTCGCCCCTGGGCAGCGTGAAGTAGAACGTAGCCCCGTCATCAATCCGGGCCTCGGCCCAGACCCGCCCGCCATGCCGCGCCACAATGCGCTTCACGATGGCCAGCCCGATCCCCGTTCCTTCGAATTCGTCGGCCGAGTGCAGGCGCTGGAAGACGCCGAAGAGCTTGTCCGCATACTGCATGTCGAAGCCGGCGCCGTTGTCCGCGATGCGGTACTCGTTCTCCAGTTCCCCGGGGCGGCCGTCAAAACGGATCGACGCCTCGCTGCGGATCGACGTGAACTTGATCGCATTGGACAGAAGGTTGGACAACACCTGCCGCATCATCGCGCCGTCGCCGCAGGCCGGCGGGACGTCGCCGATCTCGAAGCCGATCCTGCGGTCCGGCATCGTCGCCGTCAATTCCTCGAAGATGTCCCTCGCCAGTGCGGCCATGTCGATCGGCCTCCGCTCCATGTCCCGCCGTCCCATGCGCGAGAACTCGAGGATGTCGTCGATCAGCTGCTCCATCCGCGCGGCGTTTCTGCGCACCACGGAGAGCAGCCGGCGGGCCTCGTCATCCAGCTTGTCGCCATAGTCGTCGACGAGGATGTGCGAATAGCCGTCGATGGCGCGCAGCGGCGCCCGCAGATCGTGGGAGACGGAATAGGAGAAGGACTCCAGCTCCTTGTTGGCGTTCTCGAGCTCGGCGGTGCGTGCCGCGACCCGCTGCTCGAGTTGCGCGTTCAACTGGCGGATCTCTTCCTGGTTGGCGTGTATGTCGCCGCTCAGGCGGTTCAGCGTGGCAACCACTTGTTCGAGCTCATCGTCGGACCGCGGCCGCATGAGGACCAGCGGCACCGGCGCCTTGCCCGGCGAGACGCCGGCCAGGTAGTCCGCGATCCGCTCGAGATGGCGCGTCACCAGGCGGTTCACGAGCACGAGCATGAAGGAGGCGACGAGCACCGTCTTGAGGGCATTGGCGGCGACGATGAAGACCGCCCTTTCTACGAATCGTTCGCGCGCCGTGGCAAGATCCGCCTTGATGATGAGTTCGCCGATGACCTGATCCTGTCCTCGATACGATCGCGTCAGGGCCCAACTGCGCGATATTCCGCCCACCGCCTGGGCGTTGCCGCGGACGACCAGCGGCTTCCCGTCGGCCTTCACCTCGGCATACGCAAAGTCCGGCAGATGCACGATGCCGTCGAGCAACGTGGCCAGGTGATCGCGATCCGCCACCCAGACCGTGTCGGTGATGCTCGACAAGTAGCCCTGCTCGACGAGCGCAAAGCGCTGCTCGACGATGCCGACATCGCGCCGGTACTCGAGCAGCAGCTGCACGACGGTGATGACGAGCGCCAGCGCGCCGCTGAACACGACGGTCCAGACGATAAGGCGGCGCGCCAGCGCGTGGGCGCGCAGGCGGGTGCGCGGCGTGAAGCTCACGGCTGCCCGACGCCGGTGGCGAGCGGCGTCAGCGTGCTCGCGAAAATTCGCTGATAGGTGCCGTCCCGCTTCATGTCGGCCAGGGCAGCCGCGAGCTTGGGCACGAGCCCGGCGTGTTTGCGGTGCAGATAGCAGAACATGTCGGGCCGCGCGAGCGCCGGTTCCATGATCCTGACGGGCAAGCCCAAATGGCGGGCCTGCCAAAGCCCCTCCAGCGTTCGTACAGGATCACGTCGGTACGGTCCTGCTGGAGCAGGCTGAAGAGCTGGTCGGCGGTCTTCACCTGGGTGACGTTCTGCCGTCCGCCCAGATTCTGATCGAAGATCTTCCAGCCGATCATGTAGGCGACCTGGTAGGGCGCGAGCGACTCCCAGTCCGGGGTGGCGAACCTGAAACGCAGAGCGATGGCGACGAAGTCGTTTTCGTAGACCTTTTCCGGAACGCGTACCAGATTCGGATAGCTGGCCTCGAGCCCCTTGATGCGCGGCACGACGCCGTCGTCGACGCCGTTGTTGGCGTTGATCAGCGCCCGTTCCGACGACTCGATGCGGACGATCCGCGCTTCGCCGCCGATGCGACGAAAGGCCTCGGCCATGACCCGATCCATGAAGCCGTCATGAGCCGCGGTGGTTAACGGCGGACCGACGCTGGTGGACAGCGTCAGGACCGGTTCGGCAGTTGCCGTGAGGCAACATGCCAGCAGCCATAACGGGAGAGCGCGTCGTATTCCGGGCAGCATCTGGTTTCGCATCGTTCGGCCTCAATCATAATCGTGCGGATGTCGGACCGGCGGCCCTCGTTCCCGCAATAGGCCTTTCCACAATAGCTCGACCATGCCGCCGTCGCTTCCTGACGACGATCGACGGAGTTCTGAATACCCCGCGCGGGTAGACGCGATGGGTTTCGGGCACTACGGCGACCGAATGCGCGCCGCGCGCGAGCTGCCCCTCTCCCTGCTTGCGAACCCCGCCCCCCTCCTCGCTGAACAGCGAAACGACGCCGCTTTCGCTCGCCACGTAGAGCATCCGCAGACGGTCGTCGAAGGCCAGCACGTCCGGCCCCGCACCCACCGGCATGGACTGCAGGACCCGCATGTTCGCCATGCCGACGACGAGAAGCCGGGCATTGCCTTCGCAGGCGACGAAGGCCAGGCGGCGCTCGGGATCGATGAGCAGGCCGTGGTTGCCCTGGGCGCCGGCAAGCGCGTGCCGGGCCAGGATCCGGTCGGTGCCGGGATCGATCTCGGTCAACTTTCCCCGCGTCTGGACATTGACGAAGACATGCCCCGAAACCGGATCGAACTGCGAGTTTCCCGCTTCGCCGCCGAGCGCGATGGTGGCAATGCGTCGACGCGTGCGCGTATCGATGACGGTCGCGGTGCCACCCCTTTCGTCGGAGACGTAGAGCTTGTGCAGACCCGGCACGTAGGTCATCCCGTCGGGATAGTCGCCGCCGGGGATGCGCGCCACTTCCTTCAGCGTTTCCTCGTCGATGGCGACGATCTCGTTGGTTCCGGTCGCGGACGCATACAGCATGCCCTCTCCCGGCACGGCGAGCACGCCATGAACCTGGCTCAGATGCGGAATCTCGGCAACGATCTTGTTGTATGCGGTGCTGAACGCCAGTACGGTCCCCGCGCCCAGGTGCGCGATGAAGAGCAGCTGCCGCTTCGGAT
Source organism: Rhodocyclaceae bacterium (assembly GCA_036391735.1). GTDB lineage: Bacteria > Pseudomonadota > Gammaproteobacteria > Burkholderiales > Rhodocyclaceae > Nitricoxidireducens. The sequence goes on from DASVZI010000159.1 coordinate 17,429, forward strand.
CGTAGGCCTGATAGTCGAAGCGGCTCGCGGGACCGGGCAGCGCGATGGCGGCGACATGCTTCAGGGGCAGGCCCGCACCTGCCGACGCCGAATGCGCGAAGGCGCACGCAAGGCCGATGCAAATAGCGAATCGCGTGCGCATCCGATTCATCCCGCCCATCCTTGCCTCCCGGTCAATAGCGCCAGGTGAAGCCGGCCCGCAATTCGCGCGTGCGTTCGGCGCCGCTGGCGGACCGCAGGCCGAAATCGACGGTCATGTCGGGTCGGGCACGCCAGATCATGCCGAACAGACGCGAGTTGATGCGCGGGCCTCGCGACGCCTGATCGAAGAGCCATTCTGCCGCGGGACGCAAGGTCCAGGTCGTCGGTCCCTCGACGATCGCGCCCAGGAAGCCTTCCGCGCGGTGGTCGCGGTTGAGTTCGACTCCCGCGTTCAAGTGAACCGTGGCGTGCGCCCAGCGCTGCGAGACGATCAGGGTCCCCGACAGGCCTGCCGAATTCTGGCCATGGATCTCCGGGAGCAACATTCCATATTCGGCCGCAACGCTTGGGCCGGCCTCGTCCTGCAGCACGCCGCGACGCAAGACGCGCTTCACGAACAGCCCCGTGTTGCTGACGCTCGTCGAAACGTCCGGCGCATTGCGGGGACGTTGATACTGCCCCTCGATGACGACTTCCCGCTCGTCGCTCACCCCGAAATTCGCCACCAGCGCAGGCGCCGTCCAGTATTTCGTCTCGCCTTGGCGAAGCATACCCAGCGCACCGACTTCGAGTTCCGTTTCACCCGCTGCCGCAACGTCGGCATCCGTCGAGTCGAACGGCCGATAGGCGAAGGCGGGAACGGCGGCGCCCAGGACGCCGGCCGCGAACAGGAGCCGGCTTCGCCAGGTCTTCCGGCCAGGCGAGTGCATGGAATCTCCCCACGAAGATTCAAAGCGCTATTGGACAGGCCCGGCATGCGCCGATTGCTGGCGACCGGCCGCCAGGCGCACTCCGAATGGCGGGCTGGGCTTTCGTCGCCTGTCCGCTTTCGGCCGCGCTTTCGTCATGGCTGCGCGCCCGATCAGGATGGCGCGTCCGCGCACCACGCGTAAAGGGCGTCGTAGACCACCATGCCATGCTTCAGCATCTCGTGGTCGTCGGCGAAGTTCAGCGACAGCCCGCGCGACGGGGCCAGCAGGCCGGCCGCCTCCGGCGCCAGATCGAGACGGCCGGTATCCGCGGCGCGTACGATGCGGGCCAGCTTGTCGAGCCCCGCGTCGTGCAGGCCGTACTTGCGGATGAAGGCGTCGAACGAGCACTCGTCGCCGTGATGGCCGAGTTCCACGCCCTCGACGTCGTACGGCGTCGCGCCGCTCGCGGCGGCGACCTTCTCGACCTGCCCTGCGGGGACGTAGAGGAATTCGCCGTTCGGATCGATGAAGTTGACGATCAGCCACGGGCAGGCGATGCGATCGATCTTCGGGCGTTCGCGGGTGATCCATTTCATGAGGGTCTCCTTGCTCAGTGCATCAGGGGATACAGCGCCGGGTCAACGGCGCCCGCGGAGCCCGGGCCACAGCGAACCGCTATCCGGGACGCTTGGCCATTCGCCGTTCGCCATGGATCTCGGCGAAGGCGTGCTCCTGCGTCTCGGCATGCCGCCGGTCGCCGGCCGCCGGTTCCACGCCGACGCCACGGACATGAACCATCTCGCCGCCCAGCCACCCCGACACGGCAAGCATTAGCACCGTGAGCACCGAAAGTCCGATCGGCAGGCGCGATTCCATGCCGCCCAGCCGCAGCCAAAGGTTCACCAGGTAGAGCACGACGATGGCCAGGTTGAGGCTCATGTGAGTGACGGCGATCTTCTTCACGTCGGGATCGCTCAGCGACAACAGGTCGATGAGGCCTGGAACTGCCGCGGCCAGCGCACCGATGACACCTCCTGCCATGGTGTAGAAGGCAACGACCGCCCAGACGGCCTCGGCATCGGATCCCGCGGTGGCCAGTGCCGCGAAGTCGCAGATTAAGGAAAAGATCCATAGCCCGATGGGAAACACGATCAGCATCGGATGGATAGGATGCTTGGCGATGCTTGCGGGTGTGTGCATTTATGCCTTCAATTGATGAGCCCCTTTATCCTTTGAGCCCACCGCGCCCCCGATCATTCAGCGCGTCGGCGAGAACCTGAAACGGCAGACATTGCCGCCCCTGGCCATGCATTCCTCGTGGTCTATCTCGCTGTCGGTAAAGGCGGACAGGAGCGCGAGGTCGAAGCGGCAGACGTCCGGATCTTCCATGGCGAGATTGTGGAAGACGCAGTTGTGCGCCTCGATGAGCGGCTGCCCATCGTCGCGATACGCCGCGCCCGTCTCGTAGCCCAGGCCTTGCATGATCTCCTCCAACTGCTCGACGCGCTGCCGGCGGCCGTCGAGGTCGCCGTGCCGGCGCAGCAACTGGCGCGCGACCTCGACGCCGAGCGCTTCGAAGCGTTCGCGCGCCGCAGCAGCGCCCGCCTCCTGCTTGATCGAGCGGACGAGCAACTGGGCGAACCACCAGTAATGGCGGGGAAACAACTCATGGCCGGCGTCGCTCAGCACATACAGTTGCTCCGGGCGGCCGCCCGAGGGGCGCGATTCGCCGCGCGCCACCAGGCCTTCGTTTTCCAGCGCCGCCAGATGCTGGCGCACGGCATTGCTGGTGATGCCCAGCTGTTCGGTCAACTCCATGACCGTCAGCCCGCCCTTGTTCCACAGCAGGCGCCTCAGCAGGTTTCGCTGCCGGTCGCCCAGGATCGCCAGCATGTCTTCGGTGCCAGTAGGGTTCGCGCTGCGTCGCACTGCTTGCCGCATATAGACCTGTAGAAACTATTTCATCGGCTGGTATCTAAGACTGTGTGCGCCGAGCTTCGTTCAGCCACCGGAAAGGACAGACATGAACGCCCCAGAGAGAGTAGGCCTGCTGCCGGACATCCAGTCCCTGCCCGACAGCCGCAATCTTCCGGTGCACGCCGTCGGCATCCGCGGCGTCCGCTATCCCGTGACCATCGACGCCGGAGGACGGGTGTTCCCGACCGTGGCGAGCCTGTCCCTGTCGGTGGGGCTCGCCGCGCACGTGAAGGGGACGCACATGTCCCGCTTTGTCGAGTTGCTCGAGGCCCAGACCGCGCCGCTCAGCCGCGAATCGATGAAGACGATGCTTTCCGACATGCTCGGGCGGCTCGATGCATGGAGCGGTTCGATCGAAATGAGCTTTCCCTATTTCAGGCCGAAGACCGCGCCCGTGTCCCGGGTGCGCAGCCTGCTCGACTACCAGGTCGGCTGGCGCGCGTCGGTGTCCGGCCCGGGCAGGTATTCGTTCTCCATGAAGGTCGTCGTGCCGGCCACCAGCCTCTGCCCCTGCTCCAAGGAGATCTCGGACTACGGCGCGCACAACCAGCGCTCGCACATCGCCATCGATGCGGACGTCACCGGCGACATGGACATCGACGAGCTGATCGAGGTGGCGGAGCGCGCCGCGTCCTGCGAGGTCTATGGGCTGCTCAAGCGCCCCGACGAGAAGTACGTGACCGAACGTGCCTATGACAATCCCAAGTTCGTCGAGGACCTGGTGCGCGACGTCGCGCTCGCGCTCAACGAAGACGAGCGCATTGCCGCCTACGTCGTGGAGGCGGAGAACTTCGAGTCGATCCACAACCATTCCGCGTTTGCAAGCATCGCCAAGCGCCAATGAGCCGGAGGACGCCATGAGCAGCTATCGCACGCGGCTGATCGGCCGCGACGAGGTCGCGCTGGGAACAGCCGCCTTCCATTTCGAGAAGCCGCACGGCTTCGCATTCAAGCCCGGCCAGGCGATCGACCTCATCCTGCCTGGGCTCGCGGCCGGCGACGGCCAGGCGAACCGCCACGCGTTCTCGCTCGTCAGCGCGCCGTTCGAGGACCGACTCACGGTCGCCACCCGCCTGCGCGACAGCGCCTTCAAGCGCGGGCTGGGCGGGCTGGCGGCGGGAGCCCCCGTCGAGATCGACGGCCCGTTCGGATCGCTCACCCTGCACAACAACCGCGCCCGTGCCGCTCTGCTCGTCGCCGGCGGCATCGGCATCACGCCGTTCGTCTGCATGCTGCGCCACGCGGCGAAGGAAAGCCTGGCGCAACGCTTCGTCCTGGTGTACTCCAACCGGCGACCCGAGGACGCCGCGTTTCTCACCGAGCTGCAGGGGCTGGCCCGGCACATCGAGGGCTTCCGCCTGGTCGCGACCATGACGCAGGCGGCCCGGTCGGAACAGCCATGGACCGGACGCACCGGCATGGTCGACCACGCGCTCCTGGCGGAAACGCTGCAAGGTCTCCCGTCCCCGGTGTGCTACGTCGCGGGCCCGCCGGCCATGGTGGAGGCCATGCGCCGGCAGTTGAACCAGGCCGGCGTGGATGACGACGACATCCGCAGCGAGGACTTCTTCGGCTATTGATACGCGCAACCGTGGAGGACGCCGTGCTTCCCTATGACGGTAGAGCGATGAGTTCCATACTGGGCACCAGCCTGGACGCGGTCTTCACCATCACCGACGGCGGCATCATCGTCGACGTGAATCCCGCTGCCACGCGGATGTTCGGCTGGTGTCGCGAGGAGTTGCTGGGCGCCAACATCTCGATCATCGTGCCTTCGCCGCTGAAGGAGCAGCACGACGGTTTCCTCCGGGCATTCAGTCCGGACCGCGGCGTCAAGCACGTGCTGGGACGCGGGGATCGGCTGGACGGCCAGCGCAAGGACGGCAGCTGCTTCCCCGTCGAGGTGGGCATCTCCTCCTTCTTGCAGGACGGCAGACGCTATTTCACCGGCTTCGTGCGCGACATGAGCGAGCGCCAGCAGGCGGAGGACCGCATGCGCTACCTCGCCACGCACGACATCGAGACCGGGCTGCTGAACTACCGCGGATGGTTCGCCGGCTGCAGCGTCCTGAAAGACGCTCCGGCGCGGGCGGCGGTGTTCCGCCTCGAGGAGTTCCGCCACCTCTCCCTGCTATACGGCGAAGGGTGGTCAAGCGCCGTCCTCGGTGAAGTCGCCGCGCGGCTCGAGGCGTTCCTGCGCCCCGGCGAGACGGCCGGGCGCGTCCGCGAGGATACCTTCGCCATCCTGTTCCCCGTCGACGTCGCCACGCGCGCCGCGGCCCTGGCCGACGTCCTCGCAAGGCCGTTCACCCTGGGAACCATGCACTTCTCCTTGACGGCGACGATCGGCGTCTCGCACGGCGGCGGCGATCCGGACCGCTTGCTGCGAGCCGCGCAGTGGGCATGCGACCGGACCGGCAGCCGCAAGGGACAGATCAACGAGTTCACGGACGAGCTGCATCGGACTGCCCGCCGCGAGTATCAGATCGAAACCCGGCTGCAGAAGGCCGTGAGCGAGGAAGCCCTGTCGTTCGTGCTGCAGCCGAAGGTTCGCCTGGCCGACCGGCGGATCATCGGCGCCGAGGCGCTCGTCCGCTGGTTCGATCCGGAACTTGGCGACGTGCCGCCCAGCGAGTTCATTCCCGTCGCCGAGCGCCTTGGATGGGTCGGACGCATCACCGACTGGATGCTGCGCCGGTCCCTGGAGGAAGCATCGCGCTGCGCCGACCCCGCGGTTTCGGTGGCGGTGAACTTCTCCGCGCTCGATTTCCACCAGCCGCATCTGCTGCGGCACATAGACGAGGCCATCGCGCGGAGCGGCGCCAGTCCGCGCAGGCTGGTGGTGGAGCTCACCGAATCGGTGCTGGCAAACGATGTCCGCCTCGTCGGCGACCGCATGCGGCAGATCAAGTCGCTCGGCGTCTCGATTTCCCTGGACGATTTCGGCACCGGCTATTCGTCGCTGGCCTACCTGCGGCAGCTTCCGATCGACTCGCTCAAGATCGACATCTCCTTCGTCCGCGACTTGCCGGACAATCCGGATGCTGCCGCCATCGCCAACGCGATCGTCTCCATGGCAAAGGCGCTCGGGCTCGATACCATCGCCGAAGGAATCGAGAACGAGGGGCAGGCCCGATTGCTGCAGGCACTGGGCGTCGATCAATGCCAGGGCTACCTGTCCGGTCGCCCCATGTCCCCGGCCGAATTCCACCGTCTCTTGGATGCGCAGCAGATCGTCCCGCTCGCGGCGGCCGTCGAAGACCAGCCGTTCGGCCATTTGCGCTCCTCCGCCGACACGGCGGCGGCGCCTGCAAGGACAAGGGCCTGATGCCATCGGGGAATTGACCTTCTCGGATATCTCGCCATCGCGGCGCGAATGCGCCACAATCGGCCATCGCAAACGCCACTGAAGAGACAAGGAAGGTCGATGACCGATACCCAGCAATTCCTCATCCTCGAGGAACCGTTCTACCAGTCCCAGGGAAACGAAGTCGCGCTGTTCGAGGCTGCCTACGAGGCGCGTCTGCCGGTGATGCTCAAGGGTCCCACCGGCTGCGGCAAGTCCCGCTTCGTCGAGTACATGGCGTGGAAGCTCCGCAGGCCGCTGGTGACGGTCGCGTGCAACGAAGACATGACTGCGTCCGACCTCGTCGGCCGCTACCTGCTCGATGCCGGCGGCACCCGCTGGCTCGACGGCCCGCTGACCACGGCGGCCCGCATCGGCGCCATCTGCTACCTCGACGAGATCGTCGAAGCGCGCCAGGACACCACCGTCGTCATCCATCCGCTCACCGACCACCGCCGCATGCTGCCGCTCGACAAGAAGGGCGAGCTGGTCCAGGCGCACGCGGACTTCCAGCTGGTGATCTCCTACAACCCGGGCTACCAGAGCCTGATGAAGGACCTCAAGCAGTCGACCAAACAGCGCTTCGCCGCCTTCGACTTCGACTACCCGCAAGCCGACCAGGAGACCGCCATCATCGCCCGGGAAGCGGGCATTGCCGAAGGCATGGCTGCCAACCTGGTGAAGGTCGGCGCCACCGCCCGCAACCTCAAGGGCCACGGCCTCGACGAGGGCACGTCCACCCGACTGCTGGTCTATGCGGCAAAACTCATCAAGCTGGGCGTCGATGCCCGCGATGCCTGCCGCATGGCCATCGCACGGCCCATCACCGACGACGCCGACATCCGCGAGACGCTCGAACACGCCATCGACGCCACCTTCGCATAGGAAAGCGATCGTGGCCGAGGCATCCAGAACGGACATGCGCCATCCGCAGGTCGAGGCCTACTGGCAGGCGCTCGATTGCAGCTTCCCGCAGGTGGCCGAGGTCTTCGAGGAATGTTGCTGCGAAGCGCTGGCAAGCTTCTCGCAACCCCAGATGCAGGCCTACGTGGAGGCCGGGCGCGCGCTCGGCAAACTGGGACGGGGACCCGATCCGGTGCTGGCCTTCATCGAGTCCTGGCCGTCGGTCGTCGGCGCTATCGGCGCCGATGTCCTGGCGCCCGTAATGGACGCCGTGCGCGCCATGCAGCGCTCGCCCAACAGCGCAGCGATCACGCCGTTCCTGCAAGCCATGCCCGCCGTCGCCCGCCGCCTGCAGTCGGCCGAGCAGCTGCGCTTCTACCTCGACATCGTGCTCGACCTGATGGCGCGCACCACGCGCTCGGTCCACGGCGCCGACGCGACCCTGCCCAGTCCCGGCCTGCCCGCGCTGATCCGGCGCGCGCCGGAGCTTCTCGACCTGCTGTCGCTGGAAGGGCTGAAGAACTGGGTCGAATACGGCATCCTCAATTACGCCCGCCGCGCCGACCGTCAGGCGGAGTTCTTCGACCTGCAGAGCGCCGACAGCCGTGCCGTGCTGCAGCGCGAGCGGCGCGGCACGCTCTTCGCCGACGTCGAACGCAAGCTCGATCTGACGCTGCGCGCGCTGTGGCGCGAGGGCGATCATCTGGTGCCGTATTCCACCGCCTTCCACGAACTGCGCCAGCCGATCCCCTACTACGACCGGCTCGGCATGCGGGTGCCGGACGTGTTCGCGGACGCCAACGGGGTCCGCGGCCTCGACCGCTACCGCGCCGTGCTCGCCCACATGGTCGGCCACCGGCGCTGGAGCACGCCCCAGGTCGCCGACAACTGGAGCCCCTTCCAGCGGCTCGCGGTCGAGTTCTTCGAGGACGCGCGCATCGACGCGCTGCTGATCCGCGAATTCCCCGGCCTCGCACGCATCCTCCTCGCGCTGCATCCCCGGCCCGCGGAGGATGCCTGCGACCCGGAGACGACCTCCTGCCTGCGCCACCGCCTGGCCATGCTGTCGCGCGCCTGCCTCGACCCCGCCCACGGCTATCGCGACCCGGTGCTGCTCGACTTCGTCGAGCGCTTCCAGGCGCTGCTGCCGGGCGACACCGCCGCGACGGCGGCCCTCGCGCTCGCCTACGTGGCGACGACCCGGCGCGCCAGCGACCAGTTCGCCAAGGTGCATTTCGACGGCACGGTGATCGACTACCGCGACGACAACCGCCAATTGTGGAAATTCATCGAAGCCGGCGACGAGGAAGAGGCCTTCGACGAGCCGCGCAAGCTCGAGCCCGAGGAGGAGCTGAGCGCCTTGCCGCCGCGCCACTACCCGGAGTGGGACTACCGCAGCGCGAGCTTCCGGCCGGACTGGGCGAGCGTCTACGAGGCGCTGCATCCCGCGGGCAGCGCGGCCGTCATCGACGGGCTGCTGCAGAAGCACGCGGCGCTGGCGAAGCGCCTCAAGCGCATGCTCGACCTCCTGAAGCCGCAGGACAAGGTGCGCATCCGCTACCAGGAGGACGGCACCGACCTCGACCTCGACGTCGCGCTGCGCTCGCTGATCGACTTCAAGTGCGGCGCCACGCCCGACCCGCGCATCAACATGAGCCACCGGACCAACGGCCGCGACGTCACCGTCATGCTGCTGCTCGATCTTTCCGAATCGCTCAACGATCCGGTGGCCGGCGCGGCGCAGACCATCCTCGAGCTGTCCCAGGAAGCCGTTTCGCTGCTGGCCTGGGCGATCGACTGCCTCGGCGATCCCTATGCGATCGCCGGCTTCCATTCCAACACGCGGCACGAGGTGCGCTACCAGCACATCAAGGGCTACGGCGAGCGCTGGGGCGACGACGTCAAGGCGCGGCTCGCCGCCATGACGGCGAGCGGCTCGACGCGCATGGGCGCAGCCCTGCGGCACGCGGGCCACACCCTCTCCCGCCGGCAGGCGGACAAGAAGATCCTGCTGCTGCTGACCGACGGCGAACCGGCCGACGTCGACGTCGACGATCCGGACCATCTGCGCGCCGACGCCAGGAAGGCGGTGGAGGAACTGTCGGCCAAGGGCATCACCGTCTTCTGCCTTAGCCTCGATCCGCACGCCGACGAATACGTGCGCGACATCTTCGGCCATTACTGGCGCGTGCTCGATCGCATCGAGCGGCTGCCGGAGGTCCTCCCCCAGCTCTACCTTCAACTCACGCGCTGAACGCCGCGCTGGACAGGAAGCCGGATGCGGAAGGTCGTCCCCTTGCCGACCTCGCTCTCCACGGTGATCGAACCCTCATGGTGCCGGATGATCCCGTAGGCGAGCGACAGCCCGAGGCCCGTGCCCTGGCCCACCGGCTTGGTGGTGAAGAACGGATCGAAGATCCTGGCGCGGATGTCCTCCGGAATGCCGCAGCCCGTGTCGCTGAACTCGAGCCAGACATGACCGGCCTGGGCTCCGGTACGGATGGTCACCACGCCCCGCTCCTTGCCGATCGCGTGAGCGGCATTCACCAGCAGGTTCATGAAGACCTGGTTGAGTTGCGACGGCACGCATTCGACCGGCGGCAGCGCCCCGTATTCCCGGACCACGTCCGCCTTGTACTTGAGCTCGTTGGCGACGATGTTGAGCGTCGAGTCGATGCCCCGGTGAAGGTCGGCGCATTCCCATGCCTCGCCGCTGCCCACGCGCGAGAAGTCCTTGAGGTCCTGCACGATCTTCGTGACGCGGCCGATGCCGTCCCTGGATTCGGATAGCAGTTCGGACGCGTCGCTCTTGAGGAACTCGAGGTCCACCCGCCGCCGCAACTCCTGCAGGGACTCGCGCCGCGCGCCGTCGGCGATCAGCGGCTCGGCCTCTTCATAGGCCTCGAGCACCTTGAGCAGGCCGCGCAGGTACTTGTCCAGCGTGCCGATGTTCGACTGGACGAAGCCGATCGGATTGTTGATCTCGTGAGCCACGCCGGCCGCCAGCTGGCCGATGGAGGCCAGCTTCTCGCTTTGCAGCAGTTGCGCCTGCGCTTCGGAGAGCCGCTTGTTCAACCGGGTGAGTTCGACATTGCGCCTGGCCAGCGCCTGGTTGGTGGCCTCGAGCTGCCGCGTCCTTTCCGCCACGAGCTCCTCGAGCCGGACCTGATGCTGCCTGAGCTTTTCCTCGGCGCGGCGGCGCTCGGTCACGTCCTGCAGCGTCTCGATGACGCCGATCAGGCGGCCCTCGGCGTCGCGGATGGGGGCGGCGGTGAAGAACAGCCAGCGTCCGGAGTCCCCGAAATGCGGGAAGAAGTCCTCCGCCTCGACCGCGCCTTCGATCACCGCGGACCGCCGCATCTTGTCGCCGTAGAGCGCTCGGATATCCTCGATCGAGCCGCTGAGGATCAGGTCCGCGAGGATCGGCCGTTCCTCCGGATAGAAGGCCCGCCAGGACGAGCGCGTCCCCACCATGTCGCGCGCCGAAAGACCGGTGATCTTGGCGCAGGCCTTGTTCCAGTGCGTGATCCGGTGCGCCGCGTCGATCACCAGCGTCGGCACCGGGTCGCCGTCGATGATCTCCGCCAACTCCCGGTCCAGGTGCGCCAGCGCCTTGTTGCGGGAAGCGATCACGCGATAGAGCGAGCGCAGGGCGTCGAGGATGATCGCCAGCGAGGGATCGACGCTGAGCCGCTGTTCCATTTCGAAGGCGTCCTGCGGCGTCCGCCCGGCGCGGATGGCGCGCACCTGCCTTGCCATCGACTGGTCGACGCTGAGGATGTGATGGGCCAGCCAATGGGTCAGGAAGTGCAGCAGCAGCTCGCGGTCCGCGGCGTCGCTGGCGGAGCCCTGCATGTCGCCGATCTGCTCGGCGAACTCGCGATGGATGCCCCGGTGGACGCGGACGTGGCGCTCGTCGCACCCGGCCTCGCGCATCAACTGCTCCTCGTGCGCGAAGTGCGTCTGGGCATAGCGCACCAGCGACGCCAGCACCTCGTCGAGCGGCCTGCGCGGGCCCGGCGCGGCGTGCAGGGCGGCCACGTGGTTGATGATGCGCACCAGCTCCCGATGCTCGGCATCGACGACCGGCTCGCCGGTGAGAAACCGGTCGTCCCAGGAGAAGACGTCGGAACTCGCTGCCACATTGCCACCATGGGATAGGGGTGAGCGATGATACTTGGTGGCCCCGATCCGGCAACTTGTTCCCCGTCAAGTCCGCCAATAGAGGAACGGCCGCCGCAGGGCTTCATTGCCCCCCGTGCCCGGCGACGACGCGCTCGACCTCGTCCCGGCTCATCACCTCGCGATCCTGCAGTCCGGCGCCGAGGGCTTCGAGCGCCCCGCGCCGGGCCGACAGGATGCCGTGCGCGCGCCGATGGGCCTCCTCCACCAGCGCGCGCACCTCCGCATCGATCAGGCGCGCGGTGTCCTCGCTGTAGTTGCGCTCCTCCTCGTCGGAAACGCCGAGGAAGGCCAGCTCGCGCCGCCGCCCGTAGGTCAGCGGCCCCAGCTTCTCGTTCATGCCCAGCTGCATCACCATGCCGCGCGCGATCTCGCTGGCGCGCTCGATGTCGTTGTGCGCACCGCTGGAGACGTCGCCGAAGACGATCTCCTCGGCGACGCGCCCGCCGAGCAGGACGGCGAGCTGGTCCTTCATCTGCGCCGCGGTGGACAGGAACTTCTCCTCGACCGGCAGCTGCAGCGTATAGCCGAGCGCCGCGACGCCGCGCGGGATGATCGACACCTTGTGCAGCGGCTCGCCGGTGGGAACGCTCAGCGCGACGATGGCGTGGCCCGATTCGTGGAATGCGACGCGGCGCTTCTCGTCCGGACTCAGCACGCGATGCTTCTTTTCCGGCCCCGCGATGACGCGATCGATGGCCTCCTCGAAATCGGACATCCGGACCTCGTCATGGTCGTGCCGCACCGCGCGGATCGCCGCCTCGTTGGCGATGTTGGCGAGATCGGCGCCGACGAAGCCCGGGGTACGCTGCGCCACCACGCGCAGGTCCACGTCCGGGCCGAGCCTGATAAGGCGCGTGTGCAGCCGCAGGATCGCCGTGCGCGCCTCCAGGTCCGGCTTGTCGACGACGATCTGCCGGTCGAAGCGGCCGGCGCGCAGCAGCGCCTTGTCGAGGATCTCCGGCCGGTTCGTCGCGCCCATCACCACCACGCCGATGGACGGATCGAAGCCGTCCATCTCGGACAGCAGTTGGTTGAGCGTCTGCTCCCGCTCGTCGTGGCCGCCCATCGCCGGCGCCACGCCGCGGGCGCCGCCGACCGCATCGAGCTCGTCGATGAAGACGATGCACGGCGCCTTCTGCCTCGCCTGGTCGAAGAGCTCGCGCACGCGGGCGGCGCCGAGGCCGACGAACATCTGGATGAATTCGGCGCCGCTGATGCTGAAGAAGGGGACGCCGGCCTCGCCGGAAACCGCGCGCGCCAGCAGCGTCTTGCCCGTGCCCGGCGGACCGACGAGCAGCACCCCTTTCGGCATGCGACCGCCCAGGCTTTGGATGCGCGCCGGATTCCGGAGGAAGTCGACGGCCTCCTTGAGCTCCTCCTTGGCTTCGTCCGCCCCCGCGACGTCCTCGAAGGTCACCCGCGTCCCGCTCTCAGCGTGGATGTGGACGCGATCGGCGCCGAGGTTGAGCAGGCCGCGGTTGCTCATGCGCCTGGCGAACCAGCCCCACAGCAGCAGCAGCGCCCCGAAAGGCAGCACCCAGTTGAGCAGCAGGCGGCTCAGCCAATGCGTCTGGTGCACGACGGCAAAGCGAACCCCGTGCTGGGCCAGTTGCTGCGCGAGCGCGTCGTCGTCCGGCCGCTGCGTCAGGAATTCGCGCGGCCGGTGCGTCTTTGCATCCATCTCGGTGAGCGTGCCGCTGACCACGTGGTCCGTCAGCAGCACCTCCTTGACCTCGCCCTTGTCCAGCCGCTGGAGGAAATCGCTGTAGGGAATCTGTTCGCCGAGCTGCTGCGCGCCCTGCCACAGCCACAGCAGGGCCAGCAGCCCCAGCCAGACCAGCCACACCGAATTGCCGGGACGCTGCCAGAGGCTGCGCTGGCCGGGCTTGTTGATTTCGACATCCGGCTCTCTCGCGCCGAAGCCGAACAGGCGATTCCGCGGCCGGTTCATGGCAAAGCCGCCCTGCAAATGGGAAGCCCAAAGTTAGCAGAGCGGAGCTTGCGCGCGGAATGCCCGCGAACGGGTATTCCCGCTAGGCGCTTCTCGCAGTCGTATCGGGATCCTTGGACGGCACGGTAAACCAGTAGCGATTCTCGTTGGCGCTCGGCATGATGACCTCCTGCGTCGGACCGCCGGGCGCCTTGGTCGTGATGAACGCAGCCTGGCTGCCGTCGCACCACCACGCGAGCGCATCGCCCCAATGCGGCCATTCGGCGTCGATGGGCTTGGTGGCCGAGAAGTCGCGCACGCCGTAATGGACGTTGCCGTCACATCCCATCTCCTTGAACACGAAGGCGGTCGCCGGCAGGTCGAACAGGGCCTTCGCCGCCGCCGCGGCCAGCGCGGCGGGCTCCGCCTGCGGATTCGGCGTCAACGGAACCACGACGCATAGCACGTGGCGTGACGAGGCCGTGGCGATCGTCAGGCCGCGAGCGCTGAACGAGCCGCGGACGATGTCGAAGCCGGCCGCCTCCTGGGGATACAGCAGGCAGCTCTTGACCAGAGACGACCGCGTGGTTTCGTCGAGCTTGAGCAGCCCGGCGGTCCAGCCGCAGTGATTGTCGACCGCCAGCAGTTCTTCGGGCTTGGCGGCCAGCGCGCCCTTGCCGCCCGGCGCAGCGCGCAGCTGCGTCCCGAGGGCGTCGTAGGGTTGAACGGGGGGATTCGTCGTCGTGTCCATGGTCAGTCTTCCCACATGAAGTCGGCACCTATGGCCAGGCCCGGATAGGGGTTGGGATCGTAGCCGTTCTGCCAGTTCCACTGCCAGACGCCGTGGTTGAAGAACCAATGGATCCATTCACCCGCGAAGAACAGGGGCGCCAGGCCGCGGGTGGCGTCGAAATTGACCGGAACGTTGGGTGAAATCACGTAGTCGGGTAAGACGCCATAGCTGCAATAGTAGTTGTCGGCGTTGGCGCCGCGGTTGTTCTGCGCCAGGATGCACTCGCCGAGCGGATACAGCCGCACATTGTTGAATACGGTGACGCCTTCGAAATTGTTGCGGCCGCCGTTCTGATCGACGAAACCCAACTGCTGCCGCCCCACCGTGCCGTCGGGCGCCACCCTGGGCCGCTGGTAGGGCTGGTTGAGCCGTCCGTGCGCCGCGGGGACCGCGGCGAGGAAGGGCGCGACGTCCTGCCGCCGCGGCAAGGGGTAATCCGTCGCGTAGCCGAGCCGGTTGCCGGCGCCGAAGTTCACCACGAACGGCGTGAGGCCGAGTATCTCTCCCATCAACGCGAAGGCGACGGCCAGATTGTGGCATTCGGCCCAGGCTTCGGTGTCGGGCAGCGTGCCCGGCGAATGGATGCCCGGCGTGGGACTCAAGGACATCCAGAGGTAGGTATGCAGCGGCGGCTTCAGCCACAGGCCGGTGTTGTTGACCGCGGGCAGCCAGCGGTAATTGAGGCTGAACTGGACGCCGGCGACGTGCTTGAGGAATAGGAAGATGGCGTCGACCCAGTTCGTCGCCGCAGCCGGCCCGAGGACGACCCACGCCATGCCCGCGCGTGCGGCCCAGATGGCCAGGAGCAGGCGTGCCGGCGTCACGTGCTGGGGATTGCCGCCCAGCGTGAAGCTGTTTGCCGCCAGGGACTGCGCGGCCCCGCCCGGCGCGCCGAACGTCAGGTAGACGGTGCCGGCCGCATGGGCGGTATCGGTCGGGTTGCCGGCGCTGGTGTTCGCGGTCAGGGTCAGCGCCAGCGTGGCGGCGCCGATCTCGTTGGGGAAGTTCGCGGTGCCGTCCAAGTCGACCGTGAAATCGACATGCGCGCCGCCGACCACCACCACCGGCGCCATGGGAGCCGCGGCAGCGAGCGCGACCGTAAAGTTGTTGTTCAGCATGGCGGCGCCGTTGTGCATCAACGCCGTGCCATCCAGCTGTCCGGCGAAGCCGTTGACCGTGACGTTGCCGCCGGCGGCGGTGACGCGGCACACGATCCTGACGCGCGGCTGGGCGCCGCCGGTCTGTGAGAACGGCTCGTCATGACCGTCGCCGCCGCGGCCGATATCCCATTCGGTCGCATTGAAGAAGCCGCCGCTGTCGTCGAGGTGGGTCTGGATGAACTGTCCGTCGGCGCGCAGATAGAGCGATACGCCGTCCGGACGCAACAGCTTGGCCCCGCCTCCATGGCGGTTGGTATACGTGATGCTGCGGATGGCGAGCGTAGCGGTCGCGATCACCGCCTGCTTCGCCTGGGCCGAAGCCACGAATGCCATCGATGCCTGCAGCAGCTTGCCTAACAGGACGTTCTGCGCCAGCGCCGTCTCCGGCTCGATGGTGCGCTGTGTGTTCAGCTGTCCCATCTTCGAGAGCGTCAGGTTGGACGACACGATGTCCTGGATCTTCGGAATCACCGTCTTCCCGGTCTGCTCGGCCAGGGTTGCGGCGCCGCCCTGATCGTCCTTGGCACGGCACACCTGCAGCGCCTGCTGGTAGCCCTGGAAGAAGCTGACCGCGTCTGGCACGTTGAAGGGTGCGTCCTTTCTCGCGTAGTCCTTGCGATCCTGCAGGGAGGCGACTGCCGGCCCGAGGGCCGCCAGCGTGTCGTCGATGGCCTTGCAGGCTTGCGGGTTGATCGGCATGGGACCTCCATCGTTTCGTTGTCGGACTCCTGCCTCTTGACGCCCGGCGGCGCCGCTTGTGAAGCGCCATCCGACCTTGCAGCGGATAACATTTGCCCCGCAGTGCCAGAACAGGACGTTCCCCCTGGAATGGAACGACCGGACTGCGCAAAGAACCGGGTGCGACCTGGCGTCGCGGGCCATGCTCCTGAATCGAGGAGCGTTGCCCGCCATGCTCTCTCACCAAGCGGATAACCGGTTCGGAATATGCCGCCCCAAATCCATGCCGCCGGCATTCACAACATAGCCGAGACACCGTCATACCAGCGACGCGAATGTCACGACGGGGTGGATTATGGGTGTCATCAGATTTCCGCACCGCGGAAACGCGGTCCGGCGCGCGGAGGAAGACTTCCGCGAGCCCTCATTCGATTCGCGCGACACGGAAGGCGACGAAGCGCGCTATCCCCTGGGCGACGACCTGCCCGCACCTCCGGAAGAACTGCGCTGCGAGGAAGCGCCTGCGGCCGCTGCGCGAGCAGCGGTGCGCACGGGCCGCAGGCCATCGCCGGCGGATATCCTCGCGCAGTCCGTCGCACCGGGGCCGGGATCGCGCCGCCCCCGGCTGACGCCGGCGCAGGTCCTCGCGCAGTCGCTGTCTCCCGCGCCGGCCGCCGCATCGCCGGAATTCCTGCAGCAGTCGTTCTGGGAGATATGGCTCCAGCATCGCGCCTATCTCAAAAAAAAAGCATGCACTTTCTCGACCAGCGCCGCCAGGAGGCCGACGACGTCCTGAGCACCACGATGTTCAAGGCGCTCAACCACTTCATCGACACCGCCGGCGAAGTGGCCAACGCGCGCGCCTGGCTCACCACCATCCTGCACAATGCCTGCATGGACGGTCATCGCAGCGCCCGGCGCCGCGGCGAGATCTTCGCGGAGACGGAGGCCGAGGAGCTCGAGAACCTCCCGCCCGACCAGTTCAACCAGGCCCGCACGCCGGAGGAGATCCTGCGGTCGCGCGAATCCCTCGAGACCCTGAGCAGGCTGATCCAGGCCTTGTCCCCCGCGTTGCGAGAGCCGCTGCTCCTCAGGACGGTCGAGCACCTGTCCTACGGCGAGATCGCCCAGCGGCTGGCGCTTACCGAAGTGAACGTCCGCAAGCGCGTGCAGCAGGCCCGCGATCAGCTGCGCGCCGCGCTGCAGCGCACAGCCGGCTGACTACCGGTCGGGATCATGGGCATCGGCGCCCGCCGGCCCTGCGGGCCGTCCGGCGAGCTTCGCGGTCTCCTCGGCGATCAGCGCTCTCAGCGCGGCGAGAAACCGCCGCGCCGCGATGGCGCTTTGGCCCTGCGCTTCCCTGCTGCCGTCCGCGCCGGGCACGACGCCCATCAGCGCCAGCGACATGATGACCCTGTCGCCGGCATCGCAGGCCTCGGACAATCGCGCCCAGGCGTCGTCGCTGCAATGCATCGGGATGCCGCTCGCGGCCTGCGTGGAGGGGCGCCGCGTTGCGGCCGCGGACATCGCCCGGCGCTGCCGCTCGATGGTGTCCATCAGCGTGGCCCGCTCGGACTCGAACGATCGGCGAATGGATTCACGATGGGCCGTCGCCGCCTGCAGTCCCTGCGCAGCCGGCGAGGCGCCGGCCGCGGGTACTGCCGCGCCAGGCAAGGCGGCACCTGGACCGGGCGGCGACTCGGGCGGCACGGGCAGGCCTAGCGCGCGCGCTTGCCGCGGCGCGGGGCGGCCTGGCGACCGGCCGGCTGCTTCGGTTCAGGCGGCATGCGCTCCTCGACGTCGGTCTGGCCGGTCGGATCGGCGCCAGAGTCCGGCTCCGCAGACGCCGGAGCACCGGCATCGGCAGCAGCCGCTTCGGCTGCCGCGGCATCGGTTTCCGCCTCGCGCTGGAGGTCGATGGCGCCGACGACGATCGCCTCCGCCTCGCGCGCAACCGCCGCGGGCTCTTCGACGATGTCCATGGCGAATTCCACGGCCTCGTCCGTCCAGCCCGGGAAATCCTCTTCCCCGGCCAGCATCGCCTGCACGGCCCGCGCAAAGGCCTCCGCCTCGGCCTCCACGCAGGCCGCATCGCCGACGACGGCCGCGACTTCCGCGAGCACGCCGCGGCCATCGTCGCGTTCATCCAAGTAGATGTGCATGACGTCCATCCTCTCCGCAAAGCCGCTTCAGCGCGGGAAGCCGGTCGCGACGGACGTCGCCGCGGTCCCGACGGTCTTCAGGTTTTCGGCGGCGGCCGCGACGGCCTGCTGTGCTGCCGTCAGGATCGGCGTATACATTGCCGCCTCCTCCTTGTGCTCGATCATCAGCTTGAGCGCGACGCCTTCGGCGGTGGCCGCCATGGTCATCACGTTGCGCAGGAAGTCGGTTGCGTCCTGCACCGCGAAGGCCGCCGCCTGGCTGGCCTTCTGGTAGCCGATGCCGGCGTCGAGCGCCTTCGAGGTGTCGCTCGCGGCCACCCGCAGCGCGCTGCGCGTCTGCTGGACCGCTTCGACGAGGTTCATGCCGCCTCCCGCCGGCGCAGCGCCTGGCGACGCGGCCGCCGGTCCTGGGTTGGCAGGCGCCGCATCTTCGGGCGCCGCGGTGCTTCCGTCTTCCGTTGCCATGTCGGTTCTCCCGCTTCAAGACGCCGTGGCGTCACGGCTTCGGCGCGACGCCGCCGCCGGAGAGCTCGAGGATCTGCTTGCAGGCGGTCGACGTGATGGCGTTGCCGATCTGCTGCAAGCCGCCCTGCGCCTGCATCGAGTTCTGCATCGCCAGGCTGATGGAGTGGGCCATCGTCTGGTAGAGCGCGGCCATGGCTTGCGCCGGCGCCTCGCCCAGCACCTTGACGTTGGTTTGGGTGACCGCATCGGTGATCTGCGAATTGACCGGGGTGTTGTCTGCCATGATTCAGTGCCTCTCGATTGTTGCCGCTTCCGCGATCCGGTCCTCAGCGCTTGCTGACGGCGAGCGCCACGAGCAGCGCGAGCACCAGGTTGGAGTTGTCGCTGTTGCCGACGCGGGATGCCGCGGCCGCGCCGGCCATCGTATTGACGCTGTACATCTGCATCACGCCCAGGTTGGTGGCCGCCTGGCTGGAGATGGCCGCATGCTGCTGGGCCATGGTCGAGTTCTGGTAAAGCAGCCCCAGCGAATGGGCCATGCTCTGGTAGATCGACCCCATCGCCATCGCTGGCGCGCTGCCGAGCACGGACATCCCGGTCTGGGTGACGGAATCGGTGATCTGCCCATTCACGAGCGTTGGAATTGCCATGGCTCTTCTCCGAAACGGTTGCGCCTACTTCGCGACTTCCAGGATCATGGTGCACACCGCCGAGGTCGCACTGTTGCCGATCTGCTGCATGCCGCCTTGCGTCTGCATCGCGTTCTCCATCGACAGGCTGGTCGAGTGGGCGAAAGCCTGCAGGGCGACGGCAAGCGCCTCCCAGGGCGATTCGCCGACGGTCTTGACGTTGACCTGCGCGACGCTGTCGAGGACCTGTGGATTGGCCGTATCGGGCATGTTCGCGCTCCTACCAGACCGCCAGCATGCCTGGTCCCATCGGCGACGGCGACGCTGCCGGCGGCGGGGCAGTGTCCTCCGGCGGCAGCGCCCCCGCGGTCTTCATGAGCATCGGCTTCGCGGCGCGCGGCGCCGCCCGGCCGCCGCGCAGCAGCTTGCGCACGCTGCGCAGCGTCACCGCCATGCCCACCAGCGCCTGGTGCTGCTGCTGGCTCACGGTATTGGCGGCCAGCACCGCCTGCGCCTGCGCCTGCGCCATGTAGGCGTTCAGGAGGGCGACGACCGGCCCGGCCCCGAGGACCTGGCCGGCCGCCTGCGTCACCGCATCGGTGACTTGCGGTTGCACCGCTATGGCCGGCTTGCTCATATCAACCTCCGTCGGCAGGATTGCGCCGCGCTACGCGAATCACTGGGTGTCCCCGCTCTTCAGCAGTTCCCCCAGTTCGTCGGTCAGGGTCGCGGCCGCGATTGTCGCCAGTTGCGCCTGCTGGTTGACCATGTTGGCGAACAGGATGGATTGCGCCTGCGCCTGGCCGAGGTAGCCGTTGACCGCGGCGACGGCCGGTCCCAGGCCCAGGGTATGGACGGAAACTTGCGTGAGGCTGTCGGTGATCTGGCCATTGAGCAGGCCGGGGTCATCCGTGCTCGGATTTTCGTTGGTGTCGGACATGCTGGCCTCCTGGCGAATGCGTGAAAGGGCGGGACGGCGAACGCCGTCCCGATGTCGTCATTGCGTCGCCTTGAGGGCGGTCAGCAGCGACAACAGGTTGTCGGGCACGTCGCTCTGGCCGACCTTCGACGTCGAGACGGCGCCGGCCATGGTGTCGACGCTGTACAGCTGGATGACGCCCTGGTTGGTCGCGGCCTGCGCGGAGATCGCCAGCTGCTGCTGCGCGCTCGTCGCATTCTCGTAGAGGATGCCCGTGGAGTGGGCGAGGGACTGGAAGATGGCGCCCATGGCGTAGGCCGGGGCATCGCCCAGAATCTTGACGTTGGCTTGCGTGACGGCGTCGGTGATCTGGCCGTTGACGGCGGTGGGAATTGCCATGATGGATCTCCTTGACGGTTAGCGGCTCTGTCGGATCGACGGGCGATCAGAAGCCGGGCTTGACGGCCTTGAGCGCGGTGAGCAGCGAGAGCAGGTTGTCGGGAACATCGCTCTGGCCGATCTTCGACGTCGAGACCGCACCGGCCATGGTGTCGACGCTGTACAGCTGGATGACGCCCTGGTTGGTCGCGGCCTGGCCGGCGATCGCCAACTGCTGCTGGGCGCTGGTGGCGTTCTCGTACAGGATGCCCGTCGAATGGGCGAGCGACTGGAACATCGCGCCCATCGCCATGGCGGGCGCGTCGCCCAGCGTCTTGACGTTGGCCTGGGTGACGGAATCGGTGATCTGGTCGTTGACGGCGGTCGGAAAAGCCATGACGAAACTCCTCTAGTTGATTGAGCTCGGGGTGGGGGAAGGCCGGTTACTGGGTGGCCTTCAGTGCCGTCAGCAGAGACAGCAGGTTATCGGGCACGTCGCTCTGGGCGACCTTGGCGGTCGACACCGCACCGGCCATGGTGTCCACGCTGTAGAGCTGGATGACGCCCTGATTGGTCGCGGCTTGGGCGGAAATCGCCAGTTGCTGCTGCGCGCTCGTCGCATTCTCGTAAAGAATGCCGGTGGAATGCGCGAGCGACTGGAAGATCGCGCCCATCGCCATGGCCGGGGCATCGCCCAGGACCTTGACGTTGGATTGGGTGACGGCGTCGGTGATCTGGCCGTTGACGGCGGTCGGAATTGCCATGGTTTGACTCCTCGCTTGGCTGAACTGGATGGTTGGGATGAATCGGCCTGCACCACCTAGACGTTCGCGCGCCGCATCTGTGACGCGGCGCGAACGTTCCGCCGCCGGGAAAGTCCTAGAATCGCCCGCAGCCCACCCTGGACAAGAGATGCCTCCTTCCGAAACCCTGTTGATGTGCAGCCCCGAGGGCTTCGCCGTCCAGTACGAAATCAATCCCTGGATGCGCGACCAGATCGGCCGCGTGGACGGCGGCGAGGCGCGGCGCCAATGGCACGGCCTTTTCGACACGCTTTCCAGGGTGGCGAAGATCGAGGTGATGCCCGCGAACGCCGCCTGGCCCGACCTGGTGTTCACCGCGAACGCCGGCCTGCCCCTGCCTTCGCGGCGCCAGTTCATCCTCTCGAATTTCCGCCACCCGCAGCGCCAGGGCGAAAGGGCGATCGACCGCGCTTGGTTCGAACGCGCGGGCTGGGACTGCATCGAACTGCCGCCCGAGGCGGTGTTCGAAGGCGCGGGCGACGCCCTGTTCGATATCGCGGGGCGCCTCTGGCTCGGCGGCGGTCCGCGTTCGAGCGAAGCGACGCCCGGCTGCCTGGCGGAGATCGTCGGCTGCGAGGTGCACCGGCTGGTGCTTGCCGACCCCGCCTTCTACCATCTCGATACCTGCTTCTGCCCGCTGCCCACCGGCGGCGCCCTCTACGTGCCGGACGCCTTCGACGCCGCCTCGCGGCAGCGACTGTCGGAAGCCTTCGGCGCGCAGCTGATCGCCCTCGGACCCGACGAGGCGCGCTCGTTCTGCGCCAACGCGGTGTGCGTCGGCGACATGGCCTTCATGAATCGTGCACCTGCCCGGCTCGCCGGCGAACTCGGCGCGCTCGGCCTGCGCGTGATCGAGACGCCGCTTTCCGAATTCATGAAATCGGGCGGCAGCGCCAAGTGCCTGACGCTCAGCCTGGACGGCTGGATGTACCGGGGCCTGGCCTAGCGGCGACCCCGGGATCGATCAGGCCGACTTTCTTCGTCCCTGCTGGTGCCCCTGCTGCTGCCGCTGCTGCGCTTCCTGTGCGCCGCGCTCGGCCGAGCGCGCCGCGCTGCGCACGCCCTGGGTCATCTCGTCGGTGCCTTGCTCGATGGCCTCCATGCTTCCGCGCATGCCCTTCTCCATGAACGAGGACATGGTGCGCGTCATCGGCAGCTGCGCCGACACCGCCCGCATCAGCGGCTCGCGCACGGTCTCCAGCGAGTGCAGGTAGGCCTGGGCGATCCGATCCGCGGCGTCGAAGCTGCAGTTGATCGCACGCGACACCGTCTGCTCCCGCATGGCGGCGCCCGGATCCCGGCTGATCTCCTGCAATTGCTCGGCCTGGTCCCTGACGAAGTCGAGGCTCGTCCTGTAGATGTCGTCGGCCGCCGCCATGCAGCACCTCGAGACTTCCGCCCAGCCGTCCAGCATGCTCTGGTAATGCCCCGCAAGTTCCTGTCCGGCCCGCGCGGCTTCCGCTCTCTGATTCCCGAATTCCATGTCTCGCTCCTTATCGCCAAGTTCACCAAGATTCCCCGGTGACGCCGCGATGCAGCGCACGCTTCGGCCACCGGGATTGACGGTCGACCGTGCCGCCCATCGTTGGTTGCAAGGGCATTTCCCCGATTTGCCATGAGCCGGCCGGCGCGCCCCCCATGCGGAACTTTGCCGCCGGGCGGGCCACCAACTTCCATTCCGGCGCCGAGCAGCGAGGACGCGGCGGGGCCGCAAGCGGAAAGGGACGCAAATGGACAGCAACAGCGACAAGGACGGGCGCCGCCGGTTTATCAAGGCCGGGTGCGCGGCCCTCGCCATGATTCCCATCGTCGCCGCATCGGGCCGGGCCGCGGCGGCGACCAACTCGGCGATGCGCACCTCGCTGAAATACCAGGATCACCCGATGGGCGACAAGCGCTGCGCCACCTGCATGCAGTTCGTCCCCGGCAAGTCGCCCAAGGACTTGGGCGGCTGCAAGCTCATGCCGGGCGACACCGAGATCTCGCCGGAGGGATACTGCGTAGCCTGGACCAAGAAGCCCTAGCGGGAACCGGCGCGCCGCCCCGCTGACGGACGGCGCGGTCAGCGCAGATGCCCGAACGCAACGAGACGCAAGCGCAGGGCGGGTACCGGCCCGATCCGGACGACGACGGCCAGCATCTTTGGTACAAGGACGCCGTCATCTACGAGTTGCACGTCAAGGCATTCTTCGACAGCAACGGCGACGGCGTCGGCGATTTCCGCGGGCTGATCCGCAAGCTCGACTACCTGCAGGAACTCGGCGTCACCGCGCTCTGGCTGCTGCCCTTCTACCCGTCGCCGATGAAGGACGACGGCTACGACATCGCCGACTACCGCAACATCCATCCCGAATACGGCAGCCGCGGCGATTTCCGCCAGCTCGTGCGCGAGGCGCACCGCCGCGGCCTGCGCATCATCACCGAGCTGGTCATCAACCATACCTCCGACCAGCATCCCTGGTTCCAGGCGGCCCGCCGGGCGGCGCCGGGGTCGTCCAAGCGGAACTTCTACGTCTGGAGCGACAGCCCCGACCGCTACGCCGGCACCCGCATCATCTTCACCGACACCGAGACGTCGAACTGGTCGCGCGACGAGGCTGCGGGCATGTACTACTGGCATCGCTTCTTCTCGCACCAGCCGGACCTCAACTTCGACAACCCGATGGTGCTCAAGGCCGTGCTGCGCGTCATGCGCTTCTGGCTCGACATGGGGGTCGACGGATTGCGCCTGGACGCCATTCCCTACCTGTGCGAGCGCGAGGGCACCAGCAACGAGAACCTCCCGGAAACCCACGCCGTCATCCGCCAGATCCGGGCAGTCATCGATGCGCATTACCGGGACCGCATGCTGCTGGCGGAGGCCAACCAGTGGCCCGAGGACGTGCGCGACTACCTCGGCGACGGCGACGAATGCCACATGGCCTACCACTTCCCGCTGATGCCGCGCATGTACATGGCCATCGCCCAGGAGGACCGCCACCCGATCGTCGAAATCATGCAGCAGACGCCGGACATCCCCGACTCCTGCCACTGGGCGATCTTCCTGCGCAACCACGACGAGCTGACGCTCGAAATGGTGACGAGCAGGGAGCGCGACTACATGTACCAGATGTACGGCGCGGACCCGCGCTCGCGCCTCAACCTCGGCATCCGCAGGCGCCTGGCGCCGCTGATGGACAACGACCCCGACCGCATCAAGCTGATGAACTTCCTGCTGCTGTCGATGCCGGGCACGCCCATCATCTACTACGGCGACGAGATCGGCATGGGGGACAACATCTACCTCGGCGACCGCAACGGCGTGCGCACCCCGATGCAATGGAGCCCCGACCGCAATGCCGGCTTCTCGCAGGCCGACCCGCAGCGCCTCTACCTGCCGCCCATCATGGACCCGATCTACGGCTACGAGGCCGTCAACGTCGAGGCGCAGTCGCGCGACCCTTCGTCGCTGCTCAACTGGATGCGGCGCATGCTGGCGGTGCGCGACGCCAACAAGGGCTTCGGCCGCGGCAACCTGAGCTTCCTGCGCGCCGGCAACCGCAAGATCCTGGCGTTCGTGCGCGAGTATGGCGACGACGCGCTGCTGTGCGTCGCCAACCTGGCGCGCTCCGCCCAGCCGGTGGAACTGGACCTGGGCCGCTTCAAGGGGCGGGTGCCTATCGAGCTGATCGGCCGCACCGCCTTTCCGCCGATCGGCGAACTGCCCTACCTGCTCACCCTGCACGGCCACGGCTTCTTCTGGTTCCGCCTGGCGGCCGGCGAGGAGGCGCCCGCATGGCACGAGGAGCGCGTCGCGCGCGAGGAATTGCCGGTGCTGGTGCTGTTCGACGGCTGGCACAGCCTGTTCCGCGAACGGGTGGTGCCCTGGCGCGCGGCCATGGCCGACAACGTGCGCCTGCAACTCGAGACCCTGGTGCTGCCCCGCTTCGTCGCGGCCCAGCGCTGGTTCCCGCCCGGCGCTCCGCCGGCGCGCCTGGCGCTGGCCGACTGCGCCGAGTGGCGCGATCCGCGCGGCGATTGGCTGGTTGCGCTGTTCGACGGCGCCGATGGCAGCCTGTCCGGCGATGCCTGCTTCCTGCCCCTTTCGCTGATCTGGGAGGACGGCGACGAGGAGCGCACGCGCGCGATGGCGCCGGCCACGGCCGCCCGGGTGCGCCACCAGGCGCGCATCGGTGCATTGGCCGACGCCTTCGCCGACGAATGGTTCTGCCGCGCGCTGGTCGATGCCGTCGAGGCGGGCCGCGAACTGCGCTGCGCGGCCGGCACCATCCGCTTCTCGTCGACGCCCGCCTTCGCGAGCCTCGCCCACGAGCCGCTCGACACCCTGCCCATGAGGCCCTCGGGCGCCGCCCCCGGCATCAGCGCCGTCGCCCTCGGCAAGGCGGTCTATGTCAAGGGATACCGCAGCCCGCGCCGCGGCCCCAACGCCGAAGTCGAGGTCGGCCGCTTCCTCGCCGAGGTGGCCGGCTTCCAGCACAGCGTACCGGTGCTGGGGAGCGTCGACTACCTGGGCGATGACGGCGTCACCCGTACCCTGGCGGTACTGCAGGGCTACGTGGAGAACCAGGGCAGCGGCCTCGACTACACGCTCGAATATCTGCAGCGCCACCTCGAACAGCGGCGCACCAACGATCCGGCCGCCGTGCAGCAGGCCGATCCCCATGGGGCCTACCTCGCCCTGATGCGCACCCTGGGACGGCGCACCGCCGAACTGCACGCGGCGCTGCGCTGCCCCGGCGGCCCCGCCTTCGATCCCGCGCCTGTCGCCGCCGAGGACATTTCGCATTGGGCCGACGTCGCCCGCCAGTCCGCCGCAAGCGCGCTCGACGCGCTCGAGCGCCAGCGCGACGTGCCGGCGCCGCTGCGCAGCGAGGTCGACGCGCTGCTGGCCCGCCGGGCCGACATTGCCGCATCGATCGATCGGGCGGCGCGCCTGCCGCCGTTCGGCGCCAAGACGCGCATACATGGCCACCTGCGCCTGGCGCGCGTGCTGCTCGCGCAGAACGATTTCGTCTTCGTCGATTTCGACCCGGCCGGCGCGGGCCGGCATTCGCCGCTGCGGGACGTCGCGACCATGCTGCGATCCATCGACGGGGTCGCGCGTGCCGCCCTGGATCGCGCCGGCGCCGAGAAAGCGGACGAATCCGGAGCCGTCGAGCGCGCCGTGCGCGAATGGCGCGAGGCCAGTGCGGCGGCCTTCGTCGACGCCTACCGCGAAGCGGGCCAGGCGAACGGCATCTGCTCCGACTGGACGGCCGCCCACGCGCTGCTCGATCTGTTCACTCTCGAGGCCGCGCTGGCCGAACTGCGCACCGCTCTGGATCATCATCCCGAAAGGCTCGGGCTGCTGCTGCGCGGCATTTCGCTGACTCGGGACGAAACCTGAGCGGGCCGCGCGGCGGGATCATCGGGGCGATCTTGAACTTCCGCTCCGCCGTCTGCGCCGATCGGCTCTGGAAGGCTGTCCGCGCCGTCCGACTCCCGGGAACTCCGCCTCGTACTCGCTGCCCATGCAGAAGCGCCCGGCTGCGCGGCGACGATCCGTGGACGCCGCGCTGGCGCGCCGAGAAGGAGAACAAAGTGCCGTATCCGAAAGTCCTCGCCATGGTGATGGCCGGCGGCGAAGGTTCGCGGCTATTTCCGCTCACGGTGCAACGCTCGAAGCCGTCGGTGCCCTTCGGCGGCCGCTACCGCATCGTCGACTTCGTCGTGAGCAACCTCGTCAACTCCGGCGTCTATTCGATCTACCTGCTGGTGCAATACAAGTCGCAATCGCTGATCGAGCACATCAACCACGCGTGGACGCTGTCGCACATCCTGCCCGAGCAGTTCGTCACGGTGGTGCCGCCGCAGATGCGCGAGGGCCCCGAATGGTTCCAGGGAACGGCCGACGCGGTGCGCCAGAACCGCAACCTGATCGCCCTCCATCGTCCGGACCTGGTCGCCGTATTCGGCGCCGATCACATCTACCGCATGGACCTGCGCCAGATGGTGCGCTTCCACCGCGACCAGCGCGCCCAGGCGACCGTCGCCGCGCTGCCCGTGCCGATCGCCAACGCCCGGGAATTCGGCATCGTCACCGCCGAATCCGACGGCCGCGTCGTCGACTTCAAGGAAAAGCCCCAGCAGCCGGCGCCGATGCCGGATCGCCGGGACCATGCCTACGCATCGATGGGCAACTACCTGTTCGACACCGACCTGCTGCTCGATGCGCTGGAAGAGGCCGAGCGCCACGGCGAGAACGACTTCGGGCGGCACGTGCTGCCGCGCCTGATCGCAGGCGGCTGCCGGGTCTGCGCCTACAACTTCTCGCAGAACCGGGTGCCCGGCGTGCGCGCCTACGAGGAACAGGCCTACTGGCGCGACGTCGGTACGGTCGACGCCTACTATGCCGCCAACATGGACGTGCTCGGCGCGGAGCCGCGCTTCAACGTCTTCAATCCGCACTGGCCGATCACCTCCAGCAACTACCAGGGGCCGAGTGCGCGCATCGCCGAGGCCCGCATCCGGAACAGCCTGATCGGCGACGGCACCATGGTCAAGAACGCGACGATCCGCAATTCGATCGTTCGCCGCGAGGTCATGATCGAGGAGGACGTGCACATCGACGACTCGATCGTGATGGACTTCGTGGTGATCCGGAAGGGCGCCCGCCTGCGCAACGCGATCATCGACCGCTTCAACGAGATTCCCGCCGGCGCACGCATCGGCTTCGACCAGGAGGCCGATCGGCAGGCGGGCCTCCACGTCACGGCATCGGGCATCGCGGTCATGGCGCGCGGCACGGTGGACCGCACCGGCGTCTACGGCCGCCGGAGCGCGCCGTGATCGCGCCGATACGCGCGATCTGGCCGGGGGAGTCCTATCCCATCGGCGCCACCTGGGACGGCGAAGGCGTGAACTTCGCGCTGTTTTCCGAGCATGCCACCAAGGTCGAGTTGTGCCTGTTCGATGCCAAGGGCCGCCGCGAGGCGGAGCGCATCGAGTTGCGCGACCAGACCGACCGCGTGTGGCACTGCTACCTGCCGGAGGGCCGCCCCGGCCTGCTCTACGGCTATCGCGTCCATGGACCCTACGAGCCGAAGGCCGGCCATCGCTTCAATCCCGCCAAGCTGCTGCTCGATCCCTACGCGCGCGACATCGTCGGCAGCGTGCGCTGGAGCGACGCGCACTTCGGCTACCGCGTCGGACATCGCTCGGGCGACCTCTCGCTCGATCGCCGCGACAGCGCGGCCGGCATGCCGAAGTGCCGGGTGGTGGACACCGCATTCACCTGGGGCGACGACCGGCCGCCGTGCACGCCGTGGAACGAAACGCTGATCTGCGAGCTCCACGTCAAGGGCTTTACGCAGCTGCACCCCGATATCCCGCCGGCCCTGCGCGGCACCTACGCCGGGCTGGCCACGGCCCCGGCCATCGAATTCCTGCAGCGACTCGGCGTCACGGCCATCGAGCTGATGCCGGTGCATGCCTTCACCGACGACCGCCATCTGGTCGAGAAGGGACTGCGCAACTACTGGGGCTACAACTCGATCGGCTTCTTCGCGCCGGACCCCCGCTACGCGGCGGCCGAACCGATGCAGGAGTTCAAGACGATGGTGAAGACGCTGCATTCGGCGGGCATCGAGGTGATCCTCGACGTCGTGTACAACCACACCGCCGAAGGCAACCAGCTGGGACCCACGCTGTCCTTCCGCGGCATCGACAACGCCTCCTACTACCGGCTGGTGGCGGGAGACGCGCGCTACTACATGGACTACACGGGCTGCGGCAACACGCTGAACCTGCGCCATCCGCGCGTGCTGCAGCTCATCATGGACAGCCTGCGCTACTGGGTGCAGGAGATGCACGTCGACGGCTTCCGCTTCGACCTGGCGTCGGCGCTGGCGCGCGAACTGCACGAGGTCGACCGTCTGGGCGCCTTCTTCGACATCATCCACCAGGACCCGGTGATCTCCCGCGTCAAGCTGATCGCCGAACCCTGGGATCTGGGCGAAGGCGGCTATCAGGTCGGCAACTTCCCGGTCGGCTGGGTCGAGTGGAACGACCGCTACCGCGACACGGTACGCGCATACTGGAAGGGCGACGGCGGCCTGATGGGCGAATTCGCCTACCGCATCACGGGCTCCTCGGATCTCTATGCCTCCAGCGGCCGCCGGCCCTATGCCAGCATCAACTTCATCACCGCGCACGACGGCTTCACGCTGCAGGACCTGGTCAGCTACAACGGCAAGCACAACGAGGCCAATCTCGACGACAACCGCGACGGCACCGATCGCAACCTGTCCTGGAACTGCGGCGTGGAAGGCCCGACCGACGATTCCGCCGTCGCGGCGCTGCGCGAAAGGCAGAAGCGCAACCTGATGGCGACGCTGCTGCTTTCGCAAGGCGTACCGATGATCCAGGCCAAGGATGTCCTCTCCGCCACCCAGCACGGCAACAACAACGCCTACTGCCAGGACAACGAGCTCGGCTGGGTGCATTGGCATCCCGACGCCGCCCAGCTCGAGTTCCTGGAATTCGTCCGCAGCCTGGCGCGGCTGCGGCGCGGTCATCCGGTGTTCCATCGCCGCAGCTTCTTCCAGGGCCGCGCAATCAAGGGCAGCGGCATCAAGGACGTGCTGTGGCTCGATCCGAACGGCCGCGAGATGAGCGATGCCGAATGGCAGGCCGCGTTCGCCCGCTGCCTCGGAATGTTTCTCGCCGGCAGCGGGCTCGACGAGCGCGACGGCCGCGGCCGGCGCGTAGCCGACGACAGCTTCCTGCTGCTGTTCAACGCCCACCACGAGGCGGTGCCCTTCCGCCTGCCGGGCGGCGGCGGCACGCAGCGCTGGGAACTGATGTTCGATACGGCATCGACCGACCCCGGCATTCCCCAGTTGCGCCGCGACGGCGGCGACGAGTATCCGCTGGACGGCCGCTCGATGGTGCTGCTGCGCCTTGCCGACGGCGACGAACGGCGCACCGCGGAGGCAACGCGATGAAACGGATCCACGAGATGCCCTTTGGCGCGGCCCTGGCCGACGGGGCGACGCGCTTCCGCCTGTGGGCGCCCAGCGCGCAGCGCGTCGAACTGCGTCTCGGCTGCGACGACACCGCCCCGGCGCTGCCGATGCAGGCGCGCGAGGACGGCTGGTTCGAACTGCCGGCCGAGGGAGTGGCCGCCGGCAGCCGCTACCGCTTCCGCATCGACGGCGGCCTCGAGGTGCCCGACCCCGCTTCGCGCTGCAACCCCGACGACGTCCACGGCGCCAGCGAGGTGATCGATCCCGCCGCCTTCGAATGGCAGGACGACGGCTGGATGGGCCGGCCGTGGCACGAGGCGGTCATCTACGAACTGCATGTCGGCGCCTTCTCGCCGCAAGGCGGTTTCAACGGCGTCGCCGAGCGCCTCGACTACCTCGCCGAGGTCGGCGTGACCGCCATCGAACTGATGCCGGTAGCGGACTTCGCGGGACGCCGCAACTGGGGGTACGACGGCGTCCTGCCCTTCGCGCCCGACAGCCGCTACGGCCGCCCCGAGGACATGAAGGCGCTGGTGCAGGCGGCCCATGCGCGCGGGCTGATGGTCTTCCTCGATGTCGTCTACAACCATTTCGGTCCCGAGGGAAACTACCTGGGAAGCTACGCGGCGCCTTTCTTCACCGCGCGCCACAAGACGCCCTGGGGCGATGCCCTCGCTTTCGACGGCCCGCAGGGCGACACCGTACGCAGCTTCTTCATCCACAATGCGCTCTACTGGATCGAGGAGTTCCACCTCGACGGACTGCGCTTCGACGCCGTCCACGCGATCCCGGACGAGGGCCGGCAGCGCCTGCTGGTCGACCTCGCCGAAGCCGCGCGCAGCGGACCGGCGCGCCAGCGCCACGTCCATCTGGTGCTGGAGAACGACGCCAACGAGGCGCGCTACCTGAGGCACGCACCCGATGCCGCGCGGCTCTATGAGGCGCAATGGGACGACGACCTGCACCACGCGCTGCACGTGCTGCTGACCGGCGAGCGGGACGGCTACTACGACGACTACCGGGCAGAACCGCTGGAGGACCTGCGCCGCTGCCTGGCCGCGGGATTCGCCTGGCAAGGGCAGCCTTCCGGCTATCGCGGCGGCGCCGTACGCGGCGAATCGACCGCCGGGCTCACCCCCGAGGCCTTCGTCGCCTTCCTGCAGAACCACGACCAGATCGGCAATCGCGCCTTCGGCGAACGCATCGGCATGCTGGCGGAGCCGCATGCCGTGGATGCCGCGCAGGCGCTGCTGCTGCTGGCGCCCTTCCCGCCGCTGCTGTTCATGGGCGAGGAGTTCCGCGCGGCCTCGCCCTTCCTGTTCTTCTGCGACTTCGCCGGCGAGCTGGCGCAAGCCGTCACCCGGGGACGGCGGGAGGAGTTCGCGCGTTTCGCCGGCTTCGGCGACGCGGCCGCGCGCGAGCGGATTCCGGATCCCAATCATGAGGAGACCTTCCGCCGCTCCTGTCTCGACTGGGGGCAACTCGCGCTGGCGCCGCACGGCGATTGCCTGTGGCGCACGCGCCAGCTGCTCGGCCTGCGGCACCGCGAGATCACGCCCCGGCTGGCCGGCATGCGCGCCGGTACGGCGCGCTGCAAGCGCCTGGGCGCCCGGACCCTTGCGGCGAGCTGGACGCTGGGCGACGGTACCCGTCTCGCCCTCGTCGCGAACCTGGGCGGCACCGCCGTCGAGGGGCTGTCGCGCCCCGCCGGCCGCCTGCTGCACGCGACGCCGCCGTCGGCCGCCGGTGCGCTGGAGGACGGCGCGCTGCCGGCCTGGTCCGTCGTCTGGCTGCTGGACGAGACCGACGCGCTTCCATGATCGCCGCGGCGACGCTCGACCGGCTGTGCGCGCTGGCCGGCCTCCTCACGGAATACCGGGATGCCTGGGACCAGCCGCGGCACGCGACGGAAGAAGCGAAGACGGGGTTGCTCGCGGCGCTGGGCATCGATTGCCGCAATGAGGAAGCAGCCGCCGCGGCGATCGCCGAACTCGAATCGCGCGAATGGCGGCGCCCGCTGCCGCCCGTCCTCGTGCTGCGGGAAGGCGACCCCAACCCGCACATGCCGATCACGCTGGCGAATGCCGCGCGGCCGCGCCGCCTGCGCTGGCGACTGGAACAGGAATCGGGGCCGACGCTGAGCGGCGAAGCCGCCGCCGATGGACTGGCACGCCTGGACACCCGCCGCTTCGGCCGGGATGGCTACGTCCGCCTGGCGCTGCCCTTGCCGGCCGCCGGGCTCGGCTACCACCGCTTCGTGCTGGCCGACGGCGGCGGAAGCGAACTGGCGGCGACGACCCTCGTCATGGCGCCGCAACGCTGCTACCTGCCGCCGGCCCTGGAAGGCGGCGGGCGCCTCTGGGGGCTGCAGGTGCAGCTCTACAGCCTGCGCTCCGAGCGCAACTGGGGCATGGGCGACCTGACCGACCTCTACCGCCTGCTGGAACTGGCAGCCGGTTGCGGTGCCGGCGCCGTCGGCGTCAGCCCGCTGCATGCGCTGTTTCCCGATCGCCCCGAAAACGCGAGCCCCTACGGGCCGTCGAGCCGCAGCCAATGGAATGCGCTCTACCTCGATGTCGAAGCCGTTCCCGAGTTCGCCGAGTGCGAGGCCGCGCGCGAGTTGGTCCACAGCGGCGAGTTCCAGGCCGGCTTGCGCGCGCTGCGCGGCACCGAACTGGTCGATTACGCAGGGGTCGCGGCTGCAAAGGCCCGCGTCATCGAGTTGCTGTACGGCGAGTTCCGACGCCGCCATCTCGACAAGGCCACCGCGCGCGGGCGCGCCTTCGAAGCCTATTGCGCCGAGGCCGGCCACGCGCTGCGCGATCTGGCACGCTTCGAGGCCTTGCAGGAGCACTTCCATGCGGCAGATCCCGCCGTATGGGGCTGGCCGGTCTGGCCCGAGGCGTTTCGCGATCCCGGGTCGCCGGCGGTCGAGGAATTCTGCCGCCGCCACGCCGAGCGCGTGCAATACCGGCAATACCTGCAATGGGAAACCGAGCGCCAGCTGTCCGCCGCCGGACGGCGTTCGTGGGAATTGGGGCTCGGCATGGGACTCTATCTCGACCTCGCCGTCGGGGCGGATCGCGCCGGCGCCGAGGTATGGGCGCAGCGCGGGCTGTTCGCACTGGGCGCGTCGGTCGGCGCGCCACCCGATGCGATCAACCTGCAGGGCCAGGACTGGGGCTTGCCGCCGATGCATCCCTGGCAGCTGCGCGAGCTCGCCTACGAGCCGATCGTCGCCATCCTGCGCGCCAACATGCGCCATGCCGGCGGCCTGCGCATCGACCACGTGATGGGCCTGATGCGCCAGTACTGGGTGCCGCAGGGACACCCGGCGACGCAGGGCGCCTATGTCCGCTACCCCTTCGCGGACCTGCTCGGCATCCTCGCCCTGGAGAGCCGACGCAACCGCTGCCTGGTGATCGGGGAAGATCTCGGCACCGTGCCGGCGGAGGTACGCCAAGCGCTCGGCGCGCTGGGCGCGCTGTCGTGCCGGCCGCTGCATCTCGAGCACGATCCCGAGCGCGCGCTGCCGCGCCCCGACGAGTATCCGGGGCAGGCGCTGATCTCCGTCGGCACCCACGACCTGCCGACGCTGCGCGGCCACTGGCTGGGCCGCGACCTCGACCTGCGCGCGGGCCTCGAGCTGTTCCCCTCCGCCGCCGTGCGCGACGAGCAGGTGGTGGCGCGCGCCCGCGAGCGCGCCCGGACGTTGATGGCGCTCGACCGCGAAGGACTGCTGCCGGGCGGCACCGGCGTCGACCCGGTGACCCGGCCCGACATGACGGACGAACTCAATCGCGCCGTGCACCGCTACCTGGCGCGTTCCCGCGCCCAGGTGATGATGGTCGCTCCCGAGGACGTCTTCGGGGAGACCGAACAGATGAACCTGCCCGGCACCACCGGCGAGCGCCATCCCAACTGGCGCCGCAAGCTGGCGCTCAACCTCGAGAGCTGGCGGTCCGACCCGCGCCTGCCGGCCCTGGCGCAGGCGCTGCAGGACGAGCGCGGCGGCTCGGTGTTCCCGCGCGCGCAGGCCCAGACCGGCCGCGCGACGGGGCGCGAGGCGCGCATCCCGCTGGCCACCTACCGCGTCCAGCTGAATCGCCGCTTCACCCTGGCGCAGGCTGCCGCGCTGGTGCCCTACTGGCATGCGCTCGGCATCAGCCACTTGTACACCTCGCCCTACCTGCAGGCGCGCCCGGGAAGCGACCATGGCTACGACATCACCGATCACGGCAGCGTCAATGCGGAAGTCGGCAGCGCCGCGGAATTGGCGCGCTTCGCGGAGGCGTTGCGGCGGCACGGCATGGGGCAGCTGATCGACGTCGTGCCCAACCACATGGGCGTGCTGGCCGGCGACAATCCCTGGTGGCTCGACGTGCTCGAGAACGGCCAGGCGGCCGAGCATGCCGGCTACTTCGACATCGAGTGGCATCCGCTCAACGACGACCTGCGCGACAAGGTGCTGCTGCCGGTGCTCGGGGCTCAGTACGGCCGGGTGCTGGAGGACGGGCAGCTGGCCCTGCGGCTCGATGCCGCCCGCGGCGAGATCGGGCTGCACTATTTCCAGCACCACTTCCCGATCGACCCGCGCCTCTATCCGCAAGTGCTCGAACTGGGTAGGGAACGGCTGGCCGCGCGGCTTGGCGCCGACCATCCCGACTATCTCGACCTGCTCAGCCTGTCGACCGCGCTCGGCCACCTGCCGCCCCATACCCGCGGCGGGGCCGAGCAGGTCGCGGAACGGGCACGCGAAAAGGAGATGCAGAAGCGCAGGCTGGCCGAACTGCTCGCCAGGAGCCCCGACGTCGCGCTGTTCGCGGCCGAGAACGTGGCCTCGTTCAACGGCACGCCCGGCGTGCCCGAGAGCTGGAACGCCATGCATGCGCTTATCAAGGGCCAGGCATGGCGGCTGGCCGACTGGCGCGTGGCCAGCGACGACATCAACTACCGGCGCTTCGTCGACGTGAACGAACTCGCCGCCCTGCGCATGGAATCGGCGCGCGTGTTCCGCGACACCCATCGCCTGATCCTGGAATGGACGCGCAGCGGCATCGCCGAGGGGATCCGCGTCGACCATCCGGATGGACTGCACGACCCCGGCGGCTACTTCCGCCGCCTCCAGCAGGCGGCCGACGGCGACGGCACGGCGCGGCCGCTCTATCTGGTGGCCGAAAAGATCCTCGCCGCCCACGAGCACCTGCCGCAGGACTGGCCGGTGCACGGCACCACCGGCTACGATTTCGCCAACCTGGTCAACGGCCTGTTCGTCGACGCGGCCAACGAGGACCACTTCGACCGCATCTACGCGCTCTTCATCGGAGAGAAGCTCGACTTCGGCGACATCGCGCGCGCCGGGCGCAAGCTCGTCATGGACACGACGATGGCCGCGGAACTCAACGTGCTGGCGAGCCAGCTCGCCCGCGTCGCACTGGCCGACCGCCATACCTGCGACTTCACGGTCAACAGCCTGCGCGCCGCGCTCGCCGACATCGCCGCCGCCTTTCCCGTCTATCGCACCTATGTCACCCGGGCGGGACCGTCCGACGAGGACCGGCGCCACATCGACTGGGCCGCCGCGCTGGCGAGGAAGCGCAGCCGGCTCGCCGACGCCTCGGTGTTCGATTTCGTCCGCGATGCGCTGACCGGGGCGCTGGCCGCGGGCAAGCCGCCCGAGTATGCCGACCAGGTGTTCGGCTTCGCCATGCGGTTCCAGCAGTTCACCGGCCCGGTCGCCGCCAAGGGGATCGAGGACACGGCCTTCTACGCATACAACCGCCTGGTCTCGCTCAACGAGGTCGGCGGCGACCCGGCACGCTTCGGCGTCGGCGTCGCGGCCTTCCACCGTGCCGCGCAGGACCGCGGCCTGCGCTGGCCGCACGCGCTGCTGGCCACGTCGACGCACGACACCAAGCGCTCGGAGGACGTGCGGGCGCGCATCGACGTGCTGTCCGAGATTCCTGCCGAATGGCTCGACCACCTGCGCCGCTGGCGCCGCGTCAACCGCGCCAAGAAGCGCAGCGTCGACGGGCGTCAGGCGCCCAGCCTCAACGACGAGTACTTCCTCTACCAGACGCTGCTCGGCGTCTGGCCGGCACACGACGCCGGCAGCGACGAGGTCGAAGCGCTGCGCGGCCGCGTCAAGTCCTACATGCGGAAGGCGATCCGCGAAGCGAAGGCCAACAGCAGCTGGCTCAACCCCGACCCGGGATACGAACAGGCGCTGGACGCCTTCGTCGATGCCCTGCTGGCCTCGGGCAGCCGCAACTACTTCCTCGAGGACTTCCTGCCGTTCCAGCGCCGCATCGCCCATTTCGGCATGCTGAACAGCCTGTCGCAGGTGCTGCTCAAGATCGCTTCGCCAGGCGTGCCGGATTTCTACCAGGGCTGCGAGCTGTGGGACCTGAGCCTGGTCGACCCGGACAATCGCCGCGGCGTCGACTACGATCTGCGCCGCGAGATCCTGTCCGCGCTCGGGCCGCTGGGCGAACTGCGCGGCGAGGCGCGCGCCCGGGCCGCGCGGGCGCTGTGCGACGGCATGGCGGACGGGCGCATCAAGTTCTACCTGACCTGGCGTGCCCTGCACTGCCGGCAGCGCCTGCGGCAGCTGTTCCAGGGCGGCCTCTATCTGCCGCTGCAGGCGGCCGGCGCCAAGGCCGAGCACGCGTGCGCCTTTGCCAGGCGCAGCGAGCGCCATGTCGCCGTGGCCGTCGCGCCGCGGCTGTTCGTCGGCCTCTGCGGCAGCTCTCGCCTGCCGCTCGGCGACGAAGCATGGGGGGATGCGCGCATCGAATTACCCGCCGAGCTGACGGGCATGCAGCTGGTCAACGTCTTCACCGATGAGGCGCTCGTCGTCGAGAGCCATGCCGGCAAGCCGAGCGTCCGGCTCGCCGCTGCGCTGAAATGCTTCCCTGTGGCGCTGTTCTGCGATGCCGAAGCGATGGCGCCATGAGGCGCATGCCGCGCCCTTACGCAGCTTCGGGTAGCGGGAATATAGGACCACCTGTATTTCATTCGGCGCGACGCTTGGCTACGGTAAGAGTGATGCTGCCCAACCCTCGGGTTTCCAGGGGCACCCAACACTCGACCATGCCCAGACCAAGCGCGAAAGCCTCGCGTTCCGCGAACCGAATGCGAAAGCGGCTGCCGCATGTCTCGAGGCGGCCGGCGCCGCCGCCTCGCATCGAGGGCATCGTCCCCGTGCGCTACAAGTCCGACGGCAACGAGGCGGAACCGCTGCCGCCCTTCGAATGGCTCGCCGCTTTCGACGAGATCCAGGAACCGGTCTTCGTCCATGACGAGCACTACCGGGTCCTGCGCTGCAATGCCGCCTATGCCGCCCACGTCGGGCTGCCGATGGAGGACATCGTCGGCAGGCCCTACTGGCTGATATTCCCGCGCTCCGATGGCCCGCTGCGCCACTGCCTGGAGGCGGTCAAGCATCCCTTCAGCGCCGAAACGTCGGAATTGACCGCCGAGGGGGACCAGATCTTCATCAGCCATGACATCACCGCGCGGCGGCCGACGGGCGAATTCTGGTATTCGCGCCACATGATGGAAAACGTCAGCGCGCGCCGCGAGCACGAGGAGGCCGACAAGCGGCGCGCGCAGTTCGATGAAGCCATCATCGCCGGCGTGCCCGGCGTCCTGGCCGTGGTCGACGACAAGCATCGCCTGGTGCGCTGGAATGATGGCTTCGCGGCGCTCGTCGGACGCGCGGCTGGGGGCTTGGCGGGTGCCGACCTGGCGTCGGTCGTCGCGCCGCCGCGCCTGCGGGACGGCATCGCCGCCAAACTCGAGGAGGCCTTCGCGCACGGAGCGGCCGCCGGCGCCGTCCGGTTCGCCGGTGCGGCGGACGAGACCGACTTCATCCTTGCGGTGCGTCGTCTCGAATCGGACGGCAGCCGCTTCGCGGCCTGCGTCGGCCTCGGCCGCCAGGTCGCCGAGGCCGTGGATGGCGACCTGGCGGGCGACATGGCCTTCTCGGATGCCATCATAGAGAGCGCACCCGGGCCGTACTACGTCATCGACCAGCAATCGAACCTGGTGCGCTGGAACCGCCGCCTTGCGCAGGTCGCCGGAAAGTCGGACGAGGAACTCGCGGGCAGCTCGATCCTCGCCACCATCCATCAGGATGACCGCGACCTCGCCGCCGCCAAATTCCTCGCCGCCTTCGCCATGGGCTATGCCCAGATGGAGGTGCGGGTACCGACCCCCGGCGAGGGCCTGCGCGTGTTCCTGAAGACGGCGCGGCGCTTCGAGCTCGGCGGTGTTCCGTACGTGACGGGCTTCTGCGTCGACATCACCGAGCGCAGGAAGGCCGAGAACGCGCTGACCGAGGAGAAGGCCTTCACGGATGCCCTGGTCAACAGCGTCCCGGGCGCGTTCTATGTGCTGGACAGCGAGGGCAATTACCACGCATGGAACAGCTACCTCAACCGGCTGACCGGCCTGTGCAACGAGGCGCTGCGCCGGCGCAGCCACCTGATGACCATCGCCGAGGAGGATCGCCCGCTCGCGGCTGCCGCCATGAGGCGCGCCTTCGAAAGCGGCTACTCGCAGGCGGAATTGCATGTCCTCACGCGCGACCGCGGCATCCGGCTCTACTACATGACGGCGCGCCGATTCCAGGTCGGCGACGCCGTCTTCCTGGTCGGCGTGGGCATCGATACCACCGATCGCATGCAGCGCATTCACCAGCTCGAGGAGGAAGCGCGAACCGATCCGCTGACCCGGGTTCCCAACCGCAGCCATTTCCTGTCGCTGGCGGCGCAGGAATTCGCACGCTCGCGGCGCTACGGCCACCCGCTGTCTCTCTGGATGCTCGATGTCGACCACTTCAAGAACGTGAACGACGCCTACGGACACCATGCGGGCGATCTCGCCCTGCAGACGCTCGGCGCCACCAGCCGCCAGATCCTGCGCGACTGGGACATCATGGGCCGCATGGGCGGCGAGGAATTCGCCGTGCTGCTCCCCGAGACCGACGCCACCCAGGCCCTGCTGGTGGCCGAGCGCCTCAGGCAAAAGGTCGCTTCCACCGAGGTTCCCGTCGAACCCGGCCGCGCGGTGCACCTGACCGTCTCCATCGGCGTCGCGACGATGCACGGCAACGACGGCGACGTCGAGCATCTGATCGACCGTGCCGACCAGGCGCTGCTGGAGGCCAAGCGAACGGGCCGCGACAAGGTGAGCGTGTCGGACACCCCGCCGCGGCCCTGAGACTTCGTCTCTCTATCGAATGGGATATGGCCTATTCGACCCCCGCCACGTATCATGCGCGGACATCGACAGCCGCGCCCGGAAGTCCTTGGGCCCTGACTTCCGGTATGACACCATGAGCGACAAGCACGGCACCGTGCTGATCATCGACGACAGCCCGACCAGC
Source organism: Rhodocyclaceae bacterium (assembly GCA_036391735.1). Lineage (GTDB taxonomy): Bacteria > Pseudomonadota > Gammaproteobacteria > Burkholderiales > Rhodocyclaceae > Nitricoxidireducens. Next base: position 57,046 of record DASVZI010000159.1, read on the forward strand.
GCACACCAGCTGTTCGCGCTGCTCGGCGAAGAATACGAGGTGCTGGTCGCGGCGCGCGGTCCGGGCGGCATCGAACTGGCCGCCACCCAGCATCCCGACCTGATCCTGCTCGACGTCGTCATGCCGGGCATGGACGGCTACGAGGTATGCAAGCGGCTCAAGGAGGAACCGCGCACCGCGGACATCCCCATCGTCTTCGTCACCGCGCGCGGCGAGGAATGCGACGAGACCCTCGGCCTCTCGCTGGGCGCCATCGACTACCTGACCAAGCCCCTGCGCCCGGCCATCGTGCGCGCGCGCATCAAGAACCACGTCGAACTCAAGCGCAACCGCGACCTGCTGCAGCGCCTGACGATGCAGGACCCGCTGACCGGCATCGACAACCGGCGCCGCTTCGATACCTACCTGGAGGCCGAATGGAGCCGCGCGGCGCGCGAAGAGCATGTGCTTTCCCTGCTGCTCATCGACGTCGATCGTTTCAAGGAGGTCAACGACCGCTACGGCCACGGCTTCGGCGACCACTGCCTGACGCGGATCGCGGCGACGCTGCACGGCTGCCTGCAGCGCGCCGCCGACGTGGTGGCCCGCTACGGCGGCGAGGAATTCGGCTGCATTCTTCCGGGCACCGACCTGCCCGGCGCGGCGCGGATGGCGGAGCGCATGCGGGCCGCGGTGGAGGCGCTCGCCATTCCGGTCGCGCCGGCCGACAGCGGCATGTCCGAGTCCCCGCTGCGGATCACCGTCAGCCTCGGCGTCGCTTCCGCGCTGCCGCGCGCCGACGTGCCCCCGCGCACGCTGCTGGAGGCCGCCGACCACGCGCTTTACGAGGCCAAGCTATCGGGCCGCAACTGCGTCTGCATGCAAGCCGACGCCGAAGCCTCGCTGCATGCAGCGGTGGTGGCGACCACGCAGGCCGGACGCGCCAATCCCTGAAAGCGCCATGCCGGACAACGGCGCCCTTTCGGACACCTCGTTCAGCATCGATGAAGTCATGGACGCGCTGGCCGCGGCCAACGCCGGGGCGGCACACGCCAAGGGTCTGGAATTCGTCGTGCACCGTTCGCGCGACCTTCCGGCGAACCTGACCGGGGACGGCGCGGCGCTCGGGCGGGCGCTGTCTCGTCTGGTGGAGAACGCCGTGCGCTTCACGACGCACGGAGAGGTCTCAATCGCCGCCGAACCCGAACCGCGCAGTGGCGGTCCCGAGACGGTCGGCGTGCGGTTTTCGGTCACCGATACGGGCAGCGGCATCGAACCACGCATTGCCGCCCTGCTCGATCCGGCGCGGCATCCGGCACGGAGCCGGCCCGAAGCGGCCGCGTCCGGATTGCAGGCGGTCGACGCCTGGGTGCGATCGGCGGGCGGCCGGCTCGAGGTGGCGAGCGCCCCTGGCGTCGGCAGCGACGTCAGCTTCGCGCTGCGCTTCGGCATCGCGGCGACGTCCGGCCCGGCGGTTCCCGGGTGCGAAGGACTGCATGCGCTGGTGGTCGACGACAACGACAATGCCCGCCACGCGCTCGAGCACCTGCTCGCCGCCGCGCGCTGCAGCGTGGTGGCCGTCTCCGATGGACGGGAAGCCCTCGAGGCGCTCGCCTCGCGCGGCAGAGCGGCCTTCGACGTCGCCTTCGTGGACGACCGCATGCCGGGCATGGACGGACTGGAGACCCTGCGCTGCATCGCCGGCACCGCCCGGCCGCGCCCCCGCTGCGTCGTCGTCGCCGAACCCGCGCGGCACGACGAGATCGCCGCCCGCGCGCGGCGCCTTTCCGTCCCGGTCGACGACATTCTGGCCAAGCCGGTCGACGCCGCGCTGCTTTATCGCCTGGTGGCCGCCGCACATGGCGCAGCGGCGCGCAGCGGCCGGCCGCCATCCCGCCCCGTGCCGCCCATCGACGACGCCGCGGCGCTCAAGCGGCTGGGCGGCAGCGCCGATCTGCTGTCGCGCCTGCTGGCCGACTTCGAACTCAACCAGGCCGATGCCGCGCGCTGCGTCGACGAGTTGATCGCCGCGGGACGCTGCGAGGAGGCCGCGCACCGCGCCCACACGGTGAAAGGCACCGCCATGATCCTCGGGCTGGAACGCCTGGCCGCCGTCGCCGCGCCCCTCGACAAGGCCTTGCGCCTGGGCGATGCCGCCGCGGGCCGCGCCCTGCTGGTGCCCTTCGCCGCCGAACTGGCCGAGGCGCTCGACGCCTGCGCACTCTGGCGCGCGGCCCAGCCGGCGGTCCCCGAGGACGCACCGTGCCCCCCACCGGCGCCGGATTCGCTGCGGCCCATGCTCGAGGAGCTCGCCGCGCTGGCCGGCCGCGGCAGCATGTCGGCGCTGGGACCGGCCCGGGAACTTGCGAAGCTGCTGTGCGGTACGCGTCACGGCGGCGCGGCGCGGGAAATCAGCGAGGCGCTCGACAGGCTGGATTTCGCCGGCGCGCGCGACGGCCTTGCCCGGCTGGCGAAGGAACTCGACGCACCGGGTTGACCCCGACGGAACCGGGAAGCCGCAACCCGGTCTCTCCATGCAAATGGCGCCAGCCTGACAGGAGCCCGATCATGGGAACCCGGATCAATGGACGCAACGGAGCACCCATCCACCCCAACGGCAACCGCGACTGCGTGCATTGCGGAACGTCCGAGAACGACCGCCAATATCATCATGCGCGGGATGGCCTGACCTGCGAACCCTGCCTGCTCGAATCCCGCAAGCGCCGCGCCGGACTCGAGGGAACCCATCCCTACGAAGGCTTCGCCGAATCGCTGGCGGCGGCGCTCGACCTGCGCGAACGCGAGACCGGCCTGCATTCGAAGCGCGTCGCCTCGCACACCCTGCTGCTGGCGCGCCATTACTACAACGATGCCGCCACCCTGCGCGAGATCTACTGGGGCGGCCTGCTGCACGACCTCGGCAAGATCGGGGTTCCCGACGCCATCCTGCTGAAGCCCGATCGCCTCAGCGAGGAGGAATGGCAGGTCATGCGTCTGCATCCGGAACATGGCAGCCAGATTCTGCAGAAGCTGCCCTTCTTCGGACTCGCCGCGCAGATCGTGCTGTGCCACGAGGAGCGCTACGACGGCTCCGGCTATCCGCGCGGACTGAAGGGAGACGCCATTCCCATGCCCGCCCGCCTGTTCGCGGTCATCGACACCCTCGACGCCATGACCTTCGACCGCCCTTATCGCAAGGGCATGCCCTTCGACGCGGCGAAGGAGGAGATCCTGAGGGTAGCTGGGGCCCAATTCGATCCCCTCGCCGTCGAGACCTTCCTGCAGGAAGAGCAGGCGCTGCGCGAGATGACCTCGCTCGAGTACCTGAAGACCGGGAAGGCGGAGACGTGATACATCTTCGCAAGACTAGCTCCGCGTCTTTTCGGCCGGATAGAAGGCCCTTGAATGGCCGTTAGCGACGCAATTGCGTCGGACCCTGAGGGCCAAGCGTTCGCGACGGTGAGGAAGTCTTGCACATAGAGCCAACCAACGTACCTCCATGTGGACAATAGGGCCTGGACCGAATGAAACCTATGCCGCAGAAGTAGTCCCATTGAGGAATCGGGCAGGTGTACCCGCATACGGTATCTGCAACCGCGTAAAGGCTCGTAACGGGGTTAGGAAAATACTCGCCTTCGGCCGAACAGGCAGACGTCTTCGATGGATAGGTTGTCCCATGCGTGCCTATGAAGTACCCCGTTACAGCCGGATAGGAGCCGATAGCAGAGATGGGAAGAACGCCCAGAAACAGGAAGCACAAGAGCGACGACAGAAGGCGACGAGCCATCTTCATACGCGGACCTGCCAAAGGTAATTGTCAAAACGCCAATTCGGTACGGCCAATCGTTCAATCGCCGGATAGCCCGCGGACCGGTCTTTCTCGCTGACTCGAACCAATCCAGGCGAGCAAGGGGGTTCTAATCCACGCTCACGCCATAGTCAATATGCAACCATCAGCCGGAAGCTCGCTTCCTTGCGATCCGTCTGCCGATGGGCGCAATACTGAAGCGCGCCGATTTTTCCTAGACGCCTCGGCGCCTTAGACCTTCGTCTCCGCATCCTCGCCGATGCGGATGCGCGTCGGCGACAGGAAGCTGTATGGCGGGATCACCAGATTCGCCGGCGCGGGAACGTTGTGGAAGACGCGGCCGGCGAGGTCGAACTTGGAGCCGTGGCACGGGCAGAAGAACCCGCCCGGCCAGTCGGGACCCAGTTCGCCCGCACCTTCGCGCAGCGTCGGCGAGCAGCCGAGGTGGGTGCAGATCCCTACGCAGACGAACCACTCGGGCTTGATCGAGCGGCCCTGATTCACGCAGTACTTCGGCTGCTGGTCGCTGTTCTTCGAATCCGGATCGGCCAGCAGCGCCTGGTCGCTGGCGAGGGAAGCGATCATCTGCGGGGTGCGATGCAGCACCCACACGGGCTTGCCGCGCCATGGCACCGTGTAAAGCCCGCCGGGCAGGATGCCGCCGATGTCCGTCTCGACCGGCGCCCCCTCGGCCCTGGCGCGCGCGCTCGGCTCGAAGCTGGCGATGAAGGGATAGAGCGCGGCCAGGCTGCAGGCGCCGCCGACGCCGAGCGTGGCGCGCAGCAGGAAACGGCGGCGCGCCGTCTCCGCGGGCGTGAACGAGGCGCCCTCGCCGTAGGCGGGCAGATCACCAGCCGAAGAGGACATGCTGCGCGCCATGCGCCGGGATCTCCACCCGGCGGGAGAGCTGCGAGGCCTGGTACTGCGCCGTAACGGTGTAGCGTCCCGGCGGCAGCTTCGCCAGCAGGAAGGGCCCGTCCGCCCGGGTCTGCAGCACGGGGCTGCCGTGCGCGTCGCGGATGGCGACGTCGACGTCGGCGAGATAGCCGCCCGCGCTGTCGCCGCTGCGGGAGACGAACTCCAATTCCAGCGGATACTGATGTGCGGCTTGCTGCATGGCCTTCGATTCATCCTCGCCGATGCCGCCGGTGCGGAAGCTCACGGCCCCCTGGTGCTGCTCCGGCGGCAGATCGGGCGCCGCCAGCGCGTACGCCGAGGCCGCGGCGCCCAGGGAAGCGCACAGCATGACGCCGCGCAGCGCCGTCGCGCCTGGCGTTCTTCTTGAAGTCGCTTTCATGGCGTTTCTCCTTTCGCTAGCCAAGGTCCACCGGCACGAAGATCTTCGCGCCGTCCCGCTCGATCAGCAGTGCAGCGTGCTTGCCGGCCTTGGCCACCAGCGAGCGCAACTGGGCGATGCTCTTCACCGGCTCGCCGTTGAACGACAGCACGATGTCGTCCGGCTGCAGGCCCGCACGCGCCGCCGCGCCGGTCGCCTGCTGGATCACCAGTCCGCCGGGGACGTCGACCTGCTTGCTCTCCTCCGGCGTCAGCGGCCGCACGGCGAGCCCCAGCCTGCCCTTGTCGACGCTGTTGTCTTCGCTGGGCGCGGCGGCCGTCTGCGTCTGCGGCTTCAATTCGGCGAGCGTGGTGCCGACCTCGCGGCGCTCGCCTTTGCGCCATACCTCGAGACTGACGCGCGTGCCCGGCCGCATGGCGGCGACCAATGGCGGCAGTTCGGCCGATCGGCCGATCGGCGTTCCGTTGAGCTTGAGGATGATGTCGCCCGGCTGCAATCCGGCCTTGGCCGCCGGACTGCCCTTCTCCACCGAACCGACCAGCGCGCCTTCGGCACGCTTGAGGCCGAAGGATTCGGCGAGCGGCTGGGACACCTCCTGGATGCTGACGCCGAGGCGCGCGTGCTCGACCCGCCCATGCTGCACCAGCTGCTCCTCGACGCGCATGGCGACGTCGATCGGGATGGCGAAGGAGACGCCCTGGTAGCCGCCGCTGCGGCTGTAGATTTGCGAGTTGATGCCGATCACTTCGCCGCGCAGGTTGAACAGCGGCCCGCCCGAGTTGCCCGGGTTAACGGCGGCGTCGGTCTGGATGAAGGGCACGTAGCTGTCGTCGGGCAGCGAGCGGCCCTTGGCCGAGACGATGCCGGCGGTGACGCTGTTCTCGAAGCCGAACGGCGAGCCGATGGCCAGCACCCATTCGCCGACGCGCGTCGACGCCGGATCGCCCATATGCACCACCGGCAGGTTGCTGGCGGGAATGCGCAGCACCGCGACATCGGTGAGTTTGTCGGTACCGAGCACCTTGGCTTTGAACTCGCGCTTGTCGGTCAGCTTGACGATCACCTCGTCGGCGTCGTCGATGACATGCGCGTCCGTGAGCACCAGGCCGTCGGCACTGATGATGAAGCCCGATCCGAGGCTGTGCACGGGGATGTTCTCGTGCGGAACGATCTGGAAGTGCTTGAAGAACGGCGCCATCGGATCGTCGGGATCCATCTGCGGGCTGCCGCCGTGTCCGCCCCCCTCGAGCTCGTTCTTGAGGGTCCCCGTCACGCTGATGTTGACCACCGCGGGGCCGTTGCGCGCGACGATGCCGCTGAAGTCCGGCAGCGCCGATGCCGGCATCCCGCCCGATTCGGCCGGTGTAGCCGCCTGCGGAATGGCCGCCGTCGCGCCCGTCGCCGGCTGCCCGGCGAATCCGATATATCCGCCTGCCAGCGCCAGGCTCACGACTGCAGCCGTCAGGCTGAGACTCTTGCGTTGCATGTTGTCCTCCTCGTGGCCCTAGCAACTTCCGTATGGACTTGCGTCGACGGCGGAAAGTTCACGGCGGGCCTAGGCCCATTGAGGCATGCCGTCCGGCTCCCGCCCGGGGCACCGCCCCCGTTCAGCTGCCGCCGAACCAGTTGTAGCCCTGGTCCTCCCAATAGCCGCCCGGATAATCGTTGGTCACGAAAATGGCCGCGATGTGCTTGGGGTTCTTGTAGCCGAGCTTGGTCGGCATGCGCAGCTTCATGGGAAAGCCATATTGCGGCGGCAGGGTGGCGCCGTCGTAGCTGAATGCCAGCAGCGTCTGGGGGTGTAGCGCCGTGGGCATGTCGATGCTGGTCGAGTAGCCGTCCAGGCACTCGAAGCCGACGTACTTCGCCGAGAGGTCGGCGCCGACGCGCTTCAGGAAGGTCGAGAAGGCGACGCCGCCCCAGCGGCCGATGGCGCTCCAGCCTTCGACGCAGATGTGCCGCGTGATCTGCTCGCTGTGCGGCAGCCGATAGAGCTCCGGCAGCGACCATGCGTGCCGGTCCGCCACCCGGCCGCCGACTTCCAGCCGATACGATGCCCCGTCGACGTCGGGGACTTCATCGCGATCGTAGTAGGCGTTGAAGGGGAACGGCCGCGTGATCATCGATTCCGGATAGGTCGGCGCCAGCCGCTGGGGATCGAACAGCCAGGCCTGGACCTTGTCGTTGAAGCGCGAGACGCGGATGAGCAGCCGTTCGGCCGACTCCTCGTCGACCAGCGTGCAGCCCGACAGCAGGGACAGCCCGCCCAGCGTCAGGCTGCGCCGGAGGAACAGCCGCCGTGCCGGCGACGGCAATTCCCGCAAGGCGCGGCGGACGATTTCGTATTCGTCGAGATCGAGGCGCGGCCGTTTCATGGTCTCCTCAGCGTCCGCGGGTGATGAGCAGCAGGCTCTTCGGCACGACGAGCGCCATGGCCATGTGCACGACGACGAAGCCGAGCAGCAGCGCCATGCCGACGAAGTGCACGACGCGCGCATTGTCGTAGCCGCCCATGAGGTCCCGCAGCAGCGGGAACTGGACCGATTTCCAGACCACCAGGCCCGAGAGCACCATGACGATCAGGTCGAGCACGGCGAACAGGTAGGCCAGCTTCTGTACCGCGTTGTAGTGCCACGGATCGTCGTGGCGCAGCCGGGCGCGCAGCGCGGCGGCGAGGTCGCGCAGCACGTCGCGCGGCCGCAGCGGCAGGAAGCGCCGTCCCGCCCGGCCGCTGGCGAGGTTCAGGACGAGATAGAGGACGCCGTTGGCGGCCAGCAGCCACATGGCGGCGAAATGCCAGAGCAGCGCGCCGGCAAGCCAGCCGCCCAGCGTGAGTCCCGGCGGGATGCGGAACGCGAAGATCGGCGAGGCGTCGTAGATGCGCCAGCCGCTGGTGACGAGCACGGCTACGGCCAGCACGTTGATCCAGTGCGTCGCGCGCAGCCACAGCGGGTGAACCTTCGCGTGGTTCTCCATGTCATATCCCAGGTCACGGATCGGCCTGCCGATGAGACCTCGGCATCGCCGGGACGTTCCATGGCGCTACCGGGAAGCCGCGTTCGCGGCGGCAGCCGACGGTAGCCACGATACCGCGAAGGCGGAATAGCGGAGCCGCGCCGCGACTTCTACGATCGGCAACGGCCCATTTCGCCCCGGAGGATCCGCCGATGAGATCGATGACGACCGTCAACGACAGCCCGCTGCCGGCCACTGCGACGTCAGGAAGCCAGGCGGTACCACGCGCCCTGGCGGCACTGGCCGATGCCGCCGGATTCCGCTTCAACGGCACCGATCCCTGGGATGTCCGCGTCCTCGATGCCCGCCTCTACGGGCGCATCCACGCTGCCGGCTCGCTCGGCTTCGGCGAGGCCTACGTCGACGGCTGGTGGGAATGCGAGCGCATCGACCAGCTTTGCCAACGTCTGCTCGCCGTCGACGTCGACCGCCACGTCGACGGGCGGCTGCGCTTCCACGCTCTGGGCGATTTCCTGCGCCACACCCTCTTCAACCTGCAGTCCTACCGCCGCGCCTTCGAGGTCGGCAAGCGCCACTACGACATCGGCAACGACGTCTTCGAGGCCATGCTCGACTCCAGCATGACCTACTCCTGCGCCTACTGGCAGCGGGCCGCGACGCTCGAGGAAGCGCAGCGCCACAAGCTCGACATGATCTGCCGCAAGCTCGAGCTGCGCCGCGGCGAGCGGCTGCTCGACATCGGCGTCGGCTGGGGCGGCCTGGCGCGCTTCGCGGCGCAGAACTACGGCGTCGAGGTGGTCGGCATCACCGTCTCCGCCGAACAGCAGAAGCTGGCGAGGCAACGGTGCGCCGGGCTGCCCGTCAGCATCGAGCTGATGGACTACCGCGACCTCGACGGCGAGTTCGACAAGGTGGTGTCGGTCGGCATGTTCGAGCACGTGGGCGCCAAGAACTACAGGCGCTACTTCGACACGGCGGCGCGCGCGCTCAAGGACGACGGGCTGTTCCTGCTGCACACCATCGGTAGCCACGTCACGGTGCGCGGCCAGGACCCGTGGCTGGAGAAGTACATCTTCCCGAACAGCCAGATACCGTCGGCCGCCGAAATCACCGAAGCCGCCGAGGGCCGCTTCCTGGTCGAGGACTGGCACAACTTCGGCCCCGACTACGACCGCACGCTGATGGCCTGGTGGGACAACTTCGAGCGCCGCTGGCCCGAACTGGCGCCAAGGTACGGCAACCGCTTCTACCGCCTCTGGAAGTACTACCTGCACGGTTGCGCCGGCTACTTCCGCGCGCGGCGGGGCCAGTTGTGGCAGGTCGTCTTCAGCAAGCGCGAGCGCCCGGCGGTGTACCGCTCGGTGCGCTGAGGCCGGTGCACCCGACACCGTCCCTCGGCGCCCCCTAGCGTTCGTACTTGAAGGACAGGCTGACGCGCGCGCGGTAGGTGACCGCCGCGTTCTCCGCCATCGCCAGGTCGAGCTTGACGATCTCGGCCACGCGCAGGTCTCGCACGCTGGCAGCGGCCGTCTGCACGGCGTTCCTGGCCGCTTCTTCCCAGGAATTGGGGCTGGTGCCGACGACTTCGATGATCTTGTAGACGCTTTCCGACATGGTCTCCTCCATCCGCTTTCCCGCCGAGGCGGGCGGTCGTTGTTGGAGCGCCGCCGCAACGGCGCATCTGCAACAACTCTAGCGAACGGAGGGCCGTGCCGAAATACCGGGCAGCCGGTAATCGGCCGCCCGCAACGCTCTTACTGGATGATGAACGCCGCCTTTTCCTTGAGCTTGACGTTCGGATCGTCCGAGGCGATGTCGAAGAACAGCTGATGCGAGCCGATACCGGTCTTGTACGGCATGTTGATGGGAACGATCATCGGCTTGGTGGTGGCGCCTTCGACGGCGACGTCGCTCGGCCCCTCCAGCACGGTGCCTTCCGGTCCGGTGACGGTCAAGTGATAGCTATGGGGACGCTCGTCGGTGTTCATCAGGCGCACGGTGTACACGTTCTGGATCACGCCGTCGGCCACCTCGCGGATGATGCCGCGGTCGCGAATGACGTCGACCTTTAGCGGCAGGCGCGTGGCGATGGCCCAGGCCGTGGCGGCGCAGATGACGACCAGCACCGCGCTGTAGAGCATGATGCGCGGGCGCACCAGATGGCCCATGATTTCCGCCTTGCCCCAGTTCCGGGCCATGGCGTTCTCGGTCGAGTAGCGCACCAGGCCGCGCGGCAGCCCGGTCTTGTCCATCACGTTGTCGCATACGTCGACGCAAGCGGAGCAGCCGATGCACTCGTATTGCAGGCCCTTGCGGATGTCGATGCCGGTCGGGCAGACCTGCACGCACAGCCCGCAGTCGATGCAGTCGCCCTTGCCGGCATTGTTGCCGCTCTTGGAGCGCGGGCCGCGCGGTTCGCCGCGCTTCTCGTCGTAGGTGACGATCAGCGTGTCGGGATCGAACATCACGCCCTGGAAGCGCGCGTAGGGGCACATGTACTTGCACACCTGCTCGCGCATGAAGCCCGCCATCAGGTAGGTGAAGAAGGCGTAGAAGAACATCCAGAAGGTCTGCCAGCCGCCCATGTCCCAGGTGGCGAATTCGTGCACTTGCGCGCGCATCGGCGTGAAGTAGCCGGTGAGGGTGAAGCCGGTCCACAGCGCCACGGCGATCCACGCCGCGTGCTTGGCGCCCTTGACGGCAAGCTTGTGCGCGCTCCACGGCGCCTTGTCGAGCTTCATGCGCGCGTTGCGTTCGCCTTCGATCTTCTCCTCGATCCACATGAATATCTCGGTGTAGACGGTCTGCGGGCAGGCGTAGCCGCAGAACAGCCGCCCGCCGATCGCGGTGAACAGGAACAGGGCGTAGGCGGAGATGATCAGCAGCACCGCGAGGTAGAACACGTCCTGCGGCCAGAGCACCAGGCCGAACAGGTAGAACTTGCGCTGCACCAGGTCGAACAGCACCGCCTGGCGACCGTTCCATGGTAGCCAGCAGAGGCCGTAGAACATGAGCTGCGTCAGCCATACCAGCGCCCAGCGCCATTTGGCGAAGAAGCCGCTGACGGAGCGGACGTAGATCTTCCGGCGACGCGCGTAGAGGCTCTCGGCCGGTTCGGGTGCCGTTGCGGCGGTGGGTGAGTTCATCTGGTCGTTCTCCTGTCGAAGGTCATGTCGGGGCGGCGGCGCCGGCGTAGCGGGACGGATCGGGCTGCGCCAGTTTTGCGATGAATTCGTCGCGGGTGATGCCTGCAAATCGGGGATTGCCTTCGCGCTGCTCGCCGATGCTCGATACATGGCGGCCGGCGAAGTCGTGCGCGGGGTAGACGAGCGTCTCGTCGGGCAGCGTCAGCAGCTTGCGCGTCACGCTGTCGAACAGCAGGCCGGCGTCGCCCGTGCCGGCCGCGCCGCAATCGCCGATCATCAGCGCGTCGCCGGTGAAAGCGCGGTCTCGCCACAGGTAGCTGATGCAGCCGGGCGTGTGTCCGGGCGTGGCCCGGCAACGCAGCACTTCGTCGCCGAAGGGGATCACGGCGTGGTCGTCGACCGGCACGTCCACGCCCAGGATGCCGGCCCGGCCGCTGGCGACGCAAAGGGCGCCCGTGGCGCGGCACAGTTCCGCCGCGGCGCCGGCATGCGCCTCGTGGCTGTGGGTCAGCAGCACTTGCGTGAGTTGCGCCTGCAGCTCGTCCAGCAATGCCAGGTAGAGCGTCGCCTGCCCGGCGGCGGGATCGATGAGGACGGCTTCGCGCTTGTCCGTATCTGCGAGCAGATAGGCAAAGGCATAGGTGCGCGGTTCGAAGATCTGACGGAAATGGGGCATGGCCGGATTCGGCAGTCCTGAATTTCAGACTCGTCTAATACTCAAGTTATGTGCCATCGAATCACGAGAGCCACATGGCGCGCGTATCACATTGTTTTACCGAAGAATATGCCCCTACCGGCCGGCTCGATGCAATCGCTGCGCATCGGCCCAGGCTGCCAATCGCGACACCAATGTCCCTGCCTGCGCCGGGGCCAGTGCTATATTGCTGCCACGCTTGACACCTACGCCCTCGCCATGAGCCACATCAACAAGTCGCTGCCGGAACTGCTTTCCTTCCTCGACGGCCAGGCCGAACCGCGGATCGTCGTCGATGCGGACTTTCGCATCGTGGCCGCGAACCGCGCCTACTCGCGGGAATTCGCGCAGGGGCGGCCGGTCGCCGGCCGGCACTGCTTCGAGGTCTCCCACCATTTCACGGTCCCCTGCGACCAGGCCGGCGAGTCGTGCCCGTTGCGCATGAGCCAGGAGAGCGGGCAGGTCCAGCGCGTGCTGCACCTGCATCACACGCCGCGGGGCGAGGAGCACGTCGATGTCGAGACTACGCCGATCCGGGACGAGCACGGCCGCATAGCGTATTTCGTCGAGACCCAGCGGATCGTCAAACAGGCCTCCAGCCGCCCGGCGGCCGAAGGGCTGGTGGGGCGCTCGGCGACCTTCAACCGCATGCTCGCGCTGGTGATGCGCGTGGCGCCGACCGATGCCGCGGTGCTGCTGCTCGGCGAAACGGGGACGGGCAAGGAGATGGTCGCCCAGTTGCTGCACGAAGCCGGCCGACGCGCCAGCGGCCCGTTCGTCGCGGTCGATTGTTCCGGACTCACCGAATCGCTGTTCGAAAGCGAGTTGTTCGGCTACGAGAAAGGCGCGTTTACCGGGGCGCTGCACCGCAAGACGGGCCTGATCGAATCGGCCAGCGGCGGCACGCTGTTCCTCGATGAGGTCGGCGACATCCCGCTGCCGCTCCAGGTGAAACTGCTGCGCCTGCTCGAGACCGGCACCTACCGGCGCGTCGGCGGCGTCGAAACGCTGCGCTCGGATTTCCGCCTGGTTTGCGCGACCCACCGCGACCTCGGGGCGATGGTCGAGCGGGACACCTTCCGGCGCGACCTCTACCACCGCATCAGCACCTTCCCGATCAGCGTGCCGTCGCTGGCGGAGCGGATCGAGGACATTCCGCTGCTCGCCGGTTCCTTCCTCAAGCGCGTTGCCGGCGATCGCGGCCTGCGCCTGTCCGCAGCGGCGACCGAAGCCCTGATGCACCGGGCGTATTCCGGAAACATCCGCGAGCTGCGCAACCTGATCGAGCGAGCGTCGATCCTGGCGGACGGCGACGAGATCACGCCCGCGCATTTCGACATGGAAGCCGCCGATGCGGCGCCGGCGTCCGCGCCATCCCTGCCGCCGAGCGGCGCCTTCGTGATCGACGACGCGCTCGCGCTCGACGAGCTGGAGCGACGCTACCTGGCCTGGGTGCAGCAGCGCTTCGGCGGCGACCGCAAGTCGCTCGCCGCCCGCCTCAACGTCGGCACCCGCACCCTCTACCGCAAGCTGCGCGCCGCGGCCGGCGGACAATGATCGGCGCTACTGCGGCACGTCGATGGAGTGCGCCATCAGCCACTGGCGGTCGAGCTCCCAGCGCACGTCCTTGATGCCCGGCTGCGACGCGACGATGCCGCGCGCTTCCGACTGCACTTCGCCGAGCGTCTTCTGGGCTGCGATGAAGGCCGGATCGTTCGGATTCTTGACGTTGATTTCAGGAAAGAGCGCGCCCAGCATCCGGAAAGCCGGGACGTCGAAGTTGCGCGGCGTCAGCATCACCGCAACGCCGCCCTCGGTACGCGCCACGCGGAACTGGTAGGGATAGCTCTTCAGTTGCGGGCTGGCCTTCTCCGCGAGGATGTCGTTCAGCTGGCGCGCCCGCGCGTCCGGGCGATGAACGAGCCAGGAGATCGCGGTGAAGACCGCCAGCCCCAGCGCGAGCCACTGCCAGGTCTTCAGCTTCAGTCCGCGCATCATGCGCCGCCTTCCCGCCGGTTCATCATGTGGTCGGCGATCGGCACCAGCGCCGCATAGAGGCGCTCGCGCAGATCGACGTCGTCGACCGTCTCGTCGAGCGCCGTTCGCATGCACAGCAGCCATTCGTCGCGCTCCTGGGCGCCGATCGGGAACGGCAGGTGGCGCCGGCGCAGCATGGGGTGGCCGAACTTCTCGACATAGAGCTGGGGACCGCCAAGCCAGCCCGACAGGTACATGACGAGCTTCTCGGCGGAGGGTCCGAGGTCCCGCGGATGGATCTTGCGCACGGCGTAGGCCTCGGGCAGCTCATCCATCAGCTGATAGAAGCGGCTCACCAGGCGCCGGACGGCGGGTTCACCGCCCAGCCGGGCGTAAGGCGATTCCGACATGGAGGCTCCTTTCCTGTGAAGGGGTGGGGCGGCCGGTTCGCCCCGGGGGTGTCGTCTTCTGGCCGGCAGCCGGACCTATAGCAGAGGGCATGCCAAGCGACGCCAACGCCCTGCCTGCCGGGAAGAAGCGCTCCTTCGGGCGAGGGATGGCCTCCCCTCGCGAGCACGGTGCGTCAGTATTGGCAGTCGCTGTCAGTGGGCGCGCGGCGCTCGCTCCACGCCGGCGATGGCGGTGCCCGGGCCGAAGCCGCGCTGCTTGAACCAGCCCGCGTTCATCTCGAGCGCGTAGCGCGCCGGCTTCGCCGCGCAGTGGTTGTCGTCGGTCTGCGGCTGCATTTCCTCGACGTTGATGATGCGGCCCTGCTCGTCGAGGAAGGCAACGGCGAGCGGGAGCAGCGTGTTGCGCATCCACATGCAGTGACGCGCGTTCGCGTCGAAGACGAACAGCATGCCGTGCTGCTGCGGCATCGCCTTGCGATGCATCAGGCCGAGCATGCGGTCGTCCTGGGTGGCGGCGACTTCCGCCTCGATGCGGTACATGCCGACGGTGAGTTCCATCATCGGCATGGCCTGCGCCGACGCCGCCACCGGCGCAGTCAGCGCAGCCAGCGCTGCGAACAGGATCGGAAGGGTCTTGCGCAAAATCTTGTCTCCTAGAGGAAGCGGTCGAGCAGCCGGCGGCTGCCGGCGTCGAGCGCCAGCAGGTCGCGGATCAGGAACTGGATGCCGTGGCTGTCGACGATCAGCAGGGCCTGCCCCGCCAGGCGATGGATGTCCTCCTCGCCCTTGAGCACGAACTCGGTGTTGCCGCGGTCGGTCTCGACGCGCCAGGTGCTCGGCGTGGCGAAGCTCGAGACGCCGAACAGGCGCCGTATCTGGGGCATGAATTCGCGCGCGGCGAGTTCCGCCTCGACCAGTTCGCGCAGCGGCGCGGGCAGATCGGCCAGACGCTCGATCCACGCGAGTTCGCGGCCGTCGGCGTCGACCAGCGCGATGCCGGTCTCGGGCGCCGCGATCGGGAAGGCCCGCACGGCGATCACGCCCTCGCGAACCTGGCCGTCGGCGCTGCGGAACACCAGGCGGCCGAAGGCGTTGCGGCTGAGCGAGAAATCAGGCGACGGCATCGGCGGCCTCCTCGTGCGGGGTGTCGATGTCGTCGATATCGACGTCGACGTTGCGCGCCTGCGCCTGGTAGAGCCGGTAGTAGTGCCCCTCGCGCGCCATCAGTTCGTCGTGGTTGCCGATCTCGACGATCTGCCCCTTGTCCATCACCACCAGCCGATCGGCCTGGCGCAGCGTCGACAGGCGGTGCGCGATGGCGATGGTGGTGCGGCCGCGCACCAGGTTGTCGAGCGCCTTCTGGATTTCCTTCTCGGTCTCGGTGTCCACCGACGAGGTCGCCTCGTCGAGGATCAGGATGCGCGGATCGATGAGCAGGGCGCGGGCGATGGAGATGCGCTGGCGCTCGCCGCCCGAGAGGCCCTGGCCGCGTTCGCCGACCAGCGAATCGTAGCCTTGCGGCAGCCGCAGGATGAACTCGTGCGCATTGGCGGCCCGCGCCGCCGCCACGATCTCGTCGCGCGTCGCGCCTGGGCGCCCGTAGGCGATGTTGTCGGCGATGCTGCCGAAGAACAGGAAGGGCTCCTGCAGCACCAGGCCGATATGGCGGCGGTATTCGGCCACCGGGACGGAGCGCACGTCCACGCCGTCGATGCGGATGGCGCCCTCCGAGACGTCGTAGAAGCGGCAGATCAGGTTCACGAGGGTGCTCTTGCCGGAGCCGCTGTGGCCGACCAAGCCGATCATCTCGCCGGGCCGGATGTCGAGGTCGAGGTCGCGGATCACCGAGCGGTTGCCGTAGCGGAAGCCGACGCCGCGCAGGCCGATGCTGCCGCGCACGCCGGCGAGATGCACGGGGTTCGCCGGCTCGGGCACGGACGAGACGTGATCGAGGATGTCGAAGATGCGCTTGGCGCCGGAGGCCGCCTTCTGCGTGACCGAGACGATGCGGCTCATCGAGTCGAGCCGCGTGTAGAAGCGCCCGATGTAGGCGAGGAAGGCGGTCAGCACGCCGACGGTGATCTCGCCCTTCGATACCTGCCAGATGCCGAAGGCCCAGACTACCAGCAGGCCGATCTCGGTGAGCAGGGTGACCGTCGGCGAGAACAGCGACCAGGTCTTGTTGATGCGGTCGTTGACCAGCAAGTTGTGCCTGTTGGCTTCGCGGAAGCGCGTGGTCTCGCGCTTTTCCTGCGCGAAGGCCTTGACCACCCGGATGCCGGGGATGGTGTCGGCGAGGATGCTGGTCACTTCCGACCAGACGCGGTCGATCTTCTCGAAGCCGGTGCGCAGGCGGTCGCGCACCACGTGGATCATCCAGGCGATGATCGGCAGCGGCACGAAGGTCACCAGCGCCAACCACGGATTGATGGAGAACAGGATGACCGCGGTCATGACGATCATCAGCACGTCGTTGGCGAAGTCGAGCAGGTGCAGCGAGAGGAACACGCAGATGCGGTCGGACTCCGAGCCGATGCGTGAAATGAGATCGCCGGTGCGCTTGCCGCCGAAATACTCGAGAGAGAGTTCCAGCAGGTGCTCGTAGGTCGCCGTGCGCAGGTCGGCGCCGATGCGCTCGGACACCAGCGCGAGGATGTAGGTGCGCGCCCAGCCCAATCCCCAGCCGACCAGCGCTGCCAGCGCCAGGCCGCCGAGATAGAGCGCGACCAGCTTCGGATCGATCGGCGTGCCGTTCTGGTAGGGAATCAGCACGTCGTCCATGATCGGCATGGTCAGGTAGGGCGGCACCATGTTGGCCGCCGTGGTGGCCAGGGTCAGCGCGAAGCCGGCGAACAGCTGGCCGCGGTACGGCCGCGCGAAGCGCCACAGGCGCAGCAGCGTCCAGGTCGACGGCGGCGTATGGAGCTCGCGCGTGCAGATCGGGCACTCGTCCTGTCCGGGCTCCAGGGGCGCCTTGCATTGCGGGCAGACGTTGTCCTCGCGCAGCCGCACCGGGGCGCCGGTCGCCAGGCTTTCGAGCCGCCGCTCCGCATGGTCGAGCACCTGCAGCGCCGCGACGTTCTGCCCGAGCGTGTAGCGCCAGGACGCCAGCCGCGCATGCTCGTCGCACAGTTCGAGGGTGCCGACCCCGGCATGGTCGAAGTGGCGCAGCGTGAGCCCGGCGCGCAGATCCCAGCTGCGCCAGGCGTCGCCGCCCGGATCGCGCGCCAGCAGGCGCCGTTCCGTGATCGCCAGCAGGCCGCGGGCGAAGCGCAGGCCGCCGTCGAGGTCAACCTCGGCATGGGCCAGAACGTTTTCTCCCGATGCCAGCTGCGTTTGCAGCTCCGCCGGCAAGTCGACGGAACGATCGGAAGAACGCGGCAAGGCGGGAGGAATCTCGTGGGGCATCTTTTGTGGTGGCGACGTCGGTCCGCAGGCGAACAACGAACAATTACGGTAATCTTGCAAAACGCCAAGAATTCTAACCCAACGGCACCAGCTCCCCGCCTGCTCCGGCCTTGCAGCGCGGCGCGCCGCCTGCCAATTTGCGCCAATCCGATGAAATCGTTTTCCTGCCGAAGCGGGTCGCTCTCCACGCGCCGAGGCCCGCAGCCATGAGCTCGCGCGACCTCGTCTTCCGCCGCATCACCGCCCTGCGCGGACCCAACATCTGGACCTACCGGCCCGCCGTCGAGGTGCTGCTCGACATCGGCGAGTTCGAGGACTACCCGTCGAACCTGCTGCCCGGCTTCGTCGACCGGCTGCTTGCCTGGCTGCCCGGGCTCGCCACGCACCGCTGCGGCGTGGAGGCCGAGGGCGGCTTCGTGATGCGCCTGCGCGAAGGGACGTGGATGGGGCACATCCTCGAGCACACCGTGCTCGAACTGCAGGGCCAGATCGGCATGCGCACCGGCTTCGGCAAGACTCGCAGCACCTCCGAGCGCGGCGTCTACAAGATGGTGGTGCGCTCGCGCGACGAGAAGACCACGCGGGCCTGCCTGGATACCGCGCGAGAACTGCTGCTCGCGGCCGTCGCCGACACGCCTTTCGACATGAAGGCAAAGATGCAGCCGCTGCTCGACCTGGCCGATTCGCTGCTGCTCGGGCCGAGCACCGCCGCGATCGTCGACGCCGCGACCGAACGCGGCATCCCGTCCATCCGCCTGACCGACGGCAATCTCGTCCAGCTCGGCTACGGCGCGACGAGCCGCCGCATCTGGACCGCCGAGACCGACGCCACGTCCGCCATCGCAGAGGGCATCGCCAGCGACAAGGACCTCACCAAGCGCCTGCTCGAGGCCTGCGGCGTGCCGACGCCCGGCGGCCGCGTAGTCGACAGCCCCGCCGACGCCTGGGACGCGGCCGAGGACATCGGCCTGCCGGTGGTCGTCAAGCCGAGCGACGCCAACCACGGCCGCGGCGTGTCGATGGAACTGATGACGCGCGAGCAGGTGGAGGCCGCTTTCCCGGTCGCCGACGCGGAAGGCAGCGAGGTCATGGTCGAACGCTACATCCGCGGCGAGGAGCATCGGCTGCTGATCGTCAATGGGCGCCTGGCGGCCGCGGCGCGCGGCGAGATCGCCAAGGTGGTCGCCGACGGCAAGTCGACGGTTCGCCAACTGATCGATGCCCAACTCAATACCGATCCGCGCCGAGGCTTGGCCGAGGAATGCCCGCTGAGTCCCATCATCCTCGAAGCGGAGCCCGCCGTCCGCCTGGAGCTCGAACGCCAGGGCTATGACGGCGAATCCGTGCCGCCGGCCGGACAGGAAGTGATCGTGCAGCGCAACGGCAACATGAACACCGACGTGACTCGTTCGGTTCACCCCAGCATCGCCGCCGCCGGCGAGTTGGCGGCGCGAATCGTCGGGCTCGACATCGCCGGCATCGACTTCGTTGCCGAGGACATCACCAAGCCGCTCGACCGGCAGCAGGCGGCAATCGTCGAAGTCAACGCCGGCCCCAGCCTGCTGATGCACCTGAAGCCTGAGTTCGGCGAGGCGCAGCCGGTGGGCGAAGCCGTCGTCGAAAGCCTGTTTCCCGATGATCGCGACGGCCGCATTCCGATCGTCGGCGTCGCCGGCACCGCCGGCATGACGACCGTCGCGCGGCTGGTGGCCTGGCTGATGCACCTCAACGGCAAGCATGTCGGCACCGCGTGCCGCGAAGGCATGTTCCTCGACGGCCGCACCGCCGAGACCGGCGACTGCGTCCATTGGCAATCGAGCCACCGCCTGCTGCTCAACCGAGCGCTGCAGGCCGCGGTGTTCGAGAACGATGCGCGCATGATCCTCGAGGAGGGCCTGGCGTACGACCGTTGCCAGGTCGGCGTGGTGACGCGCATCGAACATGCCGGCGGCCTCGAGGACCACGATGTGAGAAGCACCGACGATCTCTTCAACGTGCTGCGCACCCAGGTCGACGTGGTGCTGTCCGAGGGCGTCGCGGTACTCAATGCCGGCGACGCGACGGTTGCGCGGATGGCCGCGCTATGCGACGGCGACGTGATCTTCTTCGGTCTCCATGCCGATATTCCGGCGTTGGCGGAGCACCGGGCCAAGGACGGACGGGTCGTCTTCGTGCGCGACGGCAGCATCGTGCTGGCGCGCGGCAACGAGGAGACCGTGCTCTCGCCGGTGGCCGCGATCCCGGCAGCCGGCAGCGGTACGCCGCACGAAATCGAAGACTTGTTGGCCGCACTGGGCGCCGCCTGGGCCCTCGGCATCGGCACCGACTTGATCCGCGCCGGCAGCGAGACCTTCCTGCGCGAGCAGACCGAACCGTCGCGCCGCGCCAAGGCGGCGCCCGCCGCGAAGCACTGAAGGGGAATCATGGAAGTAACACGCATCCGGGCGCTGCGCGGTCCCAATCTGTGGAGCCGCCACACGTCCATTGAGGTGATCGTCTCCTGCACCGAGACCGAGCGCGTTCTCGACGCGATACCGGATTTCGAAGCACGCCTGCGCGAACGCTTTCCGGAGATCGGTTTCCTGCAGCCGACCAGCCACGAGGAAGCCATCTCCATGGCGCATGCGCTCGAATTCGCGGCGCTCGGCCTGCAGGCCCAGGCAGGCTGTCCGGTGACGTTCAGCCGCACCACCGAGACGCTGGAGACCGGCGTCTACCAGGTGGTCGTCGAGTACAGCGAGGAAGCGGTCGGCCGGCTCGCCTTCGAGATCGCAGAGGAACTCTGCCGCGCGGCGCTGGAAAACCTACCTTTCGACCTGGAGGGCGCCCTGCGCCGCCTGCGCGAACTCGACGAGGACGAGCGCCTGGGGCCGAGCACCGGGTCGATCGTGCACGCGGCGGTGGTGCGCGGCATTCCGTTCCGGCGGCTCACGTCGGGTAGCCTGGTGCAGTTCGGCTGGGGCAGCAAGCAGCGGCGCATCCAGGCGGCCGAGACCGACCGCAGCAGCGCCATCGCCGAATCGATCGCGCAGGACAAGGAACTGACCAAGAACCTGCTGCGCTCCGCCGGCGTTCCGGTGCCCGGCGGCCGGCCGGTAAGCGACGCCGAGGATGCCTGGAAGGCCGCCTCTGAGATCGGCGGCGCTGTCGTGGTGAAACCGCGCGACGGACGCCAGGGCAAGGGCGTCGCGGTCAACCTGCAGACGCGTGAGCAGGTGTTCGCCGGCTACGCGGCTGCGGCGGAGATCAGCGACGACGTGATGGTCGAGCGCTTCATGAAAGGCAACGACTTCCGCATGCTTGTGGTCGGCGACAAGCTCATCGCGGCGGCGCGGCGCGATCCGCCGCAAGTGATCGGCGACGGCATCCAGACGGTGCGCCAACTGGTCGAGGTGGTAAACAGCGACCCGCGCCGCAGCGAGGGGCATGCCACCACGCTCACAAAGATCCGCTTCGACGACATCGCGCTGGCGCGCCTGGCCGAGCAAGGCTATACGGCGGACTCGGTGCCGCCCAAGGGCGTGCGCGTCATGCTGCGCAACAACGCGAATCTCTCGACCGGCGGTACCGCGACCGACGTCACCGACGACGTCCATCCCGACATGGCGGCCTGCGCGGTCGCCGCCGCCCAAATGGTCGGCCTCGACATCTGCGGCATCGACGTCGTCTGCGACAGCGTGCTGAAGCCGTTGCAGGACCAGGGCGGCGGCATCGTGGAAGTCAATGCGGCGCCTGGCCTGCGCATGCACCTGGCACCTTCCTACGGCAAGGGACGCGCCGTCGGCAAGGCGATCGTCGACATGATGTTCGCACCCGGCGAGGACGCGCGCATCCCGATCGTCGCCGTCGCCGGCACCAACGGCAAGACGACGACGGTGCGGCTGACGGCCCATCTGCTCGGCGTCGCTGGCAACCGCGTCGGCATGACCAATTCGGACGGCGTCTACGTCGAGCGCCGGCGCATCGACACCGGCGACTGCAGCGGCCCGCGCAGTGCGCGCAACATCCTCATGCACCCCGACGTCGATGCCGCGGTGTTCGAGACGGCGCGCGGCGGCATCCTGCGCGAGGGCCTCGCCTTCGACCGCTGCAACGTGGCGGTGGTGACCAACATCGGCATGGGCGATCACCTGGGGCTGAGCTACATCAGCACCGTCGAGGACCTCGCGGTGGTCAAGCGCGTCATCGTCGAGAACGTTGCGCCCGACGGCGTCGCCGTGCTGAATGCGGCCGACCCGATCGTGGTGCGCATGGCGGATTCCTGCCCTGGATCGGTGACCTTCTTCGCGCGCGACCGCAATCTCCCGGTGATGGCCATGCACCGCGCCCAGGGCAAGCGCGTGGTGTTCGTCGACGGCGACGCGATCGTCGCGCTGGAAGGCACGCGGGAGCAGCGCTTCCTGCTGAAGGACATTCCCCTGACGCGCAACGGCAGCATCGCCTTCCAGGTGGAGAACGCCATGGCGGCGATCGCCGCGGGCTGGGGCCTGGGCCTGGATTGGGAACTCGTGCGCCGCGGCCTCGCGACCTTCGTGAACGACGCCGCCACCGCGCCGGGCCGCTTCAACGTCTTCGACTATCGCGGTGCTACGCTGATCGCCGACTACGGCCACAATCCGGACGCCATCCTGGCGCTCGTCAGCGCGGTGGACAACATGCCCGCCAAGCGCCGGATGGTGGTCATCAGTGGCGCCGGCGACCGCAGGGACGTCGACCTGCGCCAGCAGACGCAGATCCTGGGCGACGCCTTCGACGAAGTGATCCTCTATCAGGACCAATGTCAGCGCGGACGCGCCGATGGCGAAGTGCTGGCACTGCTCCGGGATGGACTGACCGATGCGAAGCGTGCCAAGACCGTCGAGGAAATCCGCGGCGAGTTCCTGGCCATCGACACCGCGCTGTCGCGGCTCCAGGAAGGAGATCTTTGCCTGATCCTCATCGACCAGGTGGACGAGGCCCTCGAGCACATCGCGAAGCGCGTCGCCGAGCGCTGAACCGGCCGCGGACGGGCAAAACAAAAGGGCGGGGAAACCCGCCCTTTTGCTTGGTACGAAAGGCTGAAATTACTTGGCTTCGGCCGGAGCGGCAGCCTTCTTCGCCTTCTTGGCCTTCTTGGCCTTCTTGGCCTTCGGGGCAGGAGCCGGAGCGGCTTCGGCGGCGGGGGCCGGGGCGGCGGCAGGAGCCGGGGCGGGCGCCGGGGCAGCCTTCGGGGCGTCAGCGGCAACAGCGACGGAAGCGGCGAACAGGCCGGCGATCAGGGTGGCGATCAGTTTGCTCATTTTTTATTACCTTTCGTCTAACGATTGGGATAACTGCTGTGACGGCCCGCGAAGTGCGTCGTCATCGCGGACAACGCGCATATTGCCAGTAAGGTTGACAGTACGCCATCAAAATAATGGGCCGGCTTTCCGGTTCAATTCATCCTTCGTCATGTCGCGCCACTGCCCCGACGCCAGGCTTCCCAATGTCCAGGGTCCGATTGCCCATCGGATCAGCCTCAGGGTCGGATAGCCGATCTTTGCTGTCATCCGCCTGACTTGGCGGTTCTTGCCTTCGGCGATGACGATTTCAAGCCATGACGTCGGCACGGTCTTGCGGAAACGGATCGGCGGATCGCGCGGCCAGAGTCCGTCCGGTTCAGCGATGATGCGCGCCTGGCACGGACGCGTATGGAAGTCGCCGAGATCGAGGCCGCCCCGCAACCGAGCGAGCGCCGCCTCGTCGGGTATGCCTTCGACCTGCACCCAATACGTCTTGGCCATCTTGTGGCGCGGATGGGCGATGCGGCTTTGCAAGGCGCCGTCATCGGTGAGTACGACCAGACCCTCGCTGTCGAGATCGAGGCGCCCCGCGGCATAGACGCCGGGCACCGCGATGTAGTCGGCGAGCGTGCGGTGACCTTCTTCCGAAGTGAATTGCGTCAGCACGCCGTAAGGCTTGTTGAACAGCAGGGTTCGCATCACGGCGTCCTCGCTGCCCGCGGTTTGAACTGATGGCAGAAACGCGTCGATTCCGGATACGGAAAGAAATCGCCAACCTCCCCGCTCCGAATCGCTTCCTGGGTGCGGGACCAAAATGCGGGATCGAGCAGGTCCGCGTGGTAGCGCATGAACGCCTCGCGCACCTTGTCGGAGACGAACAGGAAGCGGCCGAACTCCTCCGGAAAGACGTCGTTGCGGCGCACCGGGTACCACGCTTCCCCAGCGAGTTCGGCGTCGTAGTCGGGCGCCGGCGGGATATCGCGGAACTGACAGTCCGTCATCAGCTCGATTTCGTCGTAGTCGTAGAACACGATGCGGCCGAAGCGCGTGACGCCGAAGTTCTTCCACAGCAGGTCGCCCGGGAAGATATTGGCGATCGCGAGTTCGCGCACGGCATTGCCATATTCGCGCACCGCCTGCTCGACGAGATCGTGGCGGCCGTCGCGCTCGGCCTTTTCCAGGTACATGTTGAGCGGCACCATGCGGCGCTCGATGTAGGCGTGGCGTATGACGAGGTCGTCGCCGTCCTCCTCCAGTTGCGACGGCACCTGCTTGTGCAGCTCCTCGAGAAGCTGCTGCGAGAAGCGGTGCTTCGGCAAGGCCACCTGCGAGAATTCCAGCGTATCGGCCAGCCGGCCGACGCGGTCGACCTGCTTGACGAGTTGGTACTTGCGCTTGACCGTATCGTGGTCGACTTCCTTGGAGGCCCCGAAGACGTCCTTGATGACCTTGAAGACATAGGGATAGGACGGCAGGGTGAATACCAGCATCACCAGACCTTCGATGCCGGGAGCGATCACGAATTGGTCGTGCGAGTGATGCAGATGGGAGATGAGGCCGCGGTAGAACGCCGTCTTGCCCTGCTTCGCGAGCCCGAGCATGGTGTAGATCTCGGAGCGCGGCTTGTTCGGCATGATGGTGCGCAGGAACTGCACGTAGTTCGCCGGCACTTCCATGTCGACCATGAAGTAGGCGCGCGACAGCGAGAACAGCGTGCGGATATGGTCGGCGTCGAACAGCACGGTGTCGACGTAGAGCTTGCCGCCGGACGAATGGAGCACGGGCGCCATGAAGGGATACTCGTTGGCGCCGTTGACCACTTTGCCGATGATGTAGGCGGCCTTGTTGCGGTAGAAGGCGGACGCCAGCACCTGGATCTGGAAGTTCGCCTCCGGCGGCGGCCAACGGCCGATGTGGCGCTCGGCGTAGCGGACGATGCGATCGACGTCGCGATCGAGATCGTGAAACTCGCGAGTCCAGCCGAAATCCAGCAGCAGCAGCCGGATCGACTCGCGGTAGCCTTCGGTGCCGGGGTAGTAGCAGCGATACGACGGCGGATGCGATTCGATGTATTCGGTCGACGTCGCCGGTCGGACGAAGATGAAGTCGTTGTGAAAGTAGGTGCGCTGCATGATGCGGCAGAACACCGAGTTGAAGAAGGTCTCGGCGAGTTCGGGCTGCTTGTGGTCGGTCAGCAACCCGATGAAGTAGAGTTTGGCGGGACGCCACACTGCCTCGTCGAGAAGGTCGGCGCCGAAACTCTCGCGCAAATGCGCCACGGTTTCGATCACGCGGCTTTCGTAGTAGTTGATGCGGTCGCGCACCGCCTGCTGGACGCCGGCCCAGTCGGCCGCTTCGAAACGCGACTTGGCGTTCGCCGAGCAGGCTCGAAAGAGTCGATAATGGTTGTCGAAGCCGTCGATCAGCGCCTGGGCCAGGCGCTGGGCAACGGTGGTGCGACTCGATGGAACGTCCATGGCAGTTGCTTTTCCGGTCGGAGCCCGAGTCTACCTCCCCGTCGGCAGGAATGCTGCTTGGCGCGATCCAGGCACTTTAGCGATAATGCGGTGCAAGTCTTGTATAAGACATAAGGCTTGTGCAAGAATCAGGACGATGCGCCAACACTAGTGGAGCCAACATGAGCACTTCCAAGGTCAAGATCCCCGCCGGCGAAAAGATCGTTCCGGGCAAGCCGGTCCCCGACAACCCGATCATTCCGTTCATCGAGGGCGACGGCATCGGCGTGGATATCACACCGGTGATGAAGGCCGTCGTGGACGCGGCCGTGGCGAAGGCGTATGGCGGCAAGCGGCGGATTTCCTGGATGGAGGTCTACGCGGGCGAGAAGTCGCTCAAGATGTACGGCCCCGATGTCTGGCTGTCGGAGGAGACGCTCTCCCTGCTCAAGGAGTATTCGGTCTCGATCAAGGGACCGATGACCACCCCGGTCGGCGGGGGTATCCGCTCGCTCAACGTGGCGCTGCGTCAGGAACTCGACCTCTACCAATGCGTGCGCCCGGTGCGCTATTTCAAGGGCGTGCCGTCGCCGCTGAAGGATCCTTCCAAGACCGACATGGTGATCTTCCGGGAAAACACCGAGGACATCTATGCCGGGATCGAGTGGCAGGCCGAGAGCGAGCCGGCCAGGAAACTCATCAAGTTCCTGCAGGACGAGATGGGGGTCCGGAAGATCCGCTTCCCGGCGACCTCGGGCATCGGGATCAAGCCGGTGTCGCGCGAAGGGACCGAGCGCCTGGTGCGCGCCGCCATCAAGTACGCGATCGCCAACGACCGCCGTTCGGTGACGATCGTGCACAAGGGCAACATCATGAAGTACACGGAAGGCGCCTTCCGCGACTGGGCCTACGCCCTGGCGCAGCGGGAGTTCGGCGCCCAACTGATCGACGGCGGCCCTTGGTGCTCCTTCAAGAACCCGCAGACCGGGCGCGATATCGTGATCAAGGACGCCATCGCGGACGCCTTCCTGCAGCAGATCCTGCTGCGTCCCGCCGAGTACGACGTGATCGCGACGCTCAATCTCAACGGCGACTACATCTCGGACGCCCTGGCCGCCCAGGTCGGCGGCATCGGCATTGCGCCGGGAGCCAACATTTCCGACCAGTACGCCTGCTTCGAAGCGACCCATGGCACGGCGCCGAAGTACGCCGGCAAGGACTACGTGAACCCGGGCTCGCTGATCCTCTCGGCCGAGATGATGCTCCGCCACATGGGCTGGAAGGAAGCGGCCGACCTCATCGTCAAGTCGATGGAGGCCGCGATCGGCGACAAGGTGGTGACCTACGACTTCGCCCGACTGATGGAAGGCGCGAAGGAAGTGAAATGCTCCGCGTTCGGTCAGGCGATGATCGACCGCATGTAGGAACGACAAATCCGCTCCGGTCCCCGTCCGCGGGGATCGGTCAGCCGGCCGTCAGTTTCTCGGCCCCAAAAACAAAAACCCACCGCGGACGAGCCGTACGGCGGGTTGCAGAAACCTGCGAAAGTCGGCTTCGTCAGGCCTTCTGGATGTTCGAGGCCTGCTTGCCCTTCGGGCCTTGCGTCACCTCGAAGGAAACCTTTTCGCCTTCCTTGAGGGTCTTGAAGCCAGCCATGTTGATCGCGGAGAAGTGCGCGAACAAGTCTTCGCTGCCGTCATCCGGCGTGATGAAGCCATAGCCCTTGGAATCATTGAACCACTTGACAGTACCTGTTGCCATAACGCCTCTTTCCTAAACATGACAGAACCGGAAGGCCATCCGTCAGGCTGGCGCTAGCCGGGGAATGTTTGCGTACCAAGTTCTCAACAGCGAAAGAGGCCGACGGTATTCAGGGAACTGAAGCACTGCGGGCCACTCCAATGCGGGTCACTGCGGCGAGTCTTGAACCAAACACGCCTGCCTTTTACTCATTCTGACTGAAGGCGTCAAGTAGTTTTTTTGCTGCAGGACAGCATGCCGGGAGAGCCGACGGCGCCCCGGAAGCGGGAGATCAGCGAGGTCGACGCATGGCCGAGATGCGTGGCGAATGGCGCGCTATTCCCCTGTTTTCCGCGCAGTTGCTTGCCCAACAATTCGCATTAGAATTCTTTCATGGCTGTACGAAGACAACGCGAAGGCGGGACGATCCTCGAGCCCGAGAAGGCCCGGGTAAAGCAGCCGCCTCTGTTCCGGGTCGTATTGCTGAATGACGATTACACACCGATGGATTTCGTTGTTGTCGTACTCCAGAAGTTCTTCGCCATGAGCCGCGAACAGGCGACCGTCGTGATGCTGCAGGTTCACCGTTCCGGGAAGGGCATTTGCGGGGTTTACCCCCGCGACATGGCGGCAACGAAGGTCGATCAGGTCACGGCCTTCGCCCATCAGCACCAGCATCCGCTGGCGTGCACGATGGAGGAAAACTAGGATGACCCCATATAGAGCTAAAGCAAGTAGCCGCCGGCAAGGGTCGCCGGCCGACGATTCGGGTCACCCGGCAGGAGAGAAGGCATGATCGCGCAGGAACTGGAAGTCAGCTTGCACATGGCGTTCGTCGAAGCGAGGCAGAAGCGCCACGAGTTCATCACCGTGGAGCACCTGCTGCTGGCGCTGCTCGACAATCCGTCGGCCGCCGAGGTGCTGCGCGCCTGCGCGGCGGACACCGACACCCTGCGCAGCGAGCTGCTGGCGTTCATCAACCAGCACACGCCGACGGTCGCCGGGAACGAGGAGATCGACACCCAGCCGACGTTGGGATTCCAGCGCGTGATCCAGCGCGCCATCCTGCACGTGCAGTCCTCGGGCAAGAAGGAAGTCACCGGCGCCAACGTGCTGGTCGCCATCTTCGGCGAGAAGGACTCGCACGCCGTCTACTACCTGCACAAGCAGAACATCTCGCGGCTCGACGTGGTGAATTACATTTCCCACGGCATCACCAAGGCGCCGCAGCCGACCGGCAAGGCCGAGGAGACATCGGAGCAGGAGGCGGAAGCGCCTTCCCCCGCCACGGCGCTGGAGAACTTCACGCAGAACCTCAACCAGCTGGCCCTGACCGGCAAGATCGATCCGCTGATCGGCCGCGAGAAGGAGCTCGAGCGCGTCATCCAGACGCTGTGCCGGCGTCGCAAGAACAATCCGCTGCTGGTCGGCGAGGCCGGCGTCGGCAAGACGGCAATCGCCGAAGGGCTGGCGCGGCGCATCATCGAGAGCCGGGTGCCGGAAGTCCTTGCCGATGCCACCGTCTACGCGCTCGACATGGGCGCCCTGCTCGCCGGCACCAAGTACCGCGGCGACTTCGAGCAGCGCCTCAAGGCGGTGCTCAAGCAACTTCAGGAGAACCCGAGCGCCATCCTGTTCATCGACGAGATCCATACGCTGATCGGCGCAGGCGCCGCCTCGGGCGGCACGCTGGACGCGTCCAACCTCCTCAAGCCCGCCCTGTCGTCCGGTGCGTTGAAGTGCATCGGCGCCACCACCTACAGCGAGTTCCGCGGCGTCTTCGAGAAGGACCACGCCCTGTCGCGGCGCTTCCAGAAGATCGACGTCGACGAGCCGTCGGTCGACGAGACCGTTTCGATCCTGCGCGGCCTGAAGTCGCGCTTCGAGGAGCACCACGGCGTCAAGTATTCGACGGCCGCGATCAGCAACGCCGCCGAGTTGGCCGCCAAGTACATCACCGACCGGCACCTTCCTGACAAGGCCATCGACGTCATCGACGAAGCCGGCGCGGCACAGCGCATCCTGCCGAAATCCAAGCAGAAGAAGATCATCGGCAAGCAGGAGATCGAGGAGATCGTCGCGAAGATCGCCCGCATTCCGCCGCAGCACGTTTCCGCCGACGACCGCTCCGCCTTGAAGAACCTCGAACGCGATCTGCGCGCCGTGGTGTTCGGCCAGGACCCGGCGATCGATGCGCTGGCGAAGGCGATCAAGATGTCGCGGTCCGGATTGGGCAGCCCGCAGAAGCCGATTGGCTGCTTCCTGTTCTCCGGCCCCACCGGGGTCGGCAAGACGGAAGTGGCGCGCCAGCTCGCCTACTGCATGGGCATCGAGCTGATCCGCTTCGACATGTCCGAATACATGGAGCGTCACGCGGTAAGCCGCCTGATCGGCGCGCCGCCGGGCTACGTCGGCTTCGACCAGGGCGGCCTGCTCACCGAGGCGGTCACCAAGAAGCCCCACGCCGTGCTGCTGCTCGACGAAATCGAGAAGGCGCATCCCGACATCTTCAACATCCTGCTGCAGGTGATGGACCACGGCACGCTGACCGACAACAATGGACGCAAGGCCGATTTCCGCAACATCGTCATCATCATGACGACCAATGCGGGCGCGGAGGCGCTCAACAAGCCGACCATGGGATTCACTTCCACCAAGGAGCAGGGCGACGAGATGGCCGACATCAAGCGCATGTTCTCGCCGGAGTTCCGCAACCGGCTGGACGCCGTCGTCTCGTTCAAGTCCCTCGACGAGGAAGTCATCCTGCGCGTCGTCGACAAGTTCCTGATGCAGCTCGAGGGCCAGTTGCACGAGCGCAAGGTGGAGGCGATCTTCACCGACGAGCTGCGGCACTGGCTGGCCGGCAAGGGCTTCGACCCGACCATGGGCGCGCGCCCAATGGCTCGGCTGATCCAGGACACCATCCGCTCCGCGCTGGCCGACGAACTGCTGTTCGGCCGGCTGGCCAATGGCGGCAAGGTCACCATCGACCTCGATGCGGAGGGCAAGGTCAGGCTCTCCTTCGAGAAGGACGCTGAGGCGGTTACGACGCACTGACCGCCGGATCGCCCGGCAATGGCGGCGGCCTCGGGGCCGCCGTTTTTTTTTGCGCGCCCACAGGTCTTATAGAAGATTCACCCACCCCAACGGCCAAAGCACATTTCACGGTACGCAGCCGTTGCCACATTGCGAAAACAAGTGCGTAACGTTATGACTTCATTATCTTAAAAAAACATTTGACTCTTATACAAGAGTGTTGTTGCTCTGCAATATCGCGGCTATACTTCGTCCCACGATGGCAGGTTCAGGCAGATAGGAACGCACTGGATCGCCTTGCCTTATCGACCACGACAAAGGAGCCCCACCATGATCGACCGCAATGTGCAAGCCACCGCCCTGGCCAAGGAATGGGCGGAAGATCCCCGCTGGAATGGCATCAAGAGGGGCTATGCCGCAGAAGACGTGGTGCGCCTGCGCGGCTCCTTCCCGGTGGAGTACACCCTGGCCCGGCGCGGCGCCGAGAAGCTATGGCAACTGGTGCATGACGAGCCCTACGTCAATTGCCTGGGCGCGCTGACCGGCGGGCAGGCGATGCAGCAGGTGAAGGCCGGCGTCAAGGCAATCTACCTGTCCGGCTGGCAGGTGGCGGCCGACAACAACAACTACATGTCGATGTACCCGGACCAGTCGCTTTATCCGGCCGATTCCGTGCCGGCGGTGGTCGAGCGCATCAACAACACCTTCAAGCGTGCAGACGAGATCCAGCATGCCAAGGGCGTCGACATCGGCCACAAGGAGTTCGTCGACTACTTCGCGCCCATCGTCGCGGATGCGGAAGCCGGCTTCGGCGGCGTGCTGAACGCCTTCGAGCTGATGAAGGCGATGATCCGCGCCGGCGCCGCCGGCGTGCATTTCGAGGACCAGCTCGCCTCGGTGAAGAAATGCGGCCACATGGGCGGGAAGGTGCTGGTGCCGACCCAGGAAGCCGTGCAGAAGCTGGTCTCCGCGCGCCTCGCGGCCGACGTCATGGGCGTCCCCACCATCATCCTGGCCCGCACCGACGCCGAGGCGGCCGATCTTCTGACCAGCGACGTCGACGCCAACGACAAGCCCTTCCTGACCGGCGAGCGGACCCCCGAGGGCTTCTTCAAGACCCGGCCGGGCCTCGAGCAGTCGATCTCGCGCGGGCTCGCCTATGCGCCTTACGCGGACATGGTCTGGTGCGAGACCGGCAAGCCGGATCTTCAGTTCGCCAGGAAGTTCGCCGAGGCCATCCATGCGAAGTACCCGGGCAAGCTGCTCGCCTACAACTGCTCGCCGTCGTTCAACTGGAAGAAGAACCTCGACGACGCCACCATTGCCAAGTTCCAGCGCGAACTCGGCGCCATGGGCTACAAGTACCAGTTCATTACCCTGGCCGGCATCCATTCGATGTGGTTCAACATGTTCGACCTGGCGCAGGACTACGCGCAGCGCGGCATGGCGGCCTACGTCGAGAAGGTGCAGGAACCCGAGTTCGCGGCGCGCGAACGCGGCTACACCTTCGTATCCCATCAGCAGGAGGTGGGTACCGGCTATTTCGACGACGTCACCACGGTGATCCAGGGAGGATCCTCGAGCGTGACGGCATTGACCGGCTCTACAGAGGAGGCGCAGTTCCACTGAGAGGTGTAAGGAGACAGCCCTCGAGACAGAGGGAGTGGAGAGAAGGATGCCGCGCCGGGAAACCGGTGCGGCATTTTTCCCTGAGCCGCATGTCTTAGCGAAGAACCAGGAGAAAAGCCATGAACGACCGCATCCCCACCGGAATCCGCATCGACGGCCAGATGTACCCCCGCTTCGACGAAATCCTCAGCCCCGAAGCGCTCGAGTTCGTCGCCCGTCTGCATCGCGCCTTCGAACCGCGGCGCCAGGAACTGCTGAAAGCCCGCGTGGCCCGACAGGCCCGCATCGACGCCGGCGAGATGCCGGATTTCCTCGCCGAAACGCGCCACGTCCGCGAGGGCGAATGGCAGGTCTCCAAGCTGCCGAAGGCGCTCGAGTGCCGCCGCGTCGAGATTACCGGGCCGGTCGAGCGGAAGATGATCATCAATGCGCTGAACTCGGGCGCCGATTCGTACATGGCCGACTTCGAGGATTCCAACAGCCCGAACTGGTACAACCAGATCCAGGGCCAGGTAAACCTCTGCGATGCGATACGCCGCAACATAAGCTTCGAGCAGAACGGCAAGCACTACCGCCTGAACGACAAGACCGCGACGCTGCAGATCCGCCCGCGCGGCTGGCACCTCGACGAGAAGCATGTCACTGTCGACGGGCAGCGCGTCTCCGGCGGCCTGTTCGACTTTGCCCTGTCGTTCTTCCACAACGCCAAGGAGCAGTTGGCGCGCGGCGCCGGCCCGTACTACTACCTGCCGAAGATGGAAAGCCATCTCGAGGCGCGCCTCTGGAACGACGCGTTCGTCCTGGCGCAAAAGGAACTGGGCATCCCACGGGGCTCGATCAAGGCCACGGTGCTGATCGAGACCATCCTTGCCGCGTTCGAGATGGAGGAGATCCTCTACGAACTGCGCGAGCACAGCGCCGGTCTCAACGCCGGGCGCTGGGACTACATCTTCTCCTGCATCAAGAAGTTCAAGAACAACCGCGACTTCTGCCTGGCGGATCGCAGCCGCATCACCATGACCGTGCCGTTCATGCGCGCCTACGGCCTGCTGCTGCTGAAGACCTGCCACAAGCGCGGCGCCCCGGCCATCGGCGGCATGAGCGCGCTGATCCCTATCAAGAACGATCCCGCCGCGAACGAGAAGGCCCTCGCCGGCATCCGTTCCGACAAGACGCGCGACGCCGCGGACGGCTACGACGGCGGCTGGGTCGCGCATCCCGGACTCGTCTCGATCGCCATGGAAGAGTTCGTCAAAGTGCTCGGCGACCGGCCAAACCAGTGGGACAAGCGCCGCGACGATGTCAGCGTGGCGGCGGCGGATCTGCTGGAGTTCAAGCCCGAGCAGCCGATCACCGAGGCCGGCCTGCGCAACAACATCAACGTCGGCATCCACTACCTCGGCTCATGGCTCGCCGGCAACGGCTGCGTACCCATCCACAACCTGATGGAGGATGCGGCGACCGCCGAAATCAGCCGCTCCCAGGTCTGGCAGTGGGTCGTCTCGCCGAAGGGCGTCCTCGAGGACGGCCGCAAGGTGACGGCGGAGATGGTGCGCGCCCTCATCCCCGAGGAATTGGCCAAGGTAAAGTCTGCGGTCGGCACGTCCGGCGGCGAAGCCACCGCGACCTATGACCAGGCCGCGACGATCTTCGAACAAATGTCCCTGGCGGAGCACTTCCCCGAGTTCCTCACGCTGCCGCTCTACGAGGCGATGGAGTAGCGGTTCCGGACGAGGCCGGTTCAATTGTCATCGCCGCGCCAAACTGTGGCGCGGCGGCATGCTAGATTCCCCGTCGGCAACGCGCCAAGGAAGAGGGGAAGACAGGATGACTTGCACAGTTACCGTTTCGTTCGGCCGGAACAGCGAATATCAATACCATTTCCACGACGATGAGGTCGGCACGCTTTCGCGCGATGAAGCCAAGGCGTGGCTCCATGCCGAGTACGAGTCGCTGGAATGCCAGCCGCGCAATCCCGTCGGGAAGATTCTGCTCCTCGACGTCATGCTCGACGTCGCAAAGTACGGCGGCGAATCCCACTTTGCCGCTCCAGACGACTGGGCGAAACGCTTCGCACTATGTTGCGCCGCAGCCATGACGCGCGACGTCCGCATCGACGTCGCAAACCTCGTCGTCGGCTGATCCCGCCGAATGCCCTGCGGGATGGGCGTTTCCACCCGCCATGCGAAGTGCAATATTCGCCATTGCTTAATTAGCAGGCACTAAAATTAGAAGCTGCTTAAAAAAAGAGCACTGATCTGACAATCATAATAATTGCCTTGTGACCCACAAATCCCGCTGTGATAATCGCCGCGAATAAGACCTGCCCGGCATGAAAAAGGGCAGGAATAAATTAGATCCGGTGACGGGGGATTGAGGAGCAGAGGGCGGCGCGGGAGGAAATCTTCCGCGTTGGGATAACGGATACGCGGACCCCCGCGTTCCGGCGTCTTGTTGTCGCTTGGCTCTTCATTTTCCCAGCCGGCCACGGTGATAGGGAATGAAATGGCTGAAAACAACAAAAGCGCCTGCGCTGCAGGTGAAGAGAACCGCGGCGGCTGGCTCCGCCGTCTGACCCTCCCCCCCAATTGCTCGCTGCTGCGCATTGCGGTCATCGGCCTCATCGGCGGCATCATCGTCTGGGGTGGCCTCAATACCGGCATGGAGTTCACCAACCGCACGGACTTCTGCATTTCCTGCCATGAAATGACGATCCCCTTCGAGGATCTCAAGAAGACCGTCCACTACACCAACCGCACCGGCACGTCGGTCGCCTGTGCCGACTGCCACGTCGCGAGCAGCAAGAATCCGATCGACTACGGCCGCAAGTTCACCATGAAGGTGCTGGCGGCGCGCGACATCCTCAGTCACCTCTCGGGTTACGTC
Source organism: Rhodocyclaceae bacterium (assembly GCA_036391735.1). Classification (GTDB taxonomy): domain Bacteria; phylum Pseudomonadota; class Gammaproteobacteria; order Burkholderiales; family Rhodocyclaceae; genus Nitricoxidireducens. The sequence goes on from DASVZI010000159.1 coordinate 91,749, forward strand.
GATACGCCGGAGAAGTTCGAGGAGCACCGTCTCGAAATGGCGAAGATCGTCTGGAAGAAGATGAAGGACGCCGATTCGAAGGAGTGTCGCAACTGTCATAACTTCAACACCATGGACAAGACCAAGCAGAAGGACCGTTCGGTGGTGAAGCACGAAGGCGCGATCGAGGACGGCAAGACCTGCATCGACTGCCACAAGGGCATCGCGCACAAGGCCGTGCATACGGGACTGAGTCCCGAGGAACTTGCGAAAGAAGGACTTTGAGGGAGGCGGCCGCAGCGCTCCGCTGCGGCCTTCATGATTTTCGCCGCACGGCGGCAGCTGGAGGAGCGTAGTCATAATGAAAAAGATCGTCTTGGCAGTGACGGGTGTTTTCGTGGCGGGTGCGGCAGTCGCCGCGCCGGACTGGAGCAAGGTCACGCCGCGCAAGCTGACCTTGTTCTATCCGGGGCAGGCCGGGCTCGAATGGGTGATGAACGTCACCGATCATTCGGCCGTGCCGGACATCGTCAACAAGAAGCGCTTCTGCGCCAAGTGCCACGAAGGCGATGCCAACGAGATCGGCGACAAGATCGTCAAGGGCCAGCCGGTCGGCAGTTCCAAGTCCGTGCTGGAACCCGCGCCGATCGCCGGCAAGGCGGGCTTCGTGCCGGCAACCGTCCAGATCGCGCATGATGCCGACAAGATCTATTTCCGCATCGAATTCGATGCGCCGAAGAGCGCCGGCGGCAAGAAGATGGACGCCAAGAACGAGGTCAAGGTCGCCGTGATGTTCGACGGCGGCGGCACCGTGCCGATGGCCGAGATCAACGGCTGCTGGAACACCTGTCACGTCGACCTGCGCACCATGAAGAACGCCAAGGACGACAAGAAGACCAAGTACATCAAGGACGGCGACCTCGCCAGCGGCCGCTACATGGACCTGATCCAATGGCGCAGCGGCAAGGGTGAAAAGCCCGTCGACGGCTACGTCGACAGCGAACGCCACATGGACGGCGGCAAGAGCCTCGTCAAGGCCGAAGGCAAGAAGGAAGGCGGCAAGTGGGTCGTCACCTTCGAGCGCGAACTCGCGGGCAAGGGCAAGGGCGACCACAACATCGTCGCGGACAAGATCTACAACTTCGGCATCGCCGTCCATGAGGACTACGCTGGCGCCCGCTTCCACTACGTATCGCTCGGCTACCAGTTCGGCCTCGACAAGGCCAACCCGGAAGTGAAGAACTACATCTCGGTGCCGAAGATCTGACGCTTTCGCAGTCGCATCACCACCATCACGCAAAGGGGAGAACAATGACAAGGAAATGGAGCGGACTAGTGGCCGCCTGCGCGGTGCTGGGCGTTTCCGCGGCACACGCCGCGGCGCCCTCGCCCGAGGTGCTCGCCAACGCCTGCAACGGGTGCCACGGCACGTTGGGCGCCAGCGCCGGCCCGAGCATGCCTAGCCTGGCGGGCCAGTCAAAGAAGGCCATCGCCGACTCGATGAAGGCCTTCAAGAGCGGCGAGCGGCCGGCGACCATCATGGGGCGTCTGGCCAAGGGCTACAGCGATGCCGAAATCGCGAGCATCGCCGACTACTTCGCCAAGCAGAAGCCGCGTTCCTACGTCCAGGCGGTCGACGCCAAGATGGCCGACCGTGGCGGCATGCTGCAGGAGAAGCACTGCAACCGCTGCCACCTGGACGACGGCCAGGATTTCAAGGACGACGCCCCGATCATGGCCGGCCAGTGGCTGCGCTATCTGCAGGTCCAGATGGACGACTACAGCTCGGGCAAGCGCAAGATGTCCGAGAAGATGGCCGAGAAGATGAAGCAACTGTCCCGCGACGACATGGAAGCCATCGCCCATTTCTACGCCAGCCAGAAACAAGGGGAAACCAAATGACGATGGACCGCAGAAACTTCATCAGGCTGCTCGGCGGCGCCTCGACCCTTGCCCTGGCCGCCTGCGCGGGCTCGCCCGCGGTGTCCTCCGGCTCGGCCGCGGAAATCCTGCCGAAGACCGGCCGCCGCGTCGTCGTGGTGGGCGGCGGCTACGGCGGCACCATTGCCGCCAAGTACGTCCGCATGCTCGACGCCTCCATCGAGGTCGTGCTGATCGAACGCAACAAGCAATACGTTTCCTGCCCGTTCAGCAACTATTACATCGGCGGTCTCATCAAAGATCTGACGCCCCTGACCATCGGCTACGACAAGCTGGCCGGCAACCACGGCGTCAAGATGCTCCACGCCGAAGTCACCGCCGTCGATCCGGCGGCGAAGAAGGTGGTCACCACCGAAGGCACGCTCGCGTACGACCGGCTGATCCTGTCCCCAGGCGTCGACTTCCGTACCGAGGAAATCGAAGGCTACGCCGCCGACACGCCCGACCTCCTGCCGCACGCCTGGAAGGCCGGCCCGCAGACCATCCTGCTGCGCAAGCAGCTCGAGGCGATGCGCGACGGCGGCACGGTCATCATCAGCATGCCGCTGACGCCGTATCGCTGCCCGCCCGGCCCCTACGAGCGCGCCTGCCTGGTCGCCAACTACCTGAAGGCGAACAAGCCGAAGTCGAAGCTGTTCCTGCTCGACGCCAATCCCGACGTCGTCTCCAAGAAGCCGTTGTTCACCAAGGCCTGGAACAGCTACTACAAGGGCATCTTCGAATACGTTCCCGGCAAGAAGATCACCAAGGTGTCAGGCAGCGACCGCACGCTGTTCGTCGAAGGCATCGAGGACCACAAGGCCGACGTGGTGAACTTCATTCCGCCGCAGCGCGCGGGCCGCATCGCGGTCGCCGCGGGCCTCGTCGGCGCGGACAAGAACTGGTGCCCGGTGAACGCCACGACCTTCGAGTCGACGCTGCACAAGGACATCCACGTCATCGGCGACGCCTCCGTCGCCGGCGCCATGCCGAAGTCGGGCTATTCGGCCAACTCCGAGGCCAAGGTCTGCGCAGCCAACGTCGTCGCGCTCATGAACGGCAAGGAGACGGTCGACCTGTCCGGCATCAACGTCTGCTACAGCGCCATTGCCAGCGATCAGTCGGTGAGCATCGCGGGCGTCTACAAGGTCATCGACGGCAAGATCGCCGCGGTGCCCAACTCTGGCGGCATCTCGCCGGCGGATTTCTCCCAGACCAAGCTCGAGCATGTTTACGCCGAGAGCTGGCTGAAGAACATCCTGACCGAAATGTCGACCTGAGCGCATCCGAGCAACACGACCCCGCTCCGGCGGGGTCGGCCACCGATCCGAAAAGGAGGAAGGGGACTGGCAGTCAGCATCAGCTAGGCGTTTGCAATTGGTTTCCACGTTCGAGCGTTCCAATTTCAATAAGTGAGGAGACAACATGAGCGAGAGTGGCAACGATATTTCCAGGCGTAATTTCATCAAGTTCGGCGGCGCTGCCGCTGCGGCAACCATCGCTGCGGGCGCCGCAGCGGTTCCCGGCACCGCCCAGGCCGCCATGGTGGGCACCGGCCGCAAGGCCGATCTTCCCAAGGCCAAAGGCCAGCGCCTGGTGGTGGTCGGCGGCGGAACGTCCGGTCTCACCATCGCCAAGTACGCCAAGAAGGCAAACCCGAAGCTCGACGTGGTGCTCGTCGAGAAGCGCGACATGTACTCGTCGTGCTTCGCCAGCAACCTGCTGTATTCCGGCCTCATCAGCCTGGAGTTCCTGGCGGACCACAGCTTCCTCGATGCGGCGGTCAACAACAAGTACACGTACTTCAACGCCACGGCGTACGGCCTCGACCGAGCTGGCCGCAAGCTGATGACCAGCGAAGGCGAGATCGACTACGACTACCTGGTCGTCGCCCCCGGCATCCACTACGACTACTCGCGCATCGGCGTCACCGATCCCGAGGCCATCGTCATGCTCAGCGAGAACTTCCCGGGCGGCTTCGTCAGCCCGACCGAGCACATCACCATCCGCGACAAGGTGCGCAACTTCGAGGGCGGCACCTTCGTCATCACCGTGCCCGGCGGCAACTACCGCTGCCTCCCCGGCCCCTACGAGCGCGCCTGCATGGTCGCCTCGGCCTTCAAGAAGAACAAGGTCAAGGCCAAGGTGCTGGTGCTCGATCACAACCCGAACTTCACCATCAAGGCAGCGGGCTTCGGCGCCGCCTACAAGGAACTCTACGGGGACATGATCGAGTACAAGCCGTCGAGCGCCATCAAGTCCGTCGATCCGGTGAAGAAGATCATCACCACCGAGTTCGACACCATCAATTTCGACGAGGCGACGATCTACCCGGGCGTGCGCGGCTCTCGGCTGATCGAGGCGCTCGGCCTGATGGACCCCAAGAGCCCGCAGAAGGAAGCTCTCATCGACGACCACAAGTACAACTTCATCGGCGACGACCGCGTCTACGTCACCGGCGACTCGCGTCCGATGGGCTTCTCCAAGAGCGCCAACACCTCCAACACCGAGGGCAAGTACGTCGCCAAGCTGATCGCCGCGCGCTCCCAGGGCAAGGAAATCGACTGGGTCAGCCCGGAGACCATCTGCTACTCGATGTGCAACGCCACGCCGGCCGAAGCCATCTCGGTCTCCGCCCGCTACGTCTACGACAATGCCAAGAAGGCGTTCGGCTTCTCGCCCGACACCAGCATGGACGAGCACCGCGACACCGCCAAGGGCAATCGCCTGATGGAGTGGAACAAGGGCATGTACCGCGACCTGTTCGCCTGACGTACAGCCTGTCAAAGTCCGCGGGGGCACGCGCCCCCGCGGCGATATTTCCGGAGGAACGATGGATAGAAGGGGATTCATCAAGATTTGCGGCGGCACGGCGGCGCTTGCCGGGCTGCAGACCACCTACCTGCAGGCGGTGCAGGCGGCGGACACCAAAGCCTTCAACCGCGTCAAGCTGGTCGATGCCGACGGCAACGCGCTCAAGGCCAAGCAGCTTTCCAGCGAGGAAGCCTATATCTTCAACTATCCCTACAAGTCGACGCCCTGCTTTCTCATCAACCTGTCGGCCAAGCCTGCGGCCGGCGGCAAGATGCAGTGCGACGACGGGGAATACGACTGGAAGGGCGGCATCGGGCCGAACGGATCGCTGGTTTCCTACAGCGCGATCTGCGCCCACCAGCTCTCGTACCCGACCAAGGAGCATTCGCCGATCAGCTATACGGGCAGCAAGGTCAGCAAGCTGGCCGGCCGCAACGGCATGATCGTCTGTTGCGAGCATGACCGGGTGTACGACCCGTCGCAGGGCGGCAAGATGGTGGTCACGACCAAGGAGGCGACCCAGCCGCTGGCCGCGATCGTCATCGAGCATGACCCGGCCACCGACGAGATCTACGCCGTCGGCGTCGCCGGCGGCCTGCTCTACGACGAGTTCTTCCGTTCCTACAAGCGCGCGCTGCTGGCCGAATACGGCCCCGGCGGCGCCCGCGAGGAAGTCAAGGACAGCACAGTCGCCATGACGATGTCCAAGTACACCGGCGGCACCGACCACTGCTGACACGAGGCAGGGCTTTGGCCCTGCCTCATCCCTCCCTATTGGTGTCCCGTGCTGCCGAAGCCGCCGTCTCCGCGGTGGCTTTCCTCGAAGCTGTCCACGACGTTGAACGCCACCTGCACCACCGGCACCACCACGAGCTGGGCGAGCCGGTCGAGCGGATTGAGCGTGAAGACTTCCTTGCCGCGGTTCCAGGTCGAGATGAAGATCTCGCCCTGGTAGTCCGAATCGATGAGGCCGACGAGGTTGCCGAGCACGATGCCCTGCTTGTGCCCGAGACCCGAGCGCGGCAGGATCATCGCCGCCAGGCCCGGATCGGCCAAGTGGATGGCGATCCCCGCCGGCACCAGCGCGGTCTCGCCGGGGTGCAGCTTGATCGGCCCCTCGATGCAGGCGCGCAGATCAAGGCCGGCCGAGCCGGGCGTCGCGTAATGCGGAGGATTTTCCCGCAGGCGCGGGTCGAGAATCTTGACGTCTATACGGTGCATGGATCGATCATGTTGGCGATGTGGGAAACGATGTCGCGCGCGACGGCGAGCTTGTCGCCGGGCGGCAACGGATGCGCGCCGCTCGCGTCGAACAGCGTCACGGCATTGGTGTCCGAGCCCAGCGCGTCCTGCACCAGGTTGCCGACCACCAGCGGAAGCTTCTTCTCCTCGCGCTTGCGCTGCGCGTAGGTCGGGAGGTCGCGGCTTTCGGCGGCGAAGCCGACGCAGAACGGCGCATCCGGCCGCGCCGCCACCTCGGCCAGGATGTCGGTCGTCGGCTCGAGCTGCAGCGTCAGGGCCGCTGACGACTTCTTGATCTTGTGCTCGGCGGCGCCGGCGGGCCGGTAGTCCGCCACGGCCGCCACCCCGACGAAGATTTGCTGGCCGGGCAACGCGTCCAGCACCGCCTTGCGCATGTCGGCCGCGCTCACCGCGTCGACGCGCGCCACGCCGCGCGGCGTGGCGAGTTCAACCGGGCCGGCGACGATCGTCACCTCGGCGCCAGCGTCGCGGAATGCGCGTGCCAGCGCGAAGCCCATGCGGCCGGAGCTCGAATTCGTGATGCCGCGCACCGGATCGATCGCCTCGAAGGTCGGCCCCGCGGTCAGCAGCACGCGCCGCCCGGCCAAGCGCTTCGGCTGGAGCGATGCGACGACGTCCTCGAGGATGTCGGCGGCCTCCAGCATGCGGCCCAGGCCTTCCTCGCCGCAGGCCTGCTCGCCCGACGCGGGTCCCAGGATGGCGACGCCGTCCGCGCGCAGTTGCGCGACGTTGCGCTGCGTCGCCGGGTTTTGCCACATCTGGCGATTCATGGCCGGCGCCACCAGCAGCAGGCAGTCGCGCGCCAGGCACAGGGTCGACAGCAGGTCGTCGGCCGCGCCGTGGGCCAGCTTGGCGATGAAGTCGGCCGTAGCCGGCGCAATAACGCAAGCGGCGGCGCCGCGAGTGAGATCGATATGAGCCATGCCGTTGCCGGGGCGCGCATCCCACAGATCGGTCCACACCGGCCGGCCGGACAAGGCCTGGAACGTCGGTGCGCCGACGAAATGGCCGGCGGACTCGGTCATTGCGACGTCCACCGTCGCGCCGGCCTTGACCAGCAGGCGCACCAGCTCGGCCGCCTTGTAGGCCGCCACGCCGCCGGTCACGCCGATCACGATGCGCTTGCCAGAAAGCTCCGCCATGACATTAGAATAATGCGACCATCAACCGTAACCCGAGGAATTCTAACCCGAATGGCAATCAGGGACTGGCCGGCAGCCGAGCGGCCGCGCGAGCGATTGCTGGCGCACGGCAGTGCCGTGCTGTCGGACGCCGAGCTGCTGGCAATCTTCCTGCGCGTCGGCATGCGCGGCAAGAGCGCAGTCGACCTCGCGCGCGAACTCCTCGATGCCGTCGACGGCAGCCTCGCCCGCCTGGCCCACGCCGCGCCCGCCACGCTCGCCGCGCTGCCCGGCATTGGCCCCGCCAAGGCGGCCCAACTGGCCGCCGCCATGGAACTGGCGCGACGCGCACTGGCCGAGGAGATCCGTTGCGGCGAATTGCTGTCCTCGCCGCGCGCAGTGCGCGACTGGCTGCGCCTCAAGCTGGCCGCCCTGCCCCACGAAGTCTTCTGCGCCTTCTGGCTCGACAGCCAGAACCGCCTGATCGGCTTCGAGGAACTGTTCCGCGGCACGCTCACGCGCACCAGCGTATATCCGCGCGAAGTGGTCAAGCGTGCGCTGGCCTGCAATGCCTCGGCTGCCGTATTCGCGCACAACCACCCCTCCGGCGTTGCCGAGCCCTCCGGCGCCGACGAAGTCCTCACCCGATCCCTGCGGCAGGCACTGGCGCTGGTCGACATCAAGCTGCTCGACCATTTCATCGTCGCGGGCCACGCCGCGCCCGTTTCCTTCGCCGAGCGCGGGCTGCTCTAGGCATTTCTCAAAATGCTTGAATTCCCGACAGGTTTTCGGGTAGAATCCGCGGCTTTCCATTGCGGCCTGCGTCCGATCTTGACGCCGGCCCCCCCTGAATCCGAGTCCGAATTTACGGAGTTACACATGTCCCGCGTCTGCCAAGTGACGGGCAAGGCCCCGATGGTTGGGAACAACGTGTCCCACGCCAACAACAAGACCAAGCGCCGCTTCCTGCCGAACCTGCAATCCCGCAAGTTCTGGGTCGAGTCCGAAAACCGCTGGGTGCGCCTGCGCGTCTCCAACGCCGGGCTGCGTACCATCGACAAGAAGGGTATCGACATCGTCCTGTCCGAGCTGCGTAGCCGCGGCGAGGCTGTCTAAGGAGATCCACCATGGCCAAAGGCGGTCGCGAAAAGATCAAGCTCGAGTCCTCTGCCGGGACCGGTCACTTCTACACCACTTCGAAGAACAAGCGCACCACGCCCGAGAAGCTGGAGTTCATGAAGTACGACCCGAAGGCTCGAAAGCACGTGATGTACAAGGAAGTGAAGCTGAAGTAAGCGCCCTTCCCGTACCGCAAGAAGCCCGCCTCGGCGGGCTTTTTTATTGGCCGATCAGCCGCACTTCCCGCTGCGGGAAGGGAATCTCGATGCCCTCGCTGCGGAAGGCCTTCCAGATCGCCAGGTTGATGTCGGAACGCACCGAGCCGACGCCCGCGGCGGGGTCGCCGATCCAGAAGCCGAGTTCCAGGTTGATGCCCGAGTCGGCGAAGGCGACGACCAGCGCACCCGGCGCCGGGTCGCGCAGCACACGCGGCTGCGCCAGCGCGCAGTCGACGAGGATCGCCATGGCGCGCTCGAGGTCGGTGCCGTAGCCCACCTGCACCGGCAGCGCGATGCGCACCTTCGGGTCGGTGTAGGACTCGTTGAGTACGACGCTGCCGACCAGCACCTCATTGGGCACGATGGCCTCGACGCCGGTCAGGCCGCGCAGCACGGTGTAGCGCGTGGTGATCTTGGTGACCTGTCCCCGGTGGGCGTCGACCGAAATCACGTCGCCGATGCGCAGCGAGCGGTCGAGCAGGATGATGAAGCCCGAGATGTAGTTGGCGGCGATCTTCTGCAGGCCGAAGCCGAGGCCGACGCCGAGCGCGCCGCCGAACACCGACAGCATGGTGAGATCGATGCCGACGGCCGGCAGGCCGATCAGCACCGCCAGCACGATCAGGAAGGTGCGCGAGATGCGCGACAGCACCAGGCGCAGGTTTTCGTCCAGGCCCTGCGCCGCCAGCAGGCGCGCCTCGACGATGCCGCCGATCCACAGTGCGACCAGCAGCGCCACCAGCACGGCGCCGACGCCCTGAAGGATCATCCATAGGTTGAGGTTCTGGTGGCCGACGCTGAAGCCGACGCTCTCCAGCGCATCGATCACCGGCGCCAGCAGCCCAGTGATGTAGAGCGCGACCACCGCCCAGGCGAGCAGCGCGAAGCTGCGCTCGAAGGAGCCGAGCCAGCTCGCCCTGGCGAAGTTGTGGCGCAGCACGAAGAACACGATGCGGATGACGGCGAAGGAGATCAGCAGCGGGATCGCCACCGACAACAGGTTGACGTGCTGGTGGTGCACCAGCACGGCGCGCGCCACCAGCACGGCCAGCAGCGAGACCAGCGGGAACGTCAGGCGCCGCAGGCCGCGCCGGCCCAGCGCGCGCAGGCCCTCGCTGTCGCCCCCCGCCGTGCCGCCGCGTACGAAGCGGTCCGCCAGCCAACCCAGCGCGAGGCACAGCGCGAGCGCCGTCGCCTGCCACAGCATGCCGGGCTGCTGGGCGTCGTGCCAGAGATCGATCAGCAGGCTGCCGAATTCGTTGGACTCCATCGCATCACTTTCCGTAGGCCACGGCATCCGCACGGTGCCGGCGCCAGTTGTCGAGATAGGCGCGCGCCAGCGGCGCATTGCCGCGCAGGATCACCAGGTTCTCGGCGTTGCGCGCCTGCGCCGAGAAGGTGAAATTGTAGCTGCCCGTTACGACGATGGGATCGGGCCCTTCGGCATCGACCAGGACGACCTTGTTGTGCGCGGCTGCGTAGCGCACCTCGAACCAGATCGGGATGCCGGCGTCGTGCATCGTACGCACCAGGCTGTGCTCGTTGCGCGTCGCCTGCTCGCGGTCGGCGAGCATCTCGACCGCGACGCCGCGGCGGCGCGCCTCGCCCAGCGCCCAGGCGATGTTGCGGCTGGAGAAAGTGTAGGCCTGCAGGTGGATGGTGCGCTTTGCCGCGCCGATGGTCCGCAGCAGCGCGCCTTCGGCGTCGTCCCAGGGCGTGAAATAGACCTCGACGCTGCCCTGCGCGGGCATCGGCCCCGCCGCGAAGACCGCCGGCGCCAGCAGCGCCGCCAGCAGCAGCGCGGCGGCGCGGATCACTTGGCGCGTTCGAGCACCGCGGCGTAGAAGCCGTCGGTGCCGTGGCGATGGGGCGCCAGCTTCATGTCCTCGCCGCAGTCGACGGCGATGCCCTGCCTGGCGAGCACCTCCTGCGCATTGATGCGCCGGAAATCCGGATGCGCGGCCAGGAAGGCGTCGACCACGTTCTCGTTCTCGTCGGCGAGGATGCTGCAGGTCGCATAGACCAGCCGCCCGCCGGGCTTGAGCAGGCGCGAGGCGCTCGCCAGGATATCGCCCTGCTTGCGCGTCAGTTCGGCGACGCTCTCCGGCGTCTGCCGCCACTTGAGGTCGGGGTTGCGCCGCAGCGTGCCGAGCCCCGAGCAGGGCGCGTCGACCAGCACGCGGTCGATCTTGCCGGCCAGCCGCTTCACGCGCTGGTCGTTCTCGCCCGAAATGCAGGCAGGATGCACGTTCGACAGGCCGGAGCGGGCGACGCGCGGCTTCAGCTTGGCGAGGCGCTTGTCCGAGACGTCGAAGGCATAGAGGCGCCCGGTCGAGCGCATCAGCGCGCCGAGCAGCAGCGTCTTGCCGCCGGCACCGGCGCAGAAGTCGACCACCATCTCGCCGCGCTTGGGCGCCAGCAGGTAGCCGAGCAGCTGCGATCCTTCGTCCTGCACTTCGATGCTGCCGTCGAGATACAGCGGATGGCGCGCCAGCGCCGGCTTGGTCGCCAGGCGGATCCCCTGCGGCGAATAGCGGCACGGCTCGGCGGCCAGGCCTTCGGCGGCGAACTTCGCCAGCACGTCGTCGCGCTTGGCCTTGAATTCGTTGACCCGCAGGTCGAGCGGCGCCGGACGATTGAGCGAGCGGGCGAGTTCGAGAATCTCCGGCTCGGCGAGCTGCGCCGTCAGGCGCTCCACCAGCCAGTCGGGAAAGTCCGCCTGCTCGGCGAGCGTCAATTGCGGCTCGGCCTTCGACTTCAGCGCCTGCGCCCAGGCCATCTCGTCGCCGTCGATGATGCCTTCGAGCTGGCGCAAGTTCACGCCCTGCAGCCGCACCAGCGCGGCCAGCGCCAATTGCCCGGGCGTGGCACGCTCGCCCGCCAGGCGCGTCAGCCAGCGGCGGCGGCGCAGCACGGCATAGGCGGTTTCTGCGATGAAGGCGCGCTCGCGGCTGCCGGTCTTCTGCGCCCGGAAGTAGTTGGAAAGCACTGCATCGGCAGGCTGGGCGAACTTGAGCATCTCCGCGGTCATCACCGCGGCGCCCTCGATCATCTTGGAACTGATTCGCATGTCTTTATTGATTGTCCGGTGTGTCTGCGGTTTGTTCGAACGCGTCGCCCTTGCGATCGACATAGCGAATTCTAACCGGCAAGCCGCCGTAGGCCGGCGCCAGCCAGACTTCGGTGGTATCGCCGTCGGAGCGGGTGCGCAGGTGCAAGGCCGTGACGCTGCCCGCCGACAGTTCCAGCTTCTCCTCGCCGACCCATTCGAAGGTCCAGCGGCCCATCCGGCTGCCGGTGGCCACGGCCAACGCGACATCCTGGCGCGGCGCCAGCCAGGCGAGCTGGTAGAAGACCGAGGTCAGGTCCTGAGCGCCGTCGCCCAAGGCCGCGGGCGCCCGCCCGCCCGAGAAGCGGACCTGCCCGGCCGGCCAGTCGAAGCTCGCCGTCTC
>DASVZI010000160.1:0-3156 GCA_036391735.1 Rhodocyclaceae bacterium
GTCCCCGAGAAACCGCGCGGGCAGCACCTGCCGATCGACGCCTTCCTGCGCTCCCTGGCGGACGATCGGGCCGAACGGGCCATCGGCATCATCCTGTCGGGCACCGGCACCGACGGCACCCTCGGGCTGCGTGCCATCCTCGGTGCTGGCGGCATCACGCTGGTGCAGGATCCAACCACGGCCCGCTTCGACGGCATGCCGTCCAGCGCCATCCATGCCGGCTACGCCACCCACGTCCTGCCCGTGGAAAAGATGCCGCAGGCGCTGCAGGCCGGCAGGCGCACACTGGCGTTGCCCGCGGAAGCGCCACTGGCCCCGGCGACGGCCGGCGGCATGAGCCGCATTCTGATGCTGCTGCGGTCTGCCACCGGCCACGATTTTTCCCAGTACAAGAAGAGCACCATCGGGCGACGCATCGAGCGGCGCATGTCCCAGCACGACATCGGCGACATGGAGATGTATGCGCGCTACCTCAAGGAGCAGCCGGCCGAGATGGCGGCCCTGTTCAAGGAACTGCTGATCAACGTCACCAGTTTCTTCCGCGACCCCGAAGCCTTCGTCGCGCTGAAGCAGGACATCCTGCCGCAACTGCTGGCGGGCAAGCCTGAGGACTACGTGTTCCGCGCCTGGGTGGCGGGATGCGCCAGCGGCGAGGAAGCCTATTCGGTGGCCATCGTGCTGCGCGAACTCATGGAAGAGATGCGGCAGGACTTCCGGGTCCAGATCTACGCCACCGACCTCGACGACGACGCCATTGCCATCGCGCGTGCCGGCCGCTACCCGCCCAACATTGCCCAGGATGTCTCGCCCGAGCGCTTGCACCGCTTCTTCGTGAAGGACGAGAGCGGCTACCGGGTCAAGAAGGAAATCCGCGAGATGGTGGTGTTCGCCATCCAGAACGTGATCAAGGATCCGCCCTTCACCAAGCTCGATCTGCTCTGCTGCCGCAATCTGTTGATCTACCTGGAGCCGGAGTTGCAGAACCGGCTGTTTCCCGCCTTTCACTATGCGCTCAAGCCCGGCGGGGCGCTGTTCCTCTCGCCGTCGGAGAGCATCGGCAACCATCCCGAACTGTTCGCCGCGCAGAACCGCAAGTGGAAGTTCTACCGCGCGATCCATTCGCTGGCCTCGACCCGCGCGGTGATCGCGAGCGGCGTGGCATGGGCCGCCGACAGCGGTGCGAAGGCACCCGAGGAATCGATGAAGAAAACCAAGGAACCCAATTTCGCGGAACTCGCCAGGCGGGTGCTGCTTCAGTCCTATGCGCCCGCTTCGGTGGTGACCGACGCCAACGGCAACATCCTCTACGTGCACGGCGACACCGGCCGCTACCTGCGCCCGGCGCCGGGGCAGGCCACGCTCAACGTCGTCGACATGGCGCGCGATGGATTGCAGCTCGAACTGCGCGCGGCCGTCCACGCGGCCGCCCAGGGCACGCCGGCCCTCGGACGCGAAGTGGCAATCAAGAGCGATGGCGATGTCCAGGTGGCCAGCTTCAGCGTGCGGCCCTTGCCCGAGGCGGACGCCGGCGAGCGGCTGCTGCTGGTGAGTTTCCAGAATGCGGCGCCCGCGCCGGCTAAAGCGGCACCGGCCAAGCCGCGGCGCGGCAAGCCTCCCGCCGGGACGGTGGAGTTGCAGCGCATCGAGGAACTGGAACGCGAACTCGCCTACACGAAGGAAAATCTCCAGGCCACCATCGAGGAGCAGCAGGCCTCGAACGAGGAACTGAAATCGACCAATGAGGAGATGCAGTCGACCAACGAGGAGCTGCAATCGACCAACGAAGAACTGGAGACGTCCAAGGAGGAGCTACAGTCCGTCAACGAGGAACTGGTGACGGTGAATTCCGAATTGCAGGCGAAGATCGAGCAGTTGAGCGGCATGGAAAACGACATGAAGAACCTGCTCGACAACATCAACGTGGGCACCATCTTCCTCGACGAGCACCTGCGCATCCGCCGCTTCACGCGCGAAGCGGCCCGCGTCTATCGCCTGATCGCCACGGACGTGGGGAGGCCGCTGAGCGACATCAAGTCCGAGGTCGACGGCGAAGATCTGCTGGCCGAGGCGCGCACCGTGCTCGACACCCTGGTTCCCTGCGAACACGAGGTGCGCACGGTGGGCGGCGCTTGGTATCAGGCACGCATCCAGCCCTATCGCACCCTCGACAACGTCATCGGCGGCGTCGTGCTGACCTTTACGGACATCAGCAAGCGCGTCGAGGCCGAACAGGCGGTGCAGGCAGCGAAGGATATGGCGGAGGGCATCGTCGATACGGTGCGCGAACCCCTCGTCGTGCTGGATCAGGCAATGCGCGTCGTCACGGCCAGCCGCTCGTTCTACCTGAAATTCCGGGTCTCGCCCCAGGAGACCGTGGGCCGCGTGATTTACGACCTGGGGAACCGCCAGTGGGACATTCCGCGCCTGCGGGAATTGCTGGAGACCATCCTGCCGCGCGACCGCGCCTTCGACGATTATGCGGTCGAACATGACTTCCCCGTCATCGGCCGGCGCAAGATGCTGCTCAACGCCCGCCGCATCGTCGGCAAAAGCGAAGAGGCGCTGCTGATCCTGCTGGCGATGGAGGATGCGCCGGAAGCGGCGTAAACGGGTTCGCGGAGTGCAACGTCAGCCGAGGATGGCTGCAATGTCTTCCCGACGAATCAAGTCCTCCTCGAACTCCAGACAATCGGTGTCGCGTGCATCGCTCGATGCGAGCAAGCCAACCGGGTGTCCGGCTCGATCCACGACCGGGACGTGCCGAAAGCCGCCTTCGTACATCAGGTGCAAGGCGTGGGCGAAGGGCCGGTCGGGACCGATGATCTGAACGGCGCACTGCATGACGAGGCACACTTGGGTGTGGTTCGGGTCTAGGCCTCGCGCCATGACGCCTCGGATCAGATCGCGCTCCGTGCAGATCCCGACGAGCTTGTGCCGGTCGATGATCAGGACGGCCGATGAGCAGGTCTGCCTCATGATTCTTGCCACGGCGCCCGCGGTCGCGGTCGGCTTCGCCGCCGGTACCGCTCGCCGTCCAATGACTTCACGTATCAAACGGCTGGACATGCTGGCTCCTAAAGTCGGGTGTCAATGCGGGTAGAACATGCCGCTTGCACCGGGTTCCCCAATCCCGGCATTGAATTTGGCGGCTGCCGG
>DASVZI010000161.1:0-14186 GCA_036391735.1 Rhodocyclaceae bacterium
AGCCGTGCTGCTGATCTTCGGCATGCTCGGCGTCGCCGTCGGCGCCTTCCAATGGACGGTCAATCCCTGGTTCGTCCGCGCCAAGCAGGCCGCCGCGGAATGGCTGCTGGCGCGCGACATCGCCTGGCCGCTGGCCGACAACGCGCCCTGGTGGCTGCTGACCAACTACAAGGACACCGGCGACGTCTTCACCTGGCTCGACGGCGCCCTGATCGTCGCCTACATCGCCTTGGTGGCGCTGGTGTTGGGCGGCACCATTCGCGTCGGCATCGGCATCGCCGCGCGGCTGGCGCGGCTCGACTGGCGCGCCCTGGCGCTAGGACTGACACCGGTCGCCGGCGTCGGGCTGTTCCTCGGGTTGTCGATGATGACGGCCAATGATTTGCGTGCCGAGGGGCTGCCGCTTGGCTGGCTCGGTCCGGCACGGATCGCGCTGTTGACGCTCGGGGTTGCCTGGTCGGGCTGGCTCGGCATTCGGCTCATCGCCGCGTCGGGCGGCACTGCGACGCGGAGGGTCGGTGCCGCGTCGGGCTACGCCATTCCCCTCTTGGCTATCGGAGGCGCGTGGGTGCTGACCTTATTCGTCTGGTAATCCGGGGCCTTCCCGACAGGAGGGGCGGCGAGAAAGAGTCTCTGTCTCGCGCCGGTTCAGGTGCCCGACTTATGGAGATCGCCGCATACTTCCGGTACAAGACTCAAGAGTGCTTGCCGGAGCCCCTCGAATGCCCGCGAGATATCTTCGGTAAGGGCGCCATAGGTTCGGTAGCTGTAGACATCGGAAAAGTGCTTGTCGTAATCGTAGAACCGGCTTAGGAGCAAAGTCCGAGAGCGACTCTCAGCTATCAAAACGCGGAGGGAAATGGCACGAGTAAAGGAGTTTAACGGCCCCGGCGCCGCATAGCTGGTAGACACATCCAAAGCCATGACGGCGTCGGCCTGAATGTCGTCTGGCTTGGCGGCAAGGACCGAGTCGGCCGTTACGGCACTGGAGCGGCTAGGCGCAGTCGGCTTGTCCGTACCAATTGGTTTGGCGGCAAATTCGATGACGTCGTAACCTTCTGATCGCAGCCCGGATTTCAGCGCGTTGAGAAATTCCCGATTGAGGTCCACGCCGGGATAGTGGTGTTTGACGAACCCATCGAAGCCAGCAGCCCTGCTCTGCGAAGATCCAGTGAGGAATCCCGCTATCGCGCCGGATGCGACGCTTGCGCCCGCCGGACCTCCGGCAAACGTGGTGACAGGGGCTGCACCGACGAAGGCGAAATATTTTGCTTCCGATGGTGTGGCAATTGCGATGGTCTTTATGGACGCCAGCTTCCCCTGTTCAATAGGGTCCGGCTTACGGGGTGCGGCGCAAGCACTGAGGAGGCCTGCGAAAAGAATAGGTAGGATGGTTCTGTCGAATTTTGGCATGAGGGATACCTCGAAAGATGCGGGAAGGCAGAGTTCCCAATTCGAAGAACGGTCGCCGACTCTTGTGATCCGGGCTTCCCACGGCGCCGCCTAGCACGGTGGAAGCCAGAAGGCGCGAATCCTAACTAAGCACTTGTCATTAGTCAATATGCATACATGGATGCGAGCGCAGAAAGGGCTTCCGGCCATGGGCATTCGGCGGTAGAGTTCGCCCTTTTCCCTCGGGACACCCTTGCGCCTCTTCCGCCTCGCCAAGATCGCCCGCGTCGCCCTTCGCTTCGGGCTCGACGAGCTGATCCTCGAGCACGAGCCAACCGGCCGCCTGCGCTGGCTGAAGCCGGTCGCCGGCACGCTGTTCTTCTGGCGCGACCTGTCGGCGCCGCGCGCCGTGCGGCTGCGCCTGTTCCTCGAGGCGCTGGGGCCGATCTTCGTCAAGTTCGGCCAGGTGCTGTCCACCCGCAGCGACCTGCTGCCGCCCGACCTCGCCGAGGAACTGGCGAAGCTGCAGGACCAGGTGCCGCCCTTCCCTTCCGAACTGGCGATCGCCGAACTGGAGAAGGTCTACGGCAAGCCCGTCGACCAGGTGTTCGCCGAGTTCTCGCGCGAGCCGGTCGCCTCGGCCTCCGTCGCCCAGGTGCATTTCGCCGTCCTGCCCGACGGCCGCGAAGTCGCGGTGAAGATCCTGCGGCCCGGCATCGCGCCGGTGATCGAGCACGACATCGCGCTGCTCGACACCTTCGCCGGCCTGCTCGAACGGCTGTGGTCGGACGGCAGGCGCCTCAAGCCGCGGGAAGTGGTCGCCGAGTTCCAGAAACATCTGGCCAACGAACTGGACCTGATGCGCGAGGCGGCCAACTGCTCGCAGCTGCGGCGCAACTTCAGGGACTCCAAGCTGCTGCTGGTGCCGGAGGTCCATTGGGACTGGTGCGCGACCTCGGTGATGGTGATGGAGCGCATGGCCGGCATCCCGATCAGCCAGACCGAGCGGCTGCTCGAAGCCGGGGTCAACCTGAAGCAGCTCTCTCGCGCCGGCGTCGAGATCTTCTTCACCCAGGTGTTCCGCGACGCCTTCTTCCACGCCGACATGCACCCGGGCAACATCTTCGTGTCCACGGCCGGCGAGACGCGCGGCAGCTACATCGCGCTGGACTTCGGCATCGTCGGCACGCTGTCGGAGGTCGACCAGCGCTACCTGGCGATCAACTTCCTCGCCTTCTTCCAGCGCGACTACAAGCGCGTCGCCGAGGCCCACATCGAATCGGGCTGGGCGCCGCCGGACACGCGGGTCGACGAACTCGAGGCCGCCGTGCGCGCCGTCTGCGAGCCGATCTTCGACCGCCCGCTGCGCGAGATCTCCTTCGGCAAGGTGCTGCTGCGGCTGTTCCAGACCTCGCGCCAGTTCAACGTCGAGATCCAGCCGCAGCTGGTGCTGCTGCAGAAGACGCTGCTCAACATCGAGGGCCTCGGCCGCCAGCTCGATCCGGACCTCGACCTGTGGCAGACCGCCAAGCCCTTCCTCGAACGCTGGATGGCCGGCCAGCTGGGCTGGCGCGGGCTGCTCAAGAACGCGCGCCGCGAGGCGCCGTTCTGGGCGCGCTCGCTGCCCGAGCTGCCGCGGCTGATCCACCAGGCACTGGAGCGCGACGAGGTGCCGAAACTGGCCGCCGCGCTCTCTGCCCTGCGCGCCGAGCAGGCGAAGCAGAAGCATTGGCTGATGACCATCGCGCTGCTGCTGGCGGCGATGGTGCTGTTCCTGGTCGTCGGCGGCTGATTCCCGGCTGCCCGCCGCATGGCGGCGATTTCGGCATAAAGTAATACCCTTTGCCAACCCGGGAGTTCACCTCATCATGAAGAATATCCGCATCGTGCTGATCGGCGCCGGCGAAACCGGCACGCCCTTGCTCAAGCAGCTGCTGGCCGCCGATTTCGTCAAGATCGTCGGCGTCGCCGACCTCGACGACAAGATGCCCGGCATGCTGCTGGCGCGCCAGCACGGCGTGACGACGACCAACGACTTCATGACCCTGGTCGGCCTGGGCAAGGAAGTCGACATCATCATCGACGTCACCGGCGTCGCCAAAGTTCGCGAGCAGCTGCGCCGCTACCTGCAGGAGTCCGGCAACCAGCACACCATCATCATGCACGAGATGATCGCCGTGCTGCTGATGTCGCTGTCGCAGGGCAAGCTCGTGGACATGAAGCACCAGGCCGCCGACTACTCCTGATCCCCGGAAGTTCGGCCGCAGCGGGGCGGCTGCGGCCGCCCGTATAATTCGCCGTTGTCCATTTTTTCCTGCGACGGGACCTGCCATGCTGTTGTGGTTCGTCATCATCTATTGGGTCATTTCGGTCGGCATCGGCCTGTATGCCGCCACGCGCGTCCACAACACCAAGGACTTCGCCGTCGCCGGCCGCCATCTGCCCTTCTACATGGTCACGGCCACGGTGTTCGCCACCTGGTTCGGCTCCGAGACGGTCCTCGGCATCCCCGCCACCTTCCTCAAGGAGGGCCTGCACGGCGTCGTCGCCGACCCGTTCGGCTCGTCGCTGTGCCTGATCCTCGTCGGCCTGTTCTTCGCGGCGCCGCTCTACCGCATGAACCTGCTGACCATCGGCGACTTCTACAAGAAGCGCTTTGGCCGCAGCGTCGAGGTGCTCACCACGCTGGCGATCGTCATCTCCTACCTCGGCTGGGTCGGTGCGCAGATCACCGCCTTGGGCCTGGTGTTCAACGTCGTCTCGGACGGCGCCATCAGCAAGCTCGCCGGTATGTGGATCGGCTCGACCACCATCCTCGTCTACACGCTGTTCGGCGGCATGTGGGCGGTGGCCATCACCGACTTCCTGCAGATGATCATCATCGTCATCGGCATGCTCTACATCGGCGGATCGGTCTCCGGCATGGTGGGCGGCGTCGGCGCCGTGGTCGAGCATGCGGCGCAGAACGGCAAGTTCTCGTTCTGGCCGGCCCTCGACCTCAAGGAGATGATCGGCTTCTTCGCCGCCTGGATCACCATGATGCTCGGCTCGATCCCGCAGCAGGACGTGTTCCAGCGCGTGCAGTCGTCGAAGACCGAGAAGATCGCCGTCTGGGGCTCGGTGCTCGGCGGCAGCCTCTACTTCCTGTTCGCCTTCGTGCCGATGTTCCTCGCCTACTCGGCGACGCTGATCGACCCGCAGATGGTCGCCGGCCTGATCGACACCGACCCGCAGCTGATCCTGCCGCGCCTGGTGCTCGAGAAGGCGCCGCTGTTCGCCCAGGTGATGTTCTTCGGCGCCCTGCTCTCCGCCATCAAGAGCTGCGCCTCGGCCACGCTGCTGGCGCCCTCGGTCACCTTCACCGAGAACATCCTGAAGCCGGCAATGGGCAAGATGTCCGACCGCAAGCTGCTGTTGACGATGCGCGCCGTGACGCTCACCTTCACCTGCCTGGTGACCCTCTACGCGATGGAATCGAAGTCGAGCATCTTCAAGATGGTCGAGAACGCCTACCAGATCACCCTGGTGGCCGCCTTCATCCCGCTCGCCTGCGGCGTCTATTGGCGCCGCGCCACCAACCAGGGCGCCCTGGTGTCGATCTTCCTCGGCATCTCGGTGTGGCTGTCGGTGCTGATCGGCAGTCCCGACGATCCCTTCATCCCCGCCCAGTTCGCCGGACTCATCGCCAGCGCCATCGGCATGGTGGTCGGTTCGCTGATGCCGCAGTTCGTGCACCACGATCCGCACATCCACGACGAGCTGCGCATGGGCCATCATGCCACCGCGGCGGCCGAGACCTACCACGTCGCCGAACATCCGCACCATCATTCGTGACGCCATGAACTTCGACCTGCTGATCGTCGGCGCCGGCCCTGCCGGCCTGAGCCTGGCCCTCAACCTGCGCGACCTCGGCCTGAAGATCGGCATCGTCGAGCGGCAGCCCCGCGACGACATCGCCAAGCCGAAGTTCGACGGGCGCGAGATCGCGCTGACCCATCATTCGATGGCGGTGCTGCGCCACATGGGGCTGGGCGCCGCGCTGGAACCCGAGATCTCGCTGCTCGCCAAGGCCCACGTGGTCAACGGCAGTTCGCCTTATTGCCTGGCCTTCGCGCCGCCGCCGACCTCCGACGATCCGCTCGGCTTCCTGGTGCCCAACCACGTCATCCGGCAGGCGCTGTGGGACGCGGTCGTGGCCTGCCCGAACGTCACCCTGCTCGACGGCCGCACCGTCAATCACATCGACAGCGATGCCGACAGCGCGAGCGTGCGCACCACTGCCGGCGAGACCTTTTCGGCCCCGCTGGTCGTCGCCGCGGACAACCGCTTCTCCGAGACGCGCCGGCTGATGGGCATCGGCGCCTCGATGCACGACTTCGGCCGCACCATGCTGGTCTGCCGCATGGAACACGAGGTGCCGCACGATCACGTCGCCCTCGAATGGTTCGACTACGGCCAGACCGTCGCCCTGCTGCCTTGCAACGGCAACGTCAGCTCGGTCGTCATGACCCTGCCGGGCCGGGTACACGCGGCCCTGATGGCGATGGACGAAGAAGCCTTCGCGCGCGAGATCGGGACCCGCCTCAAGCACCGCTGCGGCGCCATGAAGCTCGTCAGCGAGCGCCATGGCTACCCGCTGGTCGCCGTCTACGCCCATCGCTTCACCGGCCCCCGCTTCGCGCTGGCCGGCGATGCCGCCGTCGGCATGCATCCGGTGACCGCGCACGGCTTCAACTTCGGCCTGCTGAGCCAGGAGACCCTCGGCCAGCAGATCCGCAATGCGCACGGCCGCGGCGCCGACATCGCCGACGCCTACGGCTTGGGACGCTACGAATCGAGCCATCGGCTGGCGACGCTGCCGATCTTCCTCGCCACCAACGTCGTCGCCACGCTGTTCACCGACGACCGCGGCCCGGCCAAGCTGGCGCGCTCGCTGGCACTGCGCATCAGCGACCGGCTGCCCTTCTTCAAGCAGCAGGTCGCCCAAAGGCTACTGGCGCACCGCGGCTGACGTCGGCGCGACGGTGGCGGCTGCTCGCCGCTATCCTAGAATGGCCGCATAACCCGCTGGAGCGAGTCATGCCGTGGCCCTGCTGGAACTGAAGAACATCACGCGCCGCTTCGGCGAACTCGAGGCCGTCAAGGACGTGTCGCTCTCGATCGAGACGGGCGAGTTCTTCACCCTGCTCGGACCCTCGGGCTGCGGCAAGACCACCATCCTGCGCATGATCGCGGGCTTTGACGCGCCCGACGAGGGCCAGGTGCTGCTCGAGGGACGCCCGCTCGCCGGCGTGCCGCCCGAGCAACGGCCGCTGCACACGGTGTTCCAGAGCTACGCGCTGTTTCCGCACATGACGGTCGCCGGCAACGTCGCCTTCCCGCTCGAGATGGCCAGCCGCTCTCGCGACGAGATCAAGCGGCGCGTGGCCGAGACGCTCGCCCTGGTGCACCTGACGGACAAGGCCGGGCACTTCCCGCACGAGCTGTCGGGCGGCCAGAAGCAGCGCGTCGCGCTGGCGCGCGGACTGGTCAGCAAGCCGCGGTTGCTGCTGCTCGACGAGCCGCTCGGCGCGCTCGACGCCAAGCTGCGCGTCGAGATGCAGGTCGAGCTGATCGCCCTGCAGCGCGAGGTGGGCATTACCTTCGTCTTCGTCACCCACTCGCAGCAGGAAGCGCTGGCGCTGTCGCACCGCATCGGTGTCATGCGCGACGGCCGCATCGAGCAATGCGACGAGCCCGACAAGCTCTACACCGCCCCCGCCAACCGCTTCGTAGCCGATTTCGTCGGCCGCATCAACCTGATCGACGTCGAGGTCCTCGCCTCCTCGAAGGTGCTGCTGAAGTTGCATTCGGCCGGTCTGGGCGAGATCGCCGCCACCGATCCGCGGCCGATCAGGGTCGGCGAGCGCGGCGCCTTCGCGCTGCGGCCGGAACTCATCCGCGTGTTCGGCCACCGCGAGTCGGCCGACCTCAAGAACCGCTTCGAAGGCCGCGTCAAGGAGCTGCTCTATCTGGGCGACGTCACGCTGTACAAGGTCGAACTCGCCAACGGCTTCGTCATCGAGGCGCTGATGCCCAACGCCGCCGCGGGGCGCGCCAAGTTTCACGAGGTCGGCGACCCCGTGGCCGTCTGCTGGCGCCAGGACGCAGGCGTCTACCTGCGCTCCTAGCGATAACATAACTCCAGGCTTCCCCCCGATCTTCCCGTCATGCCACGCCACCACCGCTTCTTCGACCGTCGCCGCCTGCTGCTGCTGGTAGGCCTCCTCGTCTCCGTCGGCTTCTTCGCCACCACGCTGGGCAGCTACGAGGTGTCCCGCCGCGCCGTACTGGACGCCATCGTCCAGCAGGAACTACCGCTGACCTCGAGCAACATCTACTCGGAACTCCAGAAGGACCTGGTGCGCCCGGTGCTCATCTCCTCGACCATGGCAAACGACACCTTCCTGCGCGACTGGGTGCTGGCGGGCGAGAAGGACGCGCCCGCCATGGCCCGCTATCTCCAGGAGGTGAAGAAGCGCTACGGCGCCTTCAGCAGCTTCTTCGTCTCCGAGCGCACGGGCATCTACTACACCGGCGATGGCGTGCTCAAGCGCGTCTCGCCGCAAGAGCCGCGCGACGCCTGGTACTTCCGCGTGCGCGGCATGCGGGAGGACCACGAGATCAACGTCGACCCGGACCTCGCCAATCGCGATGCGCTGACCATCTTCATCAACTTCCGCGTCTTCGACTACTCGGGGCGCTACATCGGCGCCACCGGCATCGGCCTCACGGTGGACGCCGTCCGCCACCTCATCGCCGACTACCAGGCGCGCTTCCAGCGCACCATCTACTTCGTCGACGGGCACGGCAATATCGTGCTGTTCGGCAACAACAGCGGCCTCGCGGCCGGCGACATCCGCGCCGTGCCGGGGCTCGCGGACATCGCGGACAAAATCCTCAAGAGCACTCGCGGCTCCTACGAATACCAGGGCGGCGACGGCCTGCGGCTGCTCAACGTCAACTACTTCCCCGAGCTCAAGTGGTTCCTGTTCGTCGAGAAGCCCGAGTACGCCGCCCTCGTCGAGATCCGCCACACGCTCTATTTCAACCTTGCCGTCTGCGGCATCGTCACGCTGATCGTGCTGCTGCTGACGCACGTCGCCCTGGCGCGCTACCAGGAGCGCATCGAGGAGATGGCGACCACCGACAAGCTGACCGGCCTGCTCAACCGCCAGGCCTTCGACATCCTGATGGGCCGGCTGCTGGCCGAGCACCGACGCGACCCGCGGCCCTTCTCGATCCTGCTCGCCGACCTCGATCACTTCAAGGCAATCAACGACAGATACGGCCACCATGGCGGCGACGGCGTGCTGGCCGGGCTCGCGCGCCTGCTGCGCGGCCGGCTGCGGGCCTCGGACATCGCCGTGCGCTGGGGCGGCGAGGAGTTCCTGATCGTGCTGCCCGGCTGCAGCCTCGGCGAAGCGCTCGCCATCGCCGAGAAGCTGCGCCAGGAAGCGGCGGCCGCCGAGTTCGACGCGGGCAGCGTCCGGCTCGGCGTCACCATGAGCATCGGGGTCGCCGAGTACCACCCGGGCGAGACGCTGGACCAGGGCATCGGCCGCGCCGACGCCGCCCTCTATCAAGCCAAGGCGGCAGGACGCAACCGGACCTGCGAGGCGCCGCCGCCGCAGCCGCAGGCGGCCTGAACGGAGACGGGCATGGCAACGCGGCCGGCCAGCTCGGATTCCCGCGCCACCCGCTGGATCGTCGCGCTGCCGCCGACCGCCTTCCTGGTCGCCTTCTTCCTGCTGCCCGCGCTGATCGTCGTCGCCGCCTCCTTCCGCGAGCCCGGGGAGTTCGGCGGCCTCGCCCCCTGGCCGGCCCACTCGCTCGACGCCTATCGCTTCCTGTTCGGCGACGTCATCTACGCCGACATCTTCGCGCGCTCCTTCCTCATTGCGCTGCTCACCACCCTGGTCTGCATCGTCGCCGCCTACCCGATCGCCTGGCTGATCGCCCGCAGCCCGGCCCGGCGCCGCGACCTGCTGGTGCTGCTGGTGATCCTGCCGTTCGCCTCGAACTTCCTGGTCCGCATCTACGCCTGGATCATGATCCTCGGGCCGGCGGGCCTGCTTTACTCGCCCTTCGCGGTGATCGCCGGCATGGTGTACGTGCACCTGCCGTTCATGATCCTGCCGCTGTACACCAACCTCGAGAAGCACGACCCGGCGCTGCTCGAGGCCGCGCAGGACCTCGGCGCCGGCGCCTGGACGCGCTTCTGGCGCGTCACCTTCCCGCTCTCGCTGCCCGGCATCTTCTCGGGCTCGGCACTGGTGTTCATTCCTGTGCTCGGCATGTTCGCCGTGCCCGAACTGCTCGGCGGCACCGGCGACGTGCTGATCGGCAACCTCATCAAGCAGCAGTTCCTCGAGGACCGCGACTGGCCGCTCGGCTCCGCCCTGTCGATCCTGCTGACGATCGCCGTGCTCGTGCTGGCGGCCGTCGCCGCCTGGGGCGCGCGGCGCGGCCTGCACGGCACGGAGGCGGTGTCATGAGCTCCAAGCACTGGCTCTGGGCCGCCTCCCTGGCCGTCTACGCCTTCCTCTACGTGCCGCTGGCGGTCGTCGTACTGTTTTCGTTCAACGACTCGCAGCTCAATGCGCAGTGGGTCGGCTTCACGCTCTCCTGGTACGAGAAGCTGATGCACGACCCGGAGATGCTCGGCGCCGCTGCCAACTCGCTGATGATCGCGCTGTCGTCGTCTACCGTCGCCACAGCGCTCGGCGCCATGGCCGGCCTGGCGATGCAGCGCTACCGCTTCCGCTGGCTGCCGCCGCTGGTGCTCACGCCGGTCGCCATGCCGGAGATCCTGCTCGGCGTTTCGCTGCTTCTGTTCTTCCGCCAGGTGCTCGACCTCACGCTCGGCCTGGCCTCGATCCTGATCGCCCACGTCACCTTCTCGATCGGCTTCGTCGCGGTGATCGTGCGCGCCCGGCTGGCCGGCATGGACGAGAGCATCTTCGAGGCCGCGCGCGACCTCGGCGCAACGCCCTGGCAGACCTTCCGCCGCGTGACCTTGCCGCTGATCCTGCCTGCGCTGGTGGCCGGCTACCTGATGAGCTTCACCCTCTCGATCGACGACTTCGTCATCACCTTCTTCGTCGCCGGCGTCGGCGTCACCACTCTTCCGCTGCAGATCTACTCGATGATCAAGGTCGCCGTCACGCCGGAGGTCAATGCCGTGTCGACCTTGCTGATGGCCGTTACGCTGACCCTGGTGTTCGCTGCCTCGCGCCTTGCGCCCGACGCGTTGAAGAAGCGATAGGGGCGGAAGCCGATGACGCGGGTCGGTTTCGCGGGCGCGCCTTCCAGCGCGCGTTCCAGGTTCTCCATGGTCGCGCGGCCGACATATTCCCCCGCTTCGTCATCGAGTTTCGACGACGTCTCGAGCGCCTCGAGATAGGCGCGTCCGATCAGGCGGCCGAGCGGCTTCGGGTTGTAGAGCAGCTTCTTGATGGTGAACGGGTTGAGCGTCAGCGGATCGTAGTCGGCCGGCAGGTAGCCGGCATCGACCAGCGCGCGCTCGATCGGCGTATTGGGCTGGACGCCGATGAAGAAGATGAACGGCAGGACGTTGTCGCGGCCGAACATCCCGTAGAGCTCGCGGATGCGATCCGCGGTAGCCCGCAGGGTCGCAGGCGTTTCGCCCGGCGCATTGAGCGGCATGTAAAGCTTGATCTTTAGGCCGCCTCGGCCGCCGACACCGAGCCGCCGCTGCGCGTCGCCGAACATGCGGAAGGCCTCCATCTGCTGCTCCAGGTCGTAGCCGAGCGTCAGGCTGTCGACGATCTCCTGGGTACCGGTGAAGGACAGGTCGACGCTCGCCAGCCCCGACCGGATCATCTTCTCCGCGAGCGCCGGCGTCAGGTGGTTGAGGCGCAGATAGCCGGTCCAGCGCACATCGGTGCCCCGCGCCAGCATCTCGTCGAGGATGGCCTCGACGTGGCGCGTCGAGCGCTGGGTCGAGCAGAACTGGGCATCGGTGAACCAGATGTTCCTGACGCCGTAATGCTTGTCGAGCGCTTCGACTTCCTTCGCCACCTCTATCGGGTCGCGCATGCGCTGCTGCCCGCCTTCGATCTTGTTGTAGAGGCAGAAATGGCACTGGAACGGGCAGCCGCGCTTGGTATGGACGCCGATGGTGCCGCCGGGGCCGACGTAGTCGCGAAAGCCGGGGAAGATCGATTCCAGGTAGGAAAAGTCGATGGCCGTGAGCTGGCGCAGGTCGAAGTTCTCGGCCGCCGGCACGTGGCGGACCGCGCCCGCCCGATCCTTGTAATAGTGATGACCGGCCGGCGCGGCGAAGCCATCGACGATCGAGAGCATGGCCGGTTCCCCTTCGCCGACCACGACGACCGTATCGCTCGGGCATTTCGCTGCCACGTACTTCGCGAAGATCGACACCGCCGTGCCGCCGACGACCAGCCGGGCGTCCGGGAGCAGCCGGCGCGCGAGCCGCAGGTAACCCAGGTTGCGCAGGCGTGCCGCCGCGTAGTCCCAGATGATGCCGACCGCCTGCCAGGCCGCCCGGGCCCGCCGCCACAGGCTGGGCGAATGGTCGAAGTTCATCACGACGTCGAGCGCGTCGTTCTCGGGATGCGGCCCGAAGGTCTGCATGTTGCGCCAGGAGAAGGCGACCACGTCCGGCCGCATGTCGCGCAGCCGCTCCGCCAGCACGGCGCGGCGCCGGCGCGGCGGAACCAGCGCGAGGTCGAGGATTTCCTGGCGGATGGCCGGCCGCTGCTTGTGGATGTAGTCCGCCAGATAGGCAATGCCGCCCGGCCAGATCTTCCATACCGGGAAGCGGACGTAAAGAACGCTGCGCGCTTCGACAGTCATGGTGTTGCCCCCCTTCACCCCGCATCATAGGCAATATTAGCGATTGCTGATATTTCATGATCGGACGCCCTCGGCTGCATCGGGAAGCGACATCGTGTAAAACCTGAAACCGGAAAAACGCGAAGGCAAAGGGGAAAGCGCAGTGTGCGAGTTATTCGGCGCGTCGGCATCGGGGCCGACCGATCTGGCCCGATGGCTGGGTCCATTCCGCCGGCGCGGCGGCGGCACGGCGGACAACCCCGACGGCTGGGGCATCGCCTATTGGCAGGACGGCCCGGCGCGCATGGAGAAGTCGCCGGAGCCCGGGCATTCGAGCCGCCGCTTCGAAGAAATCGCCCTCACCTTGCGCGCACCGCTCGCCCTGGCGCACGTCCGCAAGGCGAATTTCCCGCCCATCCCCGGCATGCTGAACACTCATCCGTTCGTCCATGCCTGCTGCGATCACGAATGGGTGTTCGCCCATAACGGCACGGTGCCCGCCGTAACCCGCTGGCCTTGCGCTTCGAGTATCTGCCGGCCCGAAGGCGAGACGGATTCCGAAACGGCGTTCTGCCACCTGCTGGCCGGCATCGCCGGCGAATACGCCGAAGGGGCGCGGCCGCACTGGCTCGAATTGCTGAGCAAGCTGGCAAAGGCGATCTCGGATACCGGCCAGTTCAACTTCCTGCTGTCGGACGGGCGCTCCCTGTTCGCCTACGGCCATGACCGCCTGCACTACCGGGAGGCCGCCGACGGTAACCACCGGCTGGCGCTGATCGCCAGCGAGCCGCTTTCCGCCGACGGCTGGCGGAAGTTCTCGCCCGGCGAGTTGCGCGTCTATCGAGACGGCGCGCTCGTCGCCGACTTCCGTACGTAAGAATCCCGACGACTACGCGGCGGTTGCCGCAAGCAGGCGCTCCACGTCCTCGGCCCTGTTGTAGCCCTGCACCGAGAGGCGGATGAAGACCTGCCCGGCATGGGCGGTCACGGGGATCTCGATTCCGTGTTCCGTGCAGAGGCGCGCCCGCAGCGCCTCGGGGTCCTGCGGCGGAACGGGGATTGCGACCATCTGCGCCCAGTCGCCGTCTTCGGCGATGGGTGCCAGGCTGTACCTGCGGGTCAGGGTGCGCAGCGCGTGGCCGGCCAGTTCATGGCAGCGCACGCGCACCGCATCCCAGTCGTGCCTGGCGAGGAAGTCGAGGGCGTCCGGAACCGCCAGCCAGGCCGAAATGTCCCGCGTGCCCTGCCACTGCATGCGGCGCTCGAAGAGGCTGCGGCCCAGATAGGCGTCGAAGCCGGAATGGCCGCCGGTCCCCGTCGCATAGCCCCAGCTGATGACGGGCGGTTCCAGCAGCGCGTGATGCTCCGGCCGCGCATGCAGGAAGCCGGAACCCTTGGGCGCGCACAGCCACTTGTGGCAGTTGCCGACGTAGAAGTCGGCGCCGATGCCGTCGATGTCCAGCGGAATCTGGCCCGGCGCATGCGCGCCGTCGACCAGCGTCGCGATGCCGCGCTCGCGGGCCGCGCGGCACAAGGCCGCGACCGGCAGGATCAGCGCCGTGGTCGAGGTGATGTGGCTCACGTAGATCAGCCGCGTCCGCGGCGTCGCCGCCGCCAGCATCCGGTCCACGAAGCTCTCGCGCGCAAAGGGCAGCGGAATCGCCACGCGCCGATAGCGCGCCCCGCGCCGCGCGCAGGCATGCTCCCACGCCGCATCGCAGGCGCCGTACTCCATGTCGGTCGTCAGCACCTCGTCGCCCGCGGCAAGCGGAAACGACTGCGCGACGATATTCACGCCGGTCGTCGAGTTGGGCACGAACACCAGATGATCGCCGCTGGCGCCGAGCGCCGCCCCGAGCCTGGCGCGTGCCCCGGCCAGCAGCTCCGCCGACCGCCGCCCCAGGAAAGCCACCGGATTCCGCTCCATCTCCAGC
>DASVZI010000162.1:0-3321 GCA_036391735.1 Rhodocyclaceae bacterium
CACCAGCGACAGCGTCGCCAGCGCGCGGCAACCGCTCGTCAGCACCCCGCCGCCGCGCACCAGCAGCAGCCACAGCACCGGCGGCGTCAGCGCGTAAGCGAGCGTAGCGGCATAGAGCAGCGGCGTCTGCCAGGACAAGCCCGCGTCCTCGTGCCGGTTCACGAAGTTGAACATGTAGTTCGGCCAGCAATGACCGGCGTTCCACCAGGCCATGAGCGCGAGTGCCGGCACGCAGCAGGCATAGGCGATCGCCAGTCCCGCCCAAGCGCGGCGACTCCTGCGCAGCGCGACTTCGACCAGGAAGGCGAAGCCGAGCAGCGCCGCGAAATACTTCGAGAGGACCGCCCCTGCGAGGAACACGCCGGCCGCCAGGTACCAGCGCCGGTCGTCGTCCTCGGCCGCCCGGATCCATGCCAGCCCGGACAGCACCGAGAAATAGATGAGCGGCGTATCCGTGGTGACGAACACGTTCCAGACGTTGACCGGCGCCAGCAGCACCAGCAGCGCCGCCCACCAGGCGCGTTCGTCCTCGAGCTCGGGCCAGACGCGCGCAGTCGTCCAGCCCACCGCGGCCGCAAGCAGTGCCGGCTGGAGCGTCACCGGCAGCCGCAGCCACCATTCGGCGTCGGAGACGGCCAGCAGCGCGGCCAGCCACCAGCCGATCATCGGCGGATGGTCGTAGAAGCCCCAGTCGGGCCAGCGCCCCCAGTCGACGAAGTAGGCTTCGTCCCCGGTGATGGGCATGGCCGCCGCCAGCCAGAAGCGGAAGGCGAGGGTGATTCCGAGGAGGACGAAGAATAGCCGGCGCGGATTGATGCCGGCTTGAGCCATCATCAGCGGTCGGCCAGCGCCAGCCGGCGCCGGCGCGCCGCATCCGCCAGCAGGTCGAGCACGGCCACCGTGTCCTCCCAGCCCAGGCAGGCATCGGTGATGGAGACGCCGTACTGCAGAGGCTTGCCGGGCGTGAGATCCTGGCGCCCTTCCTTCAGGTGGGACTCGACCATGACGCCGAAGATGCGATCCTCGCCGCCGGCCATCTGCGCCGCGACGTCCTGGGCGACCTCGATCTGCCGCTTGAAGTCCTTGCGGCTGTTGGCGTGCGAGAAGTCGATCATGACGCGCGAGGCCAGACCCGACTTGGCGAGTTCCTGGCAGGCGGCATCGACCGCCGCCGCCTGGTAGTTGGGCTCCTTGCCGCCGCGCAGGATGACGTGGCAGTCCTCGTTGCCGTTGGTCGAGACGATGGCCGAATGCCCCGCCTTGGTGACCGAAAGGAAATGGTGCGGGCTGGCCGCCGCCTTGATGGCGTCGACGGCGATGCGCACGTTGCCGTCGGTGCCGTTCTTGAATCCGACCGGGCACGACAGGCCTGAGGCCAGTTCGCGATGCACCTGCGATTCGGTGGTGCGCGCGCCGATGGCGCCCCAGGCGATCAAATCGGCGGTGTACTGGGGCGTGATGGTGTCGAGGAACTCCGTCGCGCAGGGCAGCCCCATCTCGTTGATTTCCCAGAGGAGCTTCCGGGCCAGGCGCAGGCCCTCGTTGATCTTGAAGCTGCCGTCCAGGCGCGGATCGTTGATGAGGCCCTTCCAGCCGACCGTCGTGCGCGGCTTTTCGAAATAGACGCGCATCAGGACCAGCAGGTCGGCGGCGTAGCGCTCGGTCTCGGCGCGCAGCTTGCGCGCATATTCCATGGCCGCGTCGAACTCGTGTATCGAGCAGGGGCCGACGATGGCCAGCAGGCGATCGTCGGCACCGTGAAGGATGCGGTGGATCGCGGCGCGCGCGCCGAAGGTGGTCTCGGCGGCCGGCTCGGTGGCCGGGAACTCGCGCAGCAAATGCCCGGGCGGGGAGAGTTCCTTGATCTCCTTGATCCGGACGTCATCGACGATGTGCTTCATCGGCCTACTACCTTGGTATGAAGAGGGCCATTCTACCCCATGGCCGGCCCTCGCCGCCCGCCCCCAGGCGGATTTCCGGGGCGTTCGACCATCGACTACACTTGCCGAAACCGGGAGGACGACATGGACGCTGCCCAGTACGCCCGCCTTGCCAACCACGGCTTGTTCGACGGGGTCGGCTTCGAGACGGTCCGCCACCTGCTCGCCGACTGCGCCCGCTGCACCGTCGCGGCCGGCGAAACGCTGATCGAGCAGGGCGCCGAGAACAACTGCATCTACGTCGTGCTGAGCGGCGAATTGCGCGTCTACCTCGACGGCCGCGACGCCCCCGCCCACACCATCGTCGGCATCGGCGAGTGCGTGGGCGAGATGTCGGTCATCAACGGCCAGGGCGCCTCGGCGCTGGTCATCGCCGCGGCCGACTGCGAACTACTGGTCATGCCGCAGCCGCTGCTGTGGACCCTCATCGAGTCCTCCCACGGCTTTGCCCGCAACCTGCTGGCCATCCTGGCGGGACGCATACGCCAGGACAACCTGGCGCTGGTGACGGCAGACAGCCGCAGCCTGGAGTTCGAGCAGGCCGAGGCTGTCGATGCCCTCACCGGTCTGCATAACCGGCGCTGGATGATGGACGCCTTTCCGCGCGCCATCCGCCGCTGCGAGCGCGACGGCGCGCCGCTCTGCCTGGTGCTGGTCGACCTCGACCGCTTCAAGGCGCTCAATGACGAGCACGGGCCGCTGACCGGCGACGCCGTGCTGCGCGCCGTGGCGCGCCGACTCGCGGAGAGCCTGCGCGCCCCCGACCTGATCGCCCGCTACAGCGGCGAGACCTTCGCCGTGCTGCTGCCGCAGACGGTGACCGAAGAAGGCAAGCGCATCGCCGAGCGGCTGCGGTTGTCGGTGGAGTTGATGTCGCTCGAGCGGCTGACGAACGGCGGGGTGCACAAGGTGACGGTGTCGTGCGGGGTGGCGCCGCTGGGGGACGACAGTACGCTCGAGAGCCTCGTTGCATCTGCCGAGGAGGCGCTGCGCTTGGCCAAGGCGAACGGGCGGAACAAGGCGGAAGTGGCGGGTGGTTGAGCTTTGGTCATTGGCTTGCGACCCGCCGAGGGCGACGGGGGAGTGCCGACGCTTCGTGTCCCCCGTCGGCCGCTGCGCGGCCTCCTCCTCCTTTACCTACGCGTCGGCACTCCCCCGCCACCCTCGGCTGAACGGTTTCGCAACGGGCGGCTACTACGGTTCCTGGGCCGGCGGGGTGCCCTGCTGCACACAGGTAAAGGAGGAGGCGGACGCCTTATCGCTCTTGTCCGCCGGAGGACACGGAGTGCAGCAGGGCACCCCGCCGGCCCGATCGCCGCTAACAGAAGGACAAGATTCAGTGCAAAGTCCGGGGCATCGACAGCACGAATTCCGCGATCGG
>DASVZI010000163.1:0-2816 GCA_036391735.1 Rhodocyclaceae bacterium
GCGCCGCCGCGCCTTGAAGTCGAGCAGGTCATCGTAGAAGTGCTGCAGACGCATGGCGGCCTCGTGCTGCGCCTCGTCGGCGACGATGCCGCGCTCGGTCAGGGCGCGCTCGAAGCCCTCGATCATGCCGAGCTTCGGGACGTTCAGTATCTGATAGGCATGCGGCATTTGACGTGAACGCGTAACAAGGCTTCGAGCAAAGCGAGCTGACTTAGACCCCCGCCCCGGGGCGGGGGGAGGGGGTGGGGGGCGTGCAACTGCCTTTGTGAAACAAAGGCGGCGGGACCAGCCCGCCGCCATGCGTAATACGATGGTGATAATTCTAAAAGTGCAGCGCCCGCTTGTCGACGGCCAGCGCCGCTTCGTGCATGACCTCGGAGAGCGTCGGGTGGGCATGGCAGATGCGCGCGATGTCTTCCGACGCCGCGCCGAACTCCATCGCCACCACCGCTTCCGAGATCAGCTCCGAGGCATTGGCGCCGATGACATGCACGCCGAGCACGCGGTCGGTCTTGGCGTCGGCGATCATCTTGACGAAGCCCGTGGTGTCGCCCTGGCCGAGCGCGCGGCCGTTGGCCATGAAGGGAATCTGGCCGGTGCGGTATTCGACGCCCTCGTTCTTCAGCTGCGTCTCGGTCTTGCCGACCCAGGCGATCTCGGGATGCGTATAGATGACGTAGGGAATGGTGTCGTAGTTGACGTGACCAGCCTGGCCGGCGATCAGCTCGGCGACCATGACACCCTCCTCCATGCCCTTGTGCGCCAGCATCGGGCCGCGGATCACGTCGCCGACCGCCCAGACGTTCTCGAGGTTGGTCTGGCAATGCTCATTGACCTCGATGCGACCGCGGGCGTCGATCTTGAGGCCGACGTTGTCGGCGCCCAGGCCCTCGGTGTTCGGCACACGGCCGATGGAAACGATCAGGCGATCCACCTCGAGCGTCAGGTTGCCCTCGCCCATGTCGTACTCGACCGTCACGCCCTTCTTGCCCGCCGTCACCGAATGGATGTTCACGCCAAGGCTGATCTTGAGCCCCTGCTTCTGGGTGAACACCTTCCAGCCTTCCTTGGCGATGGCTGGGTCGGCGACGCCGAGGAAATCGGGCAGCGCCTCCAGGATGGTGACGTCGGCGCCGAGGCGCTTCCACACCGAGCCGAGCTCCAGGCCGATGACGCCGGCGCCAATCACGCCCAGGCGCTTGGGCACGGAGTCGAAGGACAGCGCGCCGACGTTGTCGCAGACGATCTTGTTGTCCACCGGCACGCCCTCGAGATGGCGCGGGCTGGAGCCCGTGGCGACGATGACGTGCTTGGCATCGACCACCTCGGCGCTGCCGTCCTTGGCCGCCACCTGGATCTGCCACATCTCGTTTTCGCGGCCGGCGAAGCTGCCGCGGCCGGAGAGCAGCGTCACCTTGTTCTTCTTGAACAGGCCCTTGATGCCGCCGACGAGCTGGGTGACGATGTTGTCCTTGCGCCGAATCATGGTGCCGACGTCCATCTTGACGTCGCTCGCCGAAATGCCGTGCATCACGAAGCCGTGGTTCGCCTCGTCGAACAGCTCCGACGAGCGCAGCAGCGCCTTCGAGGGAATGCAGCCGACGTTGAGACAGGTGCCGCCCAGGCGCACCTCGCCCTTGGGATCGGCGAAGGACTCGAACTCCACGCAGGCGGTCGTGAAGCCGAGCTGCGCCGCGCGGATCGCGGCGACGTAGCCGCCGGGGCCGGCGCCGATGACGACGACGTCGAATTGTCGATTGGCCATTGGCGTCCCCTTAGATGTCGAGCAGCAGGCGCGCCGGATCCTCGAGCGCTTCCTTCATGGTGACCAGTCCCAGCACCGCCTCGCGGCCGTCGATGATGCGATGGTCGTAGGACATGGCGAGATAGTTGATCGGGCGGATCACGATCTGGCCGTTCTCCACTACTGGGCGCTCCTTGGTGGCGTGGATGCCGAGGATCGCCGACTGCGGCGGGTTGATGATCGGCGTCGACAGCATCGAGCCGAAGATGCCCCCGTTGGAGATCGAGAACGTGCCGCCGGTGAGCTCCTCGAGCGAGAGCTTGCCGTCCTTGGCCTTCGCGCCGAACTCGGCGATCTTCTTCTCGATCTGGGCGAGGCTCATCTGGTCGGCGTCGCGCAGGATCGGCACCACCAGGCCGCGCGGGCTGCCCACGGCGATGCCGATGTCGAAGTAGCCGTGGTAGACGATGTCGTTGCCGTCGACCGAGGCGTTGAGCACCGGGAACTTCTTGAGCGCCGCGACCGCGGCCTTGACGAAGAAGGACATGAAACCCAGCTTGACGCCATGCTCCTTCTCGAACTTATCCTTGTACTTGTTGCGCAGCTCGATCACCGGCGCCATGTTCACCTCGTTGAAGGTGGTGAGGATGGCGTTGGTCGATTGCGACTGCACCAGGCGTTCCGCCACGCGGGCGCGCAGGCGGCTCATCGGCACGCGCTGCTCGGTGCGCTCGGCAACGATGGCATCGGCGCTGACGACGTTCGGATCGGGAAGCACGGGGCGCGCCGCCGGCATGGTGGGTACCGTCGCCGGGGCTGCCTTGGCGGCGGGCGCCGCGGGTGCGGTGATGCCGAGCGCGTCGGCCTTGGTGACGCGGCCGCCGGGGCCGGTGCCCTGCACCATCGAGGCGTCGATGCCCTTCTCGGCGAGCGCCTTGCGCGCGGCGGGATCGCCGGCCCCGGTGGCGGGCGGTGCCACCTTGCGCGCCGGCGTCTTGTCGGGCGGCGGTTCGTCGGAATAGTGGATCTTGCCGCTGGCGTCCTTCCACGAATAGAGCTGCGCGGAGGCGAC
>DASVZI010000164.1:0-19100 GCA_036391735.1 Rhodocyclaceae bacterium
AGCCACTCGATCTCACCGCCGCGGCGGCGGCCCTCGTCCATCATTGCGCGGCTGGGATCGCAGACCGCGACGCGGCGCCCCTCGGCCACGAGCAGCCGCGCCACGTCGCCGGTGCCGCCGGCCAGATCGACCACCGTGCCGGTGACGCCGCGGCAACGCCGCGCCAGCGTTCGCTTCCAGAGACGATGGATGCCGAAGCTCATGAGGTCGTTCATGAGGTCGTAGCGCGGCGCGATCGCCTCGAAGACGCGCCGGATGCGGCTCCTGCGCTCGCCCGCATCGACGCGCTCGCGCCCGAAGCTCTCGTCGATCGATGATGCTTCCTGCATGCTCTCTCGCCGCGCAAAAATAAAGCGCGGCATTGCCGCGCTTTGAAGAAGGTCCCCCGCCTGTGCCGTCCGGCCGGCATCCTGAACCGTGGTCCAGAGTGGCCGCTTTCCTACCGCATCAGGTGCACCCACGAAGGGGCGCGCACAACAGCGGCGTCCTGGGTCGGCGGCCGATGCCTATTAGCATAGGTTCAAGGAATATATGGCCGTAACGAGCACCGCAGGGGATTTCCTGAGCGCCGCCGGAGCGCTCTAGAACAGGTCTTCCTGTTGCGCCAGAGCGGAATCCAGACGCGCTTCCATGGCTTCGATTCTACGCTTCAGATCGTCGCCTTCAAGAGGTGCGCGCGGGGATTTCTTGAGTGCGGTCAATTCGTGTGCGAGATTCAGCGCCGCCATCACCGCGAGCCGCTCGCCGGTGCTCTTGGTCTTCTTGGCAATGTCCGCCATTTTCGTGTCGAGCAGCGCGACCGCCTCGAGCAGCGCATCGCGCTCCTCCGGCGGACAGGCGACGCTGTACGGGCGTCCTTGCAGCGTGATATCGAGCGTCGGGGTACTCATTCTGCGGGCAGTCGATCCATCAGCGCCTCGAGGCGCACCAGCGTGGTGTCGATCTTCTCGGTGAGGGCGCGCTTGTCGCCCTCCAGGCCGGCGATGCGCGAGCGCAGCGCGAGATTCTCCTCGCGCAGCCGCTGGCAATAGGCCACGACGTCCTCGACCTTCTGTTCGAGTGCGGAGAGATCGGCATCCATAAGAGCCGCAAGTGTGCGAGAAAAGTCGTTGCCGGTCAAGCAGTAAGGCTGCACATTGAAGGTGTCATCGCAACAGCCATACTTTCGTACGGGGCGCGCAGAAGGCCCGCATGCTAGACTCCGCGCCGCTGTCCGCGGTGCCCGAACGCCTTTCAGGCGCAAGGGTGAAACGGGAAGCCGGTGCGCGCGAATCCGCGCAATCCCGGCGCTGCCCCCGCAACGGTAAGGAAGTGCGGCATCGCCATCACGCCACTGGGAGACCCCCGGGAAGGCGGCGATGCAAGACTTCCGAGCCCGGAGACCGGCCACGGACAACTCAGTGGATGTATCGCGGGGTTGCGATGCGCCGGCGGCGTCCGCCGCACGCCTCCCATTCCCGCCTGCATCCGTTTTCCGCAACTGGCGTGCGGGGACGCACGCCGCATCGGGAGTCTGCACATATGCATCCGCGCTTCATCCGCACCGCGCTGGCGGTCGCCGTCGCATCCGCCTTCAACGCTTCCTCCTACGCCGCCGACGAGGCCGCGGTCGTAGTCACGGCAACCCGCCAGCCGCAGCGTGCCAGCGAAAGCCTTTCCGACATCACCATCATCGATGCCGACGAGATCCAGGCGGCCGGCCCGGCCGCCACGGTAACGGAAGTGCTGGCCCGCCAGCCGGGCATCGAAATCAACCAGAACGGCGGCCCCGGCACCACGGCCAACGTGTTCATCCGCGGAACCAATGCCAACCACGTGCTGCTGCTGGTCGACGGCATTCGCGTCGGTTCGACGACCATCGGCGCGCCTACCTGGGAGTACATCCCGCTGCAGCAGGTCGACCACATCGAAATCATTCGCGGACCCGCTTCGTCGCTCTACGGTTCCGACGCCATCGGCGGCGTGGTGCAGATCTTCACCAAGCGCGGCGAAGGTCCTTTCCAGGCTTTCGGCGAGGCCGGCTACGGCACTTGGAATACCTCGTCGCTGAGCACCGGCATCTCGGGCGGACAGCAAGGCTGGCGTTACAGCCTGCAGGTTTCCGACAAGCGCAGCGATTCCTTCCCGGCCATCAATAATCCCGCCAGTCCCGCCTACAACCCGGCCAACGCAGGCTACCAGGCGACCAGCAGTTCGGGCAGCCTGTCCTACGCTCCCGCCAAGGGCCATGAACTCGGCATCGACTACCTCTACGCCGACGGCTGGAACCGCTACGACAACAACTTCCCCGGACCGGCGAGCGACACCTACAAGCAGCGGGAAGCGGTGTCCGCCGTAAGCGTCCATAGCCGCAACCAGATCACCGGGGTATGGACCAGCACCGTCCGGATCGGTCAAAGCGCCGACGACGGCCGTCAGTATGACAACGGCACCGAGTATTCGGCCATCCGCTCGACGCAGACGCAATTCCAGTGGCAAAACGACATCAAGCTGCCGCTCGGCACCGCGCTGCTCGCCCTGGAACGCAACGACCAGCGCGTCCATTCCACCACGACGAACTACGTACTGACGAAGCGCAGCATCGACTCGGTGCTTGCCGGCTGGACGGCCAGCCTGGGTCGCCAGCAGCTGCAGGTGAACGTCCGCCGGGATGACAACTCGCAGTTCGGCGGCAAGACGACCGGACTGATCGGCTACGGCTACCGCTTCTCGCCCGAATGGCGCGGCCATGTTTCCGCGGGCAGCGCATTCAAGGCGCCGACGTTCAACGACCTCTACTGGCCGGGGGCGGGCAATCCGGACCTCAAGCCCGAGACCGCGCAGAATCGCGAGGCATCGCTGCACTACGCTTCGCGCGGCACGGAAGCTTCCGTCACCTACTATCACAACAAGGTCAGCAACCTGATCCAGTGGGCCCCGGTCGACCCGAACAACCTCTTCGGCAACTGGCTGCCGTTCAACGTGGCGCGCGCCACGCTGCGGGGATTGACGGTCGCCTACGGTGCAACGCTCGGCGCCTACCGGCTGTCGAGCAGCGTCGACGTCCAGGATCCGCGCGACGACATGCGCCAGACGACGCTCCAGTACCGCGCGCGCCAGACGGGCAAGCTGGCGTTGACCCGGGATTTCGGCGCCTATGACGTCGGGACCGAGGTGCAGGCGAGCGGCCGGCGCTACAACGATGCGGCCAACACCCAGGTGCTGGGCGGATACACTCTCGTCAATGCGTTCATCAACTATCGGGTGCGGGACGATGTCACGCTGTTCGCACGGGCGAACAACGTCTTCGACAAGCACTACGCCTTGATACGGGACTTCGCCACGCCCGGCGCCAACCTCTTCGTCGGCGTCCGCTACGCGCCGCGATAGCCTTCCATGCCCACCCGCCGCCGCGCCCTTGCCGTCATCCTCGCGCTCGCCCTGCTGGCGGTCGCGAGCGTCGCCCTGAGCCTGGCGGTAGGCAGCCTGTCGCTGTCGCCGGGCGCCGTGCTCGATGCCCTGTTCGGCAACGCCGGCGGCCTCGGCGGCGAAGTGGTGCGCGGCCTGCGCCTGCCGCGCGCGCTCGGCGCCTTCGCCTGCGGCGGCCTGCTGGCGCTCGCCGGTGCGCTGATGCAGGTACTGCTGCGCAATCCGCTCGCCGATCCCTATGTGCTCGGCATTTCGGGCGGCGCGGCGGTCGGCGCGCTGCTCGCCATGCTGGGCGGACTGGCGCTCGCCTTCGTGCACCTCGGCGCCTTCGCGGGCAGCTTCCTCGCGATGCTGCTGGTGTTCGGGCTGGCGCACGGCGACAGCAGCTGGACGCACACGCGCCTGCTGCTCACCGGCGTCATCGTCGCCGCCGGCTGCGGCGCCGTGGTCGCGCTGATCCTCACCGTCGCGCCCGAGCAGCAGCTGCACGGCATGCTCTACTGGCTGATGGGCGACGCCGGACAGATCGTCGATCCGCGCCCGGCGCTGGCCGTCCTCGTCCTCGGCCTGCTCGCCACGCTGCCGTTCGCGCGCGAGCTCAACCTGCTGGCACGCGGCGAAGTGCTCGCCGCCTCGCTCGGCATCGTGGTGCCGCGGCTGCGCCGCATCGTCTACGTGCTCGCCTCGCTGTTCGCCGCCAGCGCCGTCACCGCGGCCGGCAGCGTCGGCTTCGTCGGGCTGGTGGTGCCGCACCTGGTGCGTCTCGCCGTCGGCAACGACCAGCGCCTGCTGCTACCCGCCGCCGCACTGGCCGGCGGCAGCCTGCTGGTGCTCGCCGACACGCTGGCCCGCACCGTCGTCGCGCCGACGCAATTGCCGGTCGGCGTCCTCACCGCGCTGCTCGGCGTGCCCGTCTTCCTCTACCTGCTCGGCCGCCAGCCGATGCCGCGG
This sequence comes from Rhodocyclaceae bacterium, assembly GCA_036391735.1. Classification (GTDB taxonomy): domain Bacteria; phylum Pseudomonadota; class Gammaproteobacteria; order Burkholderiales; family Rhodocyclaceae; genus Nitricoxidireducens. Next base: position 4,360 of record DASVZI010000164.1, read on the forward strand.
TCATGAGCGCGCCGCTGCTGGAAGCGCATGCGCTAGACGTCGGCGTCGCCGGCCGCGTGCTATGCCGCGCCCTCGACTGGCGCGTCATGCCCGGCGAATCCTGGGCGATCCTCGGCCGCAACGGCGCCGGCAAGTCGACACTGCTCGCCACGTTGGCGGGCCTGCGTGCGCCGCAGGGCGGCGAGGTCGCCGTCTCCGGCTGCGCAGTCGCCGCCATGCCGCCGCGCGAACTCGCGCTGGTGCGTGGCTACCTGCCGCAGCAAAGCCACGATCCGTTCGCCTCGACGGTGCTCGAGACGGTGCTGGTCGGCCGCCATCCGCACCTCGGCCGCTGGGACTGGGAATCGGCCGCCGATCGCCGCATCGCCGAGGCCGCGCTCGCCGAGGTCGGCCTCGCCGGACTCAGTGCGCGCGACGTGCAGACCCTCTCCGGCGGCGAACGCCAGCGCCTGGCGCTCGCCTCGCTGCTGGCGCAGGAGCCCCGGCTCTATCTGCTCGACGAACCGCTCGCCCACCTCGACCTCAACCACCAGGTGGCGCAAATGGAAATCCTCGCCGGGCGCGCGCGGCACGGCGCCGCGGTCGCCGCAGTGCTGCACGACCCCGGCTTCGCCGCGCGCTGGTGCGGCCATGCACTGCTGCTGTTCGGCGACGGCGAATGGTGCGCCGGCCCGGTCGACGAAATCGTCACCGCCGAAAACCTCTCGCGCCTCTACAACCATCCGCTGCGCCGCCTCGACGGCGCGCCGTATCCGGTGTTCATCCCCGAATGAGATTCCGTTCCCTTCTCGCCGCCCTGCTGCTCGCCGTGGCGCTGCCCGCCGTCGCCGGCTGCCCGCGCATCGTCAGCCAATCGCCGTACATCACCTACGCGCTCGAATGGATGGGGCTCGCCGACTGCATCGTCGGCGTCAGCCGCTACGACGGCCGCGACCTGCCGCGCACCGGCGGCGTCATGGATCCCGACGCCGACATGATCGCGCTGCTCGATGCCCAGCTCGTCATCACCTCCAACTGGACGAAGCCGGAAACCCTCCAGGCCGTCCTGCCGCGCGACGCGCGGGGTCTGAGCGTCGACGGCTTCCAGTCGATGGCCGGCGTTTCGTCGATGCTGAGCGAGATCGGCGTTGCGGCCGGCGTCGCGGACGTCGACGCCCGCGTCGCGCGCTTCGAGGCCGACTGGCGGGCCGCCGCCGCGCGCATCGGCGCCAAGGGACAGCGCGTGCTGCTGGTGTCCGCCTGCACCGGCACGCCCTACTCGTTCGGCCGCGGCACCACGCTGTTCGATCTCTTCACGCAGGCCGGCTTCACGGTCGCGGAGACCGCCGACAAGATCCATCAGCTGCCGCCCGATGAACTGGTGCGCTGGATCGGCGAGATCAAGCCCGATGTCGTGTTCGCCTTCAGCAACCGCTGGGACGCCACCTGCAACGCCGCGCTGGCGCGGCCGGGCGTCCGCGTGGTGCCGCTCGACGGCGAGCTCTTCTACCATCCGGGGCCGCGGCTGATCGAGGGATTGGTTCAATTGCAGGAGCAGTGGGTGAAATGAGCGACGCGCACGGCGACCGCATGAAGCGCAAGAAGGCGGTGATCGACCGCAGCATCGAGGCCGCCTCCGCCGAGCGCGGCGTGCTGGTGGTGAATACCGGCACCGGCAAGGGCAAGTCGTCGTCGGCCTTCGGCATGGTGGCGCGGGCGCTCGGCCACGGCATGAAAGTCGCCGTGATCCAGTTCGTCAAGGCGCGTTCCGATACCGGCGAGGAGGGCTTCTACCGCCGCTTCCCCGCCCAGGTACGCTGGCACGTGATGGGCGAGGGCTTCACCTGGGAGACGCAGAACGATGCACGCGACGCCGCCGCCGCGCAGGCGGCCTGGCAGCAGGCGCAGGCCTACCTGCGCGATCCGGCGATCGGCATGGTGGTGCTCGACGAGATCACCTACGCCTTCAAGTACGGCTGGCTCGACGTCGACGCGGCGATTGCCGAGCTGCGCGCGCGTCCCGCCATGCAGCACGTGGTGGTCACCGGGCGCGCGGCGCCCCGCGCGCTGCTCGCGGCCGCCGACACGGTGAGCGAGATGCGCATGGCCAAGCACGCCTTCGCCGCCGGCGTGAAGGCCATGCCCGGCGTGGAGTTCTGATGCCGGCCGCGCCCGCATTGTTGATCGCCGCGCCGGCTTCGGGCCAGGGCAAGACCAGCGTCGTCGCCGGGCTGGCGCGCCTGCATGCACGCCAGGGCCGCCGCGTGCGGGTGATGAAGTGCGGGCCCGATTTCATCGATCCGATGATCCACGCCGTCGCCAGCGGCGCGCCGTGCGAGAACCTGGACCTCTGGATGTGCGGCGAGGGCGACGCCGAGTGGCGGCTGGCGCGCGCGGCGCGCGAAGCCGACCTGGTGATCGTCGAGGGCGTCATGGGACTGTTCGACGGCGAACCTTCGGCCGCCGACATCGCCAAGCGCTTCGGCGTGCCGGTAATGGCGGTGGTCGACGGCAGCGCGATGGCGGGCACCTTCGGCGCCGTCGTTCACGGCCTCGCCACCTACCGCCCCGACCTGCCTTTCCACGGCGCACTGGCCAACCGCGTTGCCGGCGCGGCGCATGCGGAGATGCTGCGCGAGAGCATGCCGGCGGGGCTCGCCTGGTGCGGCCACCTGCCGCGCGACGAAACACTGGCCTTGCCCGAACGGCATCTCGGCCTGATGCTGGCCGAGGAACTGCCCGACCTGGTGGAGCGCCTCGACCGCATCGCCGACGCGCTGGCGGCCACGCCGCTCGCCGCGCCCCCGCCGGCAGTCGCCTTCCCCGACCTGCGTGGGCCACAGCTGCCGCAGCGGCTGGCGGGCCGCCGCATCGCGGTGGCGCGCGACGCCGCCTTCGCCTTCCTCTACCCGGCCAACCTCGAATGCCTGGAGGCGATGGGCGCGCAGCTCCGTTACTTCTCGCCGCTGGCAGGCGACCCACTGCCGGACTGCGACGCCGTCTGGCTGCCCGGCGGCTACCCGGAACTGCATGCCGAGCGGCTCGCCGCGCGCGTCGACCTCTGGCAGTCGCTTGCCGCGCACGCGGACGCCGACAAGCCGCTGCTGGCCGAATGCGGCGGCATGATGGCGCTGTTCGAGACCTTGATCGACGCCGAGAACCGCGCCCATCGCATGGCCGGGCTGCTGCCGGGAAGCGTCCGCATGCAGCCGCGGCTCGCCGCGCTCGGCGCCCAGGAAGCCGCGCTGCCCGAGGGCACGCTGCGCGGCCACACCTTCCACTTCTCGCGCAGCGAGACCGAACTGGCGCCGCTCGCTCGCGCCGTCACGCCGCGCGGACGAGAAGGGGAGGCGATCTATCGCCGCAACCGCCTGACCGCCTCCTACGTGCATTTCTACTTCCCGTCGAATCCCCACGCCACCGCGAGCCTTCTCGCATGACCGACCCTCGCTACCCGCAAGCCGACATCGCCGCCGTCGCCCGCGCCATCGCGGAGCGCCGCGACATCCGCCACTTCGTGCCCGGCGCCCTGCCCGACGGACTGCTCGAGCGGCTCGTCGACGCCGCTCACCACGCGCCGTCGGTCGGCTACATGCAGCCCTGGCGCTTCCTGCGCATCGGCTCGCGCGAGCGGCGCGAAGCGCTGTGGCGCATCGTCGAGGAGGAGCGGCATCGCACCGGCACGGCGCTCGCCTCGCGCAACGAGGAGTTCATGACATTGAAGATCGAGGGCATCCGCGAGGCCGCCGAGGTGCTGGTCGTCGCGCTGATGCCCGGCCGCGAGCCGCACATCTTCGGCCGCCGCACCCTGCCCGAGATGGACGTCGCCTCGGCCGCCTGCGCGGTCCAGAACATGTGGCTGCTGGCGCGCGCCGAAGGCATCGGCCTCGGCTGGGTGTCGTTCTTCGATCCCGCCGCCGTGGCGCGCCTGCTGGACATGCCCGAGGGCGCGCGGCCGATCGCCATCCTCTGCATCGGCCGAGTCGCCGAATTCCCGCCGCAGCCGCTGCTCGAGACCAAGGGCTGGGGCGCGCGGCTGCCGCTCGACCAGGTGCTGTTCGAGGACCGCTGGCCCGAGGGCGCCGGCGCGACGCCGAAGGCTTACTAGCAGCGGCTGGCGCTAAGACCGGTTCTGCCGCAGCGCCTCTTCGGCCCACAACTGGGCGACGCCGCGATAGGCGTCGAGCGTTTCCGCCTCGATCCCCACGGCTTCCGCCAGTTCCCTGGCGCGCGCGCCATCGCCGCGTTCGGTGACCATCGCCAGTCGCAGGTAGCGCGCGTAGCGGCCCTCGCTGCGCACCAGCACGTCCTCGACCGGCTGCGGCAGGTGGATGCGCTTCGCAAGGTGCTCCATCGGCTGGCCGAGCAGCGCTTCGGCGAACGACAGCAATCCCACCAGGAACAGTTCGTCGGCCTCCTTCTTGGAGAGGCCGAGCTGTCCGATGAGTTCGAGGAAGCGTGCTCGCGCCAGCGCGACCTCGAGCAGGGCTTCGTCGTGATCCCCGCTGCCGGCGCGGAACACCGCGACGGCCAGCCAGCGATAGAGCGTCTCGCGCCCCAGCACCATGATGGCCTGGTCGATGCCGACGATCGGCGAAGCCAGCCCGAGCACCGGCGAGTTCGCCATGGCCAGCACCTGCACGGCGACGCCCGGATCGCGCTTGGCGACCTCGGCCACGGCCGCGGCATCGGCCTCGGCGCGCAGCAGGTTAAGCATCTCGATCAGCACCAGGCGGCTCTGGTTGAGCTTGTCGCTCGTGTCCTCGGTGTCCGCCGTGGCGAGGAACCCGCCCAGCGCGTATTCGATGCCGAGCGCTTGGCACAGGCGGCGTTCGCTCCAGGTGGCGACGTTCTCGGCCGCCAGGATCACGCCTGGGAACTGCGCCTTCAGCGCTTTTGCGGCGCGTTCGAAACTCGCGAAGTCGTACGCCGAGAAGTCGATGACCGCGATGTCCCCCGCAAGGAGCGGAACGGTGCCGACGGCGGCGACCGGAAAGGCGATGCCGGCGCCCGCCTGCCGGATGCGTTCGAGCGCGGCCTCGCTGCCGGACAGCCAGGCGCTGAGTTCGAACACCGTGCGCGGGCCGACCAGCGCGGCGAAGCCTTCGCTCAGGCATTCGGACAGGCTGGCGGAGATGATGGTGAGCCGGCGGTCGGCGAAGGCTTTCAGATTGGCCGCCGCCAGCGCCCCGAGGTACGAGCCGTCCCCCGGCATGCCTGCGAGCGCCGCCCCCCGGCTGAAGCGGTAGCCGGCGAGACGGCCGCGCGCGTCGAGCACCTCTTCCCGCTTCGGCATGGCTGCCGGGGCGCCCGGCGCCTCGGCCGGAGCGGCCGCCTGGGCTCTCGCCGCAGGCGCAGTTGGGGTGGGTTCGATCTGGTTCGCGGATCGTCCGCCGACGAGATTCCTGAAGAATCCGGCGATACCCATGATGTGCCCAGTCTATTTCATGGTCTCGCGCTTTTCCAGACGAAAGTTATAGAAAGGGCGCAACCGGCCGAACAGCGTTGCAAAATCCCCGATATCCCGGCGAAGCGCGAAGGGCCCGCGGCATAGACTCGAAGCGAGGAGATTGCCCTTGGTCGTCGTCAACAGCCACCGCACCACCGCGATCGTCGTCAGGAACGCTGGCGGCAAGGTCGTGCTCGTGCCGATGAGCAGCGGCAGGCTGACTACCGAAACGCTCAGCTTCGCGGACTTTCTCGCCGAATGGCACGAGGTCGACTACGCGCTGCCCAAGGCGCTCGACAGCTTCCTCCACCACGCCTCGGAGCAGGGAGCGACAGCCGCGGCGGCGAAAGGACTGCAGCGCCTGGCCGAGCGCGACCGGGTGGTGGGCAGCCTGTTCTAGCCCCTTAGCGGCGCTTGCCGCGCGCTTCCTCGAGGTCTTCGCACAGCCGCTGCGCGCCGTCCAGCACGCGCGGCGTATGCCGCTGGATCAGCTCCGGCGGCACGAAATAGAGGTTGCCGCTGGCGGCCGCAGCGAGCTGGGGCCAGCGCTTCCAGTCGTCCAGCCATTCGGGCCGCGCTTCACCCATGCCGCTGGCCACGATCACGTCCGGGTTGGCGGCCAGCACCGCCTCGACGCTCACCTTCGGTGCCAGCGCCGGCAGGTCGGCGAAGACGTTCTCGCCGCCGCATAGCCGGATCGCGTCGCTGATGATCTGCTTGCCGTTGATGGTCATCAGCGGGTCCTTCCATATCTCATAGAAGACGCGCAGCTTCGGGCGGTTCGCATAGCGGTCCGCCAACGCCTGGTAGCGCGCGCGGAATTCCGCCGCGGCCGGCTCGGCCACCATCGACGTGCCGGCCAGGCGGCCGAACTGCTCGATGCTGCGCGCGACGTCGAGGATGCGGTCAGGCTGGTTGACGAACACCGGCACGCCGAGCGCGCGCAGCTTGGCGACGGCCGCCGGCGGGTTGCCGCTCTCCCAGGCGATGACCAGGTCGGGCTTGAGCGCCGCGACCGTCTCGAGGTCGAGCTGCGAATAGCCGCCGACGCGGGCGATGCGTTTCGCCGCAGGCGGATAGTCGCTGTAATCGACGGTGCCGATGATGCGCGCGCCCGCGCCCGCGGCGAACAGCAGCTCGGTGATGTGCGGCGCCAGGCTGACGATGCGGCGCGCCGACGCGCGCAGCGTCACCTGGGCGCCGGTGTCGTCGGTGACCGTCACTTCGGCGCGCGCCGGCAGCGCCGCCACGAAAAGCGCCACTGCCGCCATGCGCAGAATCGATACCCGGGGGAAGGTCATTTCGGTAAGCTCGCGAGCCATGCAGAACGGCAAGAATACACTCCAGCAGGCCGTCGCCCAGCAGCGCGTCGAACTCAAGAAGACCATCGAGGACCCGCTGCGGCGTGCCGCCGCCGCCTGCGTGGCCGCCTGGGGCGATCGCCTCGCCACGAATGCCGAACTAGCGCGCCGCTTTGCCGAGGTGCCGCATTGCCGCTACCTCTACGCCATGGACCTCAGCGGCGTGCAGATCTCCGACAACGTCGGCGCCGACGGCGTCACCGATTCCGATTTCGGCCGCGACCGCTCGCATCGCCCGTACATGCGGGAGTCGCAGCCGGGCAGCGGCTTCCTGCTGTCGCGCTCCTACATCACCATGCGCGACCGGCGTCCCGGGCTCACCGCCGTGCAGCTCGTGCGCACGGAGATGGGGACGCCGCTGGGCTTCCTCGGCGCCGATTTCTACCTGAGCGACCTGCCCATGACGCGCGAGCGCTTCGAGGAGAAGCGCCAGTGGCGGCAGATGCGCGGCGATCCGTCCATCCGCAGCCAGGTGTTCCACCAGACCCGCACCGAGAGCGAAATGGACCGGCAGTTGCCCACCGTGCTGGGCATCGTCGAGCAGCTGATGGTCGATCACGGCATGTACCACATCATGCTGCACTTCTCGAGCAGCCGCGCCGTCTATTGGACGCTCGACGATCCCTACCGCTACCGCATGTTCGACATCCAGGCGCTGGTGAATCCCGACATCTGCCTCGCCTACCCGAAGCAGCCCTACCCGGCCGACGCGCTGGTGCCCAAGGAGCGCATCCGCGCCATCCTCGACGCCCTGCGTTCGCTGCGCTTCGTCGACGACACCTTCTACCTGCGCACCGGCACGCTCAACATCTTCAACGGCATCGTCGGCCTCACCTTCTCCTGCGACGGCTCGCACTACCTGCCGTGGGACGAGTTCCTCAAGATGGACGTGGCCTTCTGGCTGGGCACCTCCGAGTGACGGAGGCAAGGAGGAACGCTACCTGCTGCAGGCGCTCCCCTGGGACTTCACGCCGAGGCGCCGCAGCAGGAACTCGGGCGGGCAGAAGCCGGTAAAGCCGGACTGCAGGAGGTTCAGCCCGATGAACGCGGTGAACCACAGCCAGGACAACTTCGTCAGGTCGACCTGGCCGGCGTATTGACTGAGGCCGAGAGACAGCAGAACCATCGTCCCGGCCATGATGCGGATGTAGCGCTCCGTGCTCATCATCGTGTCTCCGTGATGAATATTAGAAACCGCTAATAATACCGGCGATGGCCGATCGGAACAAGAAGGGCTTGCGCGAACTCCGGTGCCTCAGCGATCGCCCTGGCCCGACATCAGGTCTCGGCCCAGGATTGTGAGCGCCCTGGGAACCACCCGGCGGTAACGGGGCCAAAGGCGCGCCGGATCGGACATCACGCGATGCGCCCACTCCAGGCCGGCGGCCCGCATCCATCGCGGCGCCCGCGGCTGGCTGCCGGCAAACCAGTCGAACGCCGCTCCGACGCCGAGCATGAGGGAGGACTGGAAATGGGCCGCGTGCGACGCCATCCAGTACTCTTGCTTGGGCAGCCCGAGGCCGACCCAGATGAGGTGCGGATGCGACTGCGCCATGCGAGCGAGAATCTCCGGATCTTCCGTCGCGCCCGCCGGCCTCATCGGCGGGCTATGGCAGCCGGCGATCGCCCCGCGTCCGAGCAGGCGTTCGGCGCGCCGCGCAATGCGCGTCACCACCTCCGGCGACGCCCCGTAGAAATAGTGCCGTAGCGATCTTGCCCGCGGATCACGCAACGCAGCCTCCATGAAGTCGGGCGCGCTCACGCGGCCAACGGCATGGCCCTTCGATCGACCGAACCACACCAGCGGCATGCCGTCCGGCAGGGTCAGATCCGCGCGGTTAAGGATTCCACGCAGCGCTTCGTCCGTTTGAGCGTCGACGACGCCGTGACTGCAGGTGAACGCGTAATAGCCTCCCCGCCGCACGGCTGCGTGCGCAAAGAGCGAGTCGAGCGCCGACGCCATGTCGATGCACGAAATGCCCACCCCTCCGACGAAGAAGCGCGATGGATCACGCAACCGCGGGTTCCAGGCGCTGGATTCGGGGCGCGGCGAGACCCGCGGCGACCACCTGCGAGGCTATCCACGCATAGGTCTGTTCGAGGCCATCGACCAGCGGACGCGAGGGCCCCCAGCCGAGCTTCTGACGTATCAACCGGTTGTCCGAGTTGCGGCCTCGTACGCCGACAGGCCCAGGCACATTGGCGATGCGAAGGCGTTTGCCTGAAACTTGGCAGACGAGTCGTGCCAATTCGTTGATCCCGATCATCTCCTCCGAACCGAGATTCACCGGCCCGGGAAAGTCCGAGCGCATGAGTCGGGTCGTACCCTCGATGCACTCGTCGATGTAGAGGAAGCTTCGTGTCTGCAGCCCGTCACCCCAGACCTCGATGCTGCCGCCCTCGGCCGCCATGGCGACCTTGCGGCACAACGCAGCGGGGGCCTTCTCTCTGCCGCCTCGCCATGCACCGTCCGGCCCGAAGATGTTGTGATAGCGGGCGACCCGGCATTGCATCCGATAGTTGCGGGCATATGCGAGATACAGCCTTTCGCTGAAAAGCTTCTCCCATCCGTATTCGCTGTCGGGGCACGCCGGATAAGCGGACTGCTCGTCGCAGCGCGGATTGTCGGGGTCCTCCTGGTTGTATTGCGGGTATATGCACGCAGACGAGGAATAGAAGACGCGGCGTACCTCGCGGCGCCGGCAAGCGGCGAGCACGTTGAGATTGATGGATGCCGAATTGTGCATGACGTCGGCATCGTGCTCGCCGGTAAAGAGGTAGCCGGCGCCGCCCATGTCTGCAGCCAACTGGTAGACCTCGTCGAAGCGACGATCGATCGCTCCCCTGCAAACCAGGGGATCCCTCAAGTCGCCGAGCATGAAATCGTCGGCGACCGTCGCGGCAAAGTCGGGGAACTTCAAATCCGCACCCCGAACCCAAAAGCCCTCGTTCTTGAGACGTTTGACGAGGTGGGAGCCGATGAAGCCACCGGCGCCGAGTACCAGAGCGGTCTTCATTCATGCACCCGGTTCGGACGACGGACGCAGCATATCGGTTTGTCTTTGCGTGATTGCCGCCGTCCTGCTGCACATGCATGCACCGGATGGACGACTCCGAAGCGTCGCGAGCGATTCCGGCCCGCGGCGCCGCACCCCCGCTGCTATCATGGGATGCAAGTCACATGGCGCCTCATGCGGAGAACAACGAGATGGACAGCTTGCGCAAGTCGCCGACCCGGATAGCCGGTCTCGACTCGATCCTGCATGGCGGTCTGCCTGCCGGGCATACGACGCTGATCATCGGCGGCCCGGGCTCGGGCAAGACGGTGTTCGGCCTGGAATTCCTCTACCGCGGCGCGCTGGCCGGCGAGCCGGGCATCTTCGTCACGTTCGAGGAACGTGCCGATGCCTTGCGGCAGAACGCCGAAACGCTCGGCTGGCAGTTCGCGCCCCTGGAAGCCGACGGCAAGTTCTTCCTTCTGGAAGCCCGCATCGATCCGCAGGCCGTGATCCACCGGCGAGTTCGGCATCCAGCCGTTCCTCGCCATCCTCGACCACAAGATCCGGACCATGGGGGCCAAGCACGTCGTCATCGACGCGCTCGACGTGCTGATGCGCCTGGTGGAAGACGACAGGCGCAAGCAGGACGAACTGACGGCGCTGCACCAGTGGCTGTCCGAGCGGGCCGTGACGGCCGTGCTCTCGGCCAAGGCGCCGCGCGATGGCGACCATGCCCGGCACTATGAATTCCTCGACTACCTGGCCGACTGCGTCATTCACCTCGACAACCGCGTCGTCGGACAGCTGAGCACGCGGCGCCTGCGCGTCGTCAAGTTCCGCGGTTCCGGCTTCGGCTCAAACGAATACCCCTTCGTCATCGACGTGCCGGGCATTACGCTGCTGCCGATTTCGGAAGTCGGACTGTCGCACCAGGAGCTGGGCGACCGGGTATCCACCGGGCTCGCGGCGTTGGACGAACTCCTCTCCGGCGGCTTCCGGCGCTCCTCGAGCGTGCTGCTCACCGGCAGCACCGGTACCGGCAAGACCACGCTGTGCAGCGTGTTCGCGCAGGCGGCCTGTGCGCGCGGGGAGTCGGTCCTGTATCTCAGCTTCGAAGAGTCGGAGGCGGCGCTGCTGTCGGCGATGCAAAGCCCCGGCATCGATCTGCGCCCCGCGGTCGAATCGGGTCGGCTGCGCATCGTCACGGCCATGCCCGAGTCGATGGGCGCGGAACAGCACCTGATGTGCATCTTCGCCGGGGTTCGCGAGATCCGGCCGGCCTTCGTCGTCCTCGAATCAGCCTCCGCCTGCAAGCGCATGGGCACTGAACAGGCGGCTTTCGAATTCCTGATGCGCCTGATCAACGGCTGCAAGGAGATGGGCATCACCATCATCATCACCAACCAGGCCGCCGGCTTCCAGAACCTGGACGAGATCAGCGGCATCGGCATCTCCTCCCTGATCGACACGGTGATCGCCCTCCGACTGGTCGAACGCGACGACGTCCTGCGGCGCCGGCTGATCGTGATGAAGGCGCGCGGCTCGCAGCATTCGCAGCGCTATCACGATTTCCGCATCACCGACCGGGGCGTCGTCATCGGAGGCGGCGATGCCTGAGACGAACGGCGCCGTTTACCGCTTTCGCCTGTTCATCGCCGGCGAGGAGGCGAATTCGCGCCTCGCCGAGCGGAACCTCCGCGCGCTGTGCGAATTGCACCTGTCCAACCGGCATCACATCGAGGTCGTCGACGTCCTGCAGGACTTCGAGGCGACGCTGGCGGCGGGCATCCTGGTCGCGCCGGCCGTCGTGCTGACGACCCCGCGCACCGCGACCCTGTTCGGGACCCTTGCCGACGAGGCGAAGGTCCTGCGGGCGCTCGGCCTCCATGCCGCCGACCCCGCCTGACGGCCCCGCCGACGCGGCCGATCGCCTCGAGAAGGCCGAGGCGGCGCTGCTCGCGCTGAAGAACCGCGAGGCCGACGCCGTGCTGGACAAGGACGGCGTCAGCTACATCCGGGCGAAGGAAGTGATCGACCGGGAACGCCAGGCCGCCGACACGCTGCGCGAGAGCGAGGAACGCTATCGGCTGCTGTTCGAGTGCATGACGGAGGGCTTCTGCACCCTGGAGATGATCTTCGGCGCGGAAGACCGGCCGGTGGACGGCCGCTGCCTGGAAGCCAACCCGGCGTTCGAGCGGCAAATGGGCCTCCAAGCCGCCGCCGGCAAGTCGATGCGCCAGTGGCTGCCGGACCTGGAAGCCTACTGGCTCGATGCTTTGGGCAGGGTCGTCCTGACCGGAGAGCCGGCGCGCTTCGAATACGAAGTGACGAGCGTCCATCGCTGGGTCGAGGTCGTCGCCTATCGGGTCGGTCCGGCCGAGCTGCGCCGGGTGGCGATCCTCATCGACGACATCACCGTTCGAAAACGCATGGAACGGCAGGTCGCCGAGGATCTCCAGGCGCTGACCAGCCTGCAGCGGCTGGCGACCAAGTTCGTCAGCGCAACGAACATCGAACCCCTGCTGGGCGAGATCGTCGAGACCGCCATCGCCATTGCCGGGGCCGACTGCGGCAACCTCCAGCTGCTGGACCCGGCGACCGGCGACCTGCGCATCGCGGCGCAGCGCGGCTTTCCGCAGTGGTGGCTGGATTATTGGGACAACGTCACCAAGGGCCACGGCAGCTGCGGGACGGCATTGGAGCGCGGCGCACGCATCGTCGTCGAGGACGTCGAGCACAGCCCCATCTTTGCGGGCACGCCGGCGCTCGACGTTCAATTGCGCGCCGGCGTGCGCGCCGTGCAGTCGACGCCCTTGCTGAGCCATTCGGGAACGCCGCTGGGGATGTTCTCGACGCATTACAAGCGGCCGCATTACCTCGATCGGCATGCCGGCGACCTTCTCGACGTGCTCGCCCGCTTGACGGCCGACGCGATCGAACGCCACGCGACGATGCAGCGCCTGCAGGAGGCCAAGACGGCGGCCGAGAGCGCCAATGCCGCCAAGAGCGCCTTCCTGGCCAACATGAGCCACGAAATCCGTACGCCGATGAACGCCATACTCGGCATGGCGTACCTGATCCGCAAGCAAGGCGTCACGCCGAAGCAGGAGTATCACCTGCGTCGGCTGGACGAGTCGGCCAACCACCTGCTCCAGATCATCGACGACATCCTCGACATTTCGAAGATCGAGGCGGGCAAGCTGGTGCTCGAGAGCATCGACTTCTCGCTCGATGCCATGATCGGCAAAGTCGCTTCGATCGTTGGGGCGAAGGCAGCCGAAAAGGGCCTGGTACTGACCATCGACAGCCCGCCCCTGCCTTGCCACGTGGTCGGCGATATCACGCGCTTGACGCAGGCGCTGCTCAACTACGCCAACAATGCCGTCAAGTTCACCCACCAGGGCGGGATCGTCCTGCGCAGCCGCGTGCAGGAGGAGACGTCGGAGCGCCTTCTGCTGCGCTTCGAGGTCGAGGACTCCGGCATCGGCATCCCCGCGGAGCAGTTTGCCGGCCTCTTCTCGTCCTTCGTGCAGGCGGATGCTTCCACGACGCGCGAATATGGCGGCAGCGGGCTCGGCCTGGCGATCACGAAACGCCTCGCTCAGTTGATGGGAGGCGATGCCGGCGCCAGCAGCACGCCGGACCTGGGCAGCGTCTTCTGGTTCACGGCGTGGCTCGGCAAAGCCGCGGCGGCGGGGATGCCAACGGGGATGGCGGCGGCTCGGGATGGCGTCTCGATGGCGCGATGCCGCGGCCGCAAGGTTCTGCTGGCCGAGGACGACGTCGACAACCGCTCGCTCACGATGGAACTCCTCAGCGACCTGGGCTTGCTGGTCGAAACGGCGAGCACCGGCGCCGAAGCCGTCGAGAAGGCGGGCGCCAACGCTTACGATCTCATCCTGATGGATGTGCAGATGCCGGTCATGGATGGGCTCGAGGCCACGCGCCGCATCCGCCGGATCGAAGGGCGGGAGAAGCTTCCGATCATCGCCTTGACGGCGAACGTCTTCAGCGAAGACCGCGTCAGATGCCTCGCAGCGGGCATGGACGACTTCCTGTCGAAGCCCGTGCTGCCCCATGACTTGGGTGCTTCGATCATCAAGTGGCTGGCGGCTTGACATCGGCGCCGTCTGCGTCGCCATCGGCTCGCTGGCCGTCGCGATTCCACAAATATTCAGATGTCGAACTGCGCGAGCGCCGCGGCGAGCCGGTGCCATTCGGCTTCCGCGCCTGGCAGCCCGAAGCGCAGCGCCGGGGGATCGTCGAAGCGGCGCACCAGCACGCCTTGTCGTGCCAGCGACTCGGCGATCTCGGCCGCGCGCGGCGCTGCGAGATAGCGGAACAGCGCAGTGCCGCTGGAAGCGCCGAGGCCCGCAACCATGAGGAGACGTTCCAGCCGCGCCGAAGCGGCGTGCAGGCGCTCGCGCTGTTCGCGCTGCCAGGCAACGTCGGCGAGCGCCGCCCGCGCCGCCTCGCGCGCCGGATGCGCGACGGCCCAGGGACCGACGGCTTCGGCGAGCCGTTCGAGCACGGCGGAGCGGCCTATGGCGAAGCCGACGCGCGCGCCGGCGAGGCCGAAGAACTTGCCGAGCGAGCGCAGCACCACGAGATTGGGCGCTTCATGGCTGCCGGCGATCGCCGCTAGCGACTCGCCGTCTTCGGCGTCGGCGAAGGCTTCGTCAACGATCAGCTTGCCGCCGCGGTCGTGCAGCGTACGCGCGGCGTCGAGCAGGCGGCAGCGTGTGAAACGCGCGCCGGTGGGATTGTTGGGATTGGCCACCATGACGGCGTCGCAGGCGGCCGCCACGTTTTCCAATTCGTCCGGCACGAAGAACCGCACGGCGTGGCCGGCTGCCTGCCAGGCCGCGGCATATTCGCCATAGGTCGGCGACAGGATCGCCGTGGTGCCGCGCGGGCGCAAGCTGGGGAGCGCCATGATGGCCGCCTGCGAAC
>DASVZI010000165.1:0-3333 GCA_036391735.1 Rhodocyclaceae bacterium
TGCGAATAGCGCTCGATCATGAACTGGTCGGTGACCTTGACGCTGCCGATCTTCGCTACGCGGCCGCAATCGTTGCGGCCGAGGTCGAGCAGTTGCAGATGCTCGGCGCGCTCCTTCTGGTCGGCCAGCAGTTCGGCGGCGAGCGCGGCATCCTCTTCGGGTGTCGCTCCTCGCTTTCTCGTGCCGGCGATCGGACGCACGGTGACGGTGCCGTCTTCGAGGCGCACCAGGATCTCCGGCGAAGCGCCGACGACGTGGAAGTCCTCGAAGTCGAAATAGAACATGTAAGGCGAAGGATTGAGCGAGCGCAGGCTGCGATAAAGCGCCAGCGGGTGCGCGCCGAAAGGCTTGCTCATGCGCTGCGACAGCACCACCTGCATCACGTCGCCGTCGACGATGTACTGCTTCGCCTTGCGGACGGCGGCCTTGAACTCTTCCTCGCCGAACTCCGACTCGGCGGGGGCGCTCTCGATCGCCTTGTCCTCGGGGATGCTCACCGGCTCGCGCAGCTTGGCGAGCAGTTCCTTCAGACGCGCCTGCGCCTGCTTCCACGCGCCCGGGAAGCCCGGCTCGGCGAACACCACCAGGGTCAGCTTGCCGGAGAGGTTGTCGACGATGGCGATTTCTTCGGACAGCGTCAGCATGATGTCCGGCGTGCCGAGCGGATCGGGCTTGGCGACGCCGGCCAGCTTCGGCTCGACGGCGCGGACGGTGTCGTAGCCGAACACGCCGACCAGGCCGCCGCAGAAGCGCGGCAGTCCTTTCAGGTCGGGCACCTTGAAGCGCGCCATGAACTCCGAAATGAACGACATGGGGTTGGTGTGCTCGCGGCGCTCGGCGACGCGGTTGCCCGTGAGCAGCATGATGGTCGAGCCGTAGACCGCAATGCGCGTGCTGCAAGGCAGCCCGATGAACGAGTAGCGGCCGAAGCGCTCGCCCCCCTGGACGGACTCCAGCAGGTAGGAGTAGGGCCCGCCGGCCAGCTTCAGGTAGATCGACAGCGGGGTGTCGAGGTCGGCGAAGGTTTCGAGGGTGACCGGGATGCGGTTGTAGCCGGCCGCGGCCAGACGGTTGAATTCGGATTCAGTCATGACGACTCCACAATGCGACGAAGACGGGGCGCGCATATTCCGCGCGCGGGGAAAGCTACTGCCAGCGCCAGCGGCGCCAGGGCCAGGCCTCCGCCCCGAGGGCATACTTCTTCGTCGATTGCAGGTTGCGGTGTTGCATGACTATGCGGGATTGATGATCCGGGCCGCGTCAAAAAGTGTCGGAACTATAGCATCGCATTCCAGATTGCGCACATCATGGCCCTCGTTGTAGCCGTAGGGCACGAGGAACACGGGGCAGCCGGCGGCCCGCGCCGCCTTGTAGTCGTTGATCGAGTCGCCGATCATCAGCATGTCATGAGGACGCAGGTCGAAGTGGCCGCAGACCCAGATGAGCTGCATCGGGTCGGGCTTGCTGCGCGGCAGCGTGTCGCCCGAAACGACCACGTCGAAATGGCGGGCCAGCCCGGTGCGCTGGAGCAGGGGCGCCGTGAAGGCCTCCGCCTTGTTGGTGATGCAGGCGATCTTCACGCCCTTGATGCGCAGCGTCTCGAGGCCTTCCAGCACACCCGGATAGACCGCCGCCTGCCGGCCATTGGTGTCGGCGTAATGGCGGCGGAACGAAGCGAGCGCCTCGGCCGGCGGCGGTTCGGGATCGTCGGCCGCCTCCAGGTTGCGCGCCAGGCAGCGCTTGACGAGGTTCGGGATGCCGCGCCCGACGTAGGCGCGGATCGACTCGATGGTGACCTCGGGTCGGCCCAGTTCGCGCAGCATCAGGTTCGCCGCGGCATGCAGGTCCAGCACCGTGTCCAGCATGGTGCCGTCGAGGTCGATCAGTACGGCCCTGACGGCGATCGATTCCATCAGCGCGCCTTGGCGAGTTCGCCTCGCAGAGCGGCGATCACGGAGTCGTAGCGGTGCGGATCGGTGTCCTTGCCGGCGCCGAACACGGCCGAGCCGGCGACGAAGGTGTCGACGCCGGCCTTCGCCACTTCGAGGATGTTGGCCGGCCCCACGCCGCCGTCGATCTCCAGTGCGATGTCCTTGCCCGTCGCATCGATCATCTTGCGTACGAGGCGGGCCTTTTCCAGCACGTGGGGGATGAACTTCTGCCCGCCGAAGCCGGGGTTCACCGACATCAGCAGCACCATGTCGAGCTTCTCCAGCGTCCATTCGAGGACGTCGAGCGGCGTCGCCGGGTTGAACACCAGGCCCGGCTTGCAGCCCGCTTCGCGGATCAGCGCGATGGTGCGGTCGATGTGTTCGGAGGCTTCCGGGTGGAAGGTGATGTAGGTCGCGCCGGCCTTGGCGAAGTCGGGAATGACGCGGTCGACCGGCTTCACCATCAGGTGCACGTCGATCGGCGCGGTGACGCCATGCTTGCGCAGCGCTTCGCAGACCAGCGGCCCGATCGTCAGGTTGGGAACGTAATGGTTGTCCATGACGTCGAAATGGACGATGTCGGCGCCGGCGGCGAGAACGTTGTCCACCTCTTCGCCGAGCTTGGCGAAGTTGGCCGAGAGGATCGAAGGAGCGATGCGGAACTTGGACATGGTCGACCTCGTGAGAGAATGGGCAGGATTCTAGCCGGCTGAAACCATCAGGCCGACTAATTTTTTCTGATGGCAGGTATAAGGCGCAGAACGATGGCTGATGCGACGAAGTACGAGATCGAGGTGCAGGTGAAGACGCAGTACCTGGCCGACCAGTCGGATCCCGACGACGGTCGCCACGTCTTTTCCTACACGATCACGCTGAAGAACACGGGCACCGTCCCCGCGCAACTGATCTCGCGCCATTGGATCATCACCGACGGCGAGGGCTCGGTGCAGGAAGTGCGCGGCCTGGGCGTCGTCGGCCATCAGCCGCTGCTGCAGCCGGGTGAGAGCTTCGAGTACACCAGCGGCTGCGCGCTCGCCACCGCGGTCGGGACCATGAAGGGCAGCTATCAGCTGACGGCGGAGGACGGCACGCAGTTCGAGGCGCCGATCGCTGAGTTCGTGCTGTCGATGCCAAGGACACTGCACTAGGAATACGGCCCGGCCCGGGGGGCCGGTGGGGCGCCCTGCTGCGCTCCGTGTCCTCCGGCGGACAAGAGCGAAAAGGCGTCCGCCTCCTCCTTTACCTGCGCGCAGCAGGGCACCCCATCGGCCCAGGAACTGTGATCTTCCAGAAGGTGCAGGAGGAACTGGTGCGCTCGACGTCGAAGCGCACGGCCCGGGTGCCGAGCGCGGCGGCGATGGCGGAAACGGACAGCGACGGAGCGGTCATGCTCCGATTATCG
>DASVZI010000166.1:0-9495 GCA_036391735.1 Rhodocyclaceae bacterium
GAGAAGCTGGCGTCGAAGCCGATCTCGTCGATCAGCTTCATGGTCTTCTCGAAGTCCTCGTCCGTCTCGCCGGGGAAGCCGACGATGAAGTCCGTGGAGATCGAGATGCCGGGCCGCGCCGCCCGCAGCTTGCGGACGATGGACTTGTACTCGAGCGCGGTGTAGCCGCGCTTCATCGCCGCCAGCACGCGGTCGGAGCCGGCCTGCACCGGCAGATGCAAGTGCGAGACCAGCTTGGGCACCTTGGCGTAGACGTCGAACATGCGCTGCGTCATCTCGCGCGGATGCGAGGTGGTGTAGCGGATGCGCTCGATGCCCGGCATGTCGGCGATGGTCTCGATGAGGAAGGCGAGGTCCGCTTCCCCGTCGGCCATGGCGCCGCGATAGGCGTTGACGTTCTGTCCGAGCAGCGTGACTTCCTTGACTCCCTGCGCGGTGAGCCGCGCGATCTCCGCCAGCACGTCCTCGACCGGGCGCGAAACTTCCTCGCCGCGCGTGAAAGGCACGATGCAGTAGGTGCAGAACTTCGAGCAGCCTTCCATGATCGAGACGAAGGCGCCGGCGCCCTCGACCTTCGCCGCCGGCATGGCGTCGAACTTCTCGATCTCGGGGAAGGAGACGTCGACCTGCGCGCGGCCGCTGGCGCGCCGCGCCGCGAGCAGTTGCGGCAGGCGGTGCAGCGTCTGGGGACCGAACACGACGTCGACGAAGGGCGCGCGCTCGACGATCGCCGCGCCCTCCTGGCTGGCGACGCAGCCGCCGACGCCGATCAGCAGGTTGGGGTTCTTCTGCTTGAGCGGCCGCACGCGGCCGAGCTCATGGAATACCTTCTCCTGCGCCTTCTCGCGCACCGAGCAGGTGTTGAACAGAATGATGTCCGCTTCTTCCGGATTGTCGGTCTTGGTCGTCTCGCCGCCCGCGGCAAGCAGGTCGACCATCTTGTCGGAGTCGTACTCATTCATCTGGCACCCGAAGGTGCGGATGAACACTTTCTTGGTAATCAAAGGGAGGCAGCCAGTTCGGCGGGGGTGAGAATCCAGATGCGGGTCACGTAGCCCAGGCTGTCGACGGTGTAGCGCACCTTTACCGCCTGCTGGACGGCGGTCGGCATCACGATCAGGTTCGCTTCGTTGCGAATCTGTGCTGCTGGGGACATCGGCAGCGTCTTGCCGTCGATCTGCACGCTGCCGATGGCGGCGGCACTCATGGTGCCACGCAGGGAATCCGCCGGCAGGGTACGCACCAGGCCGACCACGGGGCCTTGCGGCCGCGCGGCCGCGGCCGGCGGGACCGCCGCCTGGTCGGAGGCGCTCTCGATGATGCTGCTGATGATGGCAGGGATCAGGCTGGTTACGGGCATGGCATCTATTATAGACGCGGCGCCGACGGGGCCGCTCAGCGGGAGCGCCGGTGGCTGCCGGCGACCACGACGAATTCATACAACCGGCATTCCAGCGCCCCGTTGAATAACGGCGTCTTCTTCGAGGGCTTTAGGCCGATCAGCTTGGGCAGCTGCGGATCGGCGGACAGGAAATAGCAGCGCCAGCCCGGGAAATGCTTCTTCAGGGCGTCTCCCAGCCGGGGATAGAAGGCCGCCAGCTCCTCGCCGCTGCCCAGCCGCTCGCCGTAGGGCGGGTTGGCGACCAGGATGCCTTCCGGAGCCGGGGGTTGGCGCTCGAGCAGGTCGGCGCGCTCGACCGTCACAAGGTCGTCGAGGCCGGCGTGCGCCAGGTTCTGATTCGCCCGTGCCACGGCGTCGGCGGCGATGTCGGAGCCCCAGACCGGCAGCGGCTTGGCTTCCAGGCGGCGTTGCGCCGCCTCGGTCTTCAGGCGCCGCCAGAGCGCTTCGTTGAAGTTCGCCAAGCGCTCCAGCCCGAATTCGCCGGGATCGCGGCCCAAGCCGGGCGCATCGTCCAGGCTCATCTGCGCGGCTTCGATCAGGAAAGTGCCGCTGCCGCACATTGGGTCGAGCAGCGGAATGCCGGGCTTCCAGCCGGCCAGGCGCAGGATGCCGGCAGCCAGGTTCTCCTTCAGCGGTGCCTCGACCTTGGCGATCTTGTGGCCGCGCATGTACAGCGGCTCGCCCGAGGTATCGACGTAGAGCGTGGCCTCGCGGTCGGTCAGAAAGAGGTGCACGCGAACGTCCGGGTTGCGCGTGTCTACGCTCGGCCGGCGTCCGTAGATGTCGCGGAATCGATCGCAGATGCCGTCCTTCACGCGCAGCGTGGCGAACTCCAGGCTCTTCAGCGGCGAACGCTGGGCGGTGACGTAGACGCGCAGCGTGCTGTCGACGCCGAATAGCTTCGGCCAGATGCCGCCGAACGCCAGGCGATAGATGTCGTCCTCGCTGGCGTAAGCGCCCTGCGAGATCTTCCAGAGGATGCGGGTGGCGATGCGCGATTCGAGATTGGCGCGATAGCAGGCCTCCCATTCGCCGGCGAAAGCGACACCGCCGGGAACGGCGCGCACGGAGGTACCGCCGACCGCCGCCAGTTCCTCCGCGAGCAGGGCTTCGAGACCGCGCGGGCAGGTGGCGAAGAACTGTTCCATCAGAAGGGCTTCAGCACGGCAAGCAGGATGATCGCCAGCAGCAGGAATACCGGCGCCTCGTTGAAGAATCGATACCAGACGTCGGAGCGGGCGTTGCGTCCCGCCGCGAAGGCCTTGAGCAGGTGGCCGCAGTAGAAATGGTAGCCGAGCAGGACGGCGACCAGCGCCGTCTTGGCGTGCAGCCAGCCGCCCGAGAAGATGCCGAAGCCGAACCACAGCCAGAGCCCGAAAGCGACTGCCAGCAGGCCGATCGGCGTGACGAACTTGTAGAGCCGCCGCGCCATGCCGAGCAGGCGCTCGTGCTCGGTCCCGCCGGCCGGCACCATGGCGAGGTTCACGAAGATGCGCGGCAGGTAGAAGAGCCCGGCGAACCAGCTCACCACGAAGAAGATGTGGAAGGACTTGACCCAAAGCCAAAGCATTTATCGATTCTCCCGGATGGATGCGAGGCCCGCGTCGACCGTCGGGTAGCGCAGCGCCATCTTCAGTTCGCGCTTCAGGCGCGTGTTGTCGAGCCGGCGCGATTCGCCCATGAACGATAGCATGACAGGCGACAGCCGCCGCGCCGCCTCCGCCCGCGTCACGCGCGGCAGGCGCGCCAGGGCGAAGCGGTCGGCCAGCTTGTCGTACCAATCACCCATGCGCAGGGCCGAATCGTCGCTGGCATGGTAGGCGCGGTTCGGCCGCCCGCGGCGCAAGGCGGCGATGCAGGCGCGGCCGAGGTCGTCGGCATGGATGTGGTTGGTGAACACGTCCTCGTCGGAATGCAGCACCGGATCGCCGCGCTCGATGCGATCGAGCGGCAAGCGGTCGCCGGCATAAATGCCCGGCGCGCGCAGGACGGAGACGCGGCAAGCCGAGCGGCGGCCGAAGGCGCGCAGACGCCGTTCGGCGTCGACGCGGCGGCGGGCGCGCGCCGTTTCCGGGCGCGACGGTCGAGATTCGTCGACGAGCGCACCGCCGCAGTCGCCGTACACCCCGCTGGTACTGATGTAGACGAGGCTGCGTGGTAGACTCCGCGACCTTCCGAGGGCCGCGATCAGGCGCTGTGTGCGCGTGTCCGCAGCGCCGTCGCCGGGCGGCGGTGCGCTGTGCAGCACGGCGTGGGCGATGCCGGCAAGGCGCCGCAGGGTCGCCGGGCGATCGAGGTCCCCGGGAATCTGGAGGACGCCCAGCGCCCGCAGGTCCTCCTCGGGTTCGCGCACCAGCGCATAGACGCGCCACCGGCGCACGAGTTCGGGCAGCGCGCGGCGCACCACGTCGCCGCAACCCACGATCAGCAATCTTCGCATCGGACGATTATCGCATGGCACACCAAGTGACCCTCGAGCCCAGCGGCCACCAGTTCGCCGCAGAAGACGACCAGACGCTGCTGGAAGCGGCGCTCGACGCCGGCATCCACCTTCCCTACGGTTGCCGCAACGGCGCGTGCGGCGCCTGCAAGGCCAAGGTCGTCGCCGGCGAAGTCGACCATGGGGCCGCCCTCGACCATGCCCTCACCCCCGAGGACCGTGCCCAAGGCCTGACGCTGACCTGCTGTTCGCGGCCGCTTTCCGACATCACCCTCGAATGCCGCGAGGCGAGCGCCGAGGCCGACATTCCCGTCCGCATGATGCCGGTGCGCGTCGAGTCGCTGGTGCGCGCCGCCCCCGACGTGGTCGTCATGAAGATTCGCCTGCCCGCCAGCGAGCGCCTGCAGTTCCTTGCCGGCCAGTACGTGGAATTCCTGCTGAAGGACGGCGGCCGGCGCGCCTTCTCGATCGCCAATGCGCCGCAGGAGGACAGGCTCCTCGAGTTCCACCTGCGCCTGGTGCCGGGCGGAAAGTTCACCGAATACGCATTCGGCGCGATGAAGGAAAAGGAGATCCTGCGCATCGAAGGGCCGCACGGCCGCTTCCAGCTCGACGAATTCTCCGACCGGCCGATCATCTTCCTCGCCGGCGGCACCGGGTTCGCGCCGGTCAAGTCGATGGTCGAATACATGCTGCACAACCGCATCCAGCGGCCGACGATCATCTATTGGGGCGCACGCGACCGCAGCGGCCTCTACCTGAACGAACAGGCCGAACGCTGGGCCGCCGAGCACCCGCATATCCGCTACGTGCCGGTGCTGTCGGAGCCGTCCGCGGCGGACGCCTGGAACGGCCGCACCGGGCTGGTGCATCGCGCCGTGCTCGAAGATCGCAGTGACCTTTCCGCATTCCAGGTTTATGCTTGCGGTGCACCGGCGATGATCGAAGCGGCGCACCGCGACTTCCGCGCCCACGGTCTGCCGGTCGAGCAATTCTTCTCCGACGCCTTCACCTATGCGCCGCGCTGACCGGACGACATGAGCACCCTCCTCCGCCGCGAACCGGTGGTCAACCGCCAGAAGGCGATCATCGCCTCGCGGCTGATCTTGCGGGCACCGGACTGCGCGGCGGCGGCGGCGGTACTCAACGAAGTCGCCGACACCTGGCCCACGGCCCACGACGTCTGGGTCAGCATCGAAGGCGCGCCCATCGACGATGAGCTGCTGGCCTGGCAGCCGCCGGAGAACGCGCTGCTGGCGCTGCCGGCGCGCTTCCTCGCGACGGCCGAGGGACAAGCCTTCGCCGGCCGCTTCCACGGCAAGGAAAGATTCCTGCTCCTCGACAGCTACGAGGCCGACGCCGAAGTGCCGCCGACCGTCAAGCTGCGCTTCGCGCTGGCCGACGCGCACCGCTTCCCGCACCTGCCGGTGGTGCCCGCCGTGCCGATCGCCACGGGGCTCGCCGACCAGGAGGAATTCGCCGATGCGGTCGACCACGGCTACGTCGGCGCCACCGGCTGGTTCTTCCTCCATGGCCACCTGCCGGGGCGCACCAAGCTCAATCCGAGCCACGCTCAGATCATCCACATCCTCAACCAGGTGCGGCAGAACGCCGAAGTGTCCGAGATCGAGACTTCGCTCAAACAGAACATGAGCATCTCGTTCAAGCTGCTGCGCTACATCAACTCGGCCGGTTTCGGTTTCGCCAAGCAGATCGAGTCCTTCCGCCATGCCGTCACCCTGCTCGGCTACGACAAGCTCAACAAGTGGCTGTCGCTGCTGCTCGTGACGGCGAGCAACGATCCCGCCGCGCCCGCGCTGATGCAGACCGCCATCGCGCGCGGCCGCTTCATGGAGTTGGTCGCCGCCGGCAAGGTCGACGCGCGACATCTCGACAACCTCTTCATCGCCGGCTCGTTCTCGCTGCTCGACATCCTGCTCGGCACGCGCATCGACGCCGTACTGAAGGAAATGAACCTGCCGCCGGCGATCGGCGAGGCGCTACTCGACCACAGCGGTCCCTACGCGCCCTACCTGGCGCTGGCCAGAGCCTGCGAGACGGGCGGATTCGACGCCGTGGCTGCACAGGCCGCCGCGCTCGGCATCGCGACCGAGCGGCTCAATCGCGCGCAGGTCGAGGCACTCGCCTTCGCCGACAGCCTGCAGTTCGACTAGCCGGGCGCGCGCGATGCCCGCGTGCCGCTGCGCCCTGCTCGCCGCCGTCCTGGCCGTCTCGTTCGCTCCTGCCGCCGCGTATCCGTGGGGCGCCACCGGCCATCGCCTGGTGACGACCGTCGCCATCGAGAACCTGCCGCCTGACCTGCCGGCCTTCCTGAAGGCGCCGGGCACCCTCGCCTCGCTGGGAGAACTCGCGCGCGAACCCGATCGCAGCAAGGGCGCGGGCACCAGCCACGACCACGACCTCGACCCGGGCCATTACCTCGATCTCGGCGACTCCGGGCTGATCGGCGACGGCCTGCCGCTCGATCCGCTGCCGCCCGACCGGGAAGCCTACGACTCGGCATTGCGAAGACTGGGGCTCACCGAGTACCGCGCCGGCTACCTTCCCTACTCGATCATCGACGGCTGGCAGCAGGTCCGCAAGGACTTCGCCTACTGGCGCGCTACCGTCGCCGCCGCACGCGGCGCCGACACCGCCGAGGCGCGCCGCTGGTTCGACGAGGATCGCCGCTTGCGCGAAATGATCCTGCTGCGCGACATCGGCTACTGGAGCCACTTCGTCGCCGACGGCAGCCAGCCCATGCACGTCTCGGTCCATTACAACGGCTGGATGGATTATCCGAATCCCGACGGCTACACGCAGGCGCGCGGCATCCATGCGCGCTTCGAGGGACGGTACGTGGCCGAGCACGTCGACCACGAGACGCTCGTCGCAAGCCTGCAGCCGCCCCAGGACCTTGGCTGCGGCATCGAGGCGTGGACCGCCGGCTACCTGCGGGAGACGAATCGCGAGATCGTGCCGCTCTACCGCCTGGAGAAGTCGGGGGCATTCGACGATGCCGGCACGGCGGGCGGCACCGGCTTTGCCGCCGCGCGCCTGGCGGCCGGCGCCGCCGCGATCCGCGACCTGGTCGCCGCGGCATGGCGCTGCAGTGCAGACGACAAGGTCGGCTACCCGCCTGTCGACGTCAAGGAGATCGACGCGGGCCGAGTCGTCCCGCTCGAAGCCCTCAGGGGCAGGGACTGACCGCTACTTGCCTTTCCCTGCGCGCTTCGCCTCCCGCTCGCGTATCTCGGCCCAACGCTCGCGCCATTCCTGCAGTTGCTCGTCTTCGATCTCGAGTTGAATGGCTACGGCCTCCACCGGATCGAGATGCTTGAACTCGATGCGGCGCTCGAGCTTGCCGCGCATCCGGGACAGCACCATCTCGGCTTCCTCGTAGGACAAGGACCGCGCCTTCTCCAGATATTCCTGCGTGGCTTTCCTTCTCACCCCGTGCCTCCTGAAAAGAGTCAGATGGACTTTGACAATCTTAACGGGGCGGGGAATTCCCGCCGCACCGCGCCGGGAATTCTTATTTCGTTTTCGTCACGCCGCGTTAACAATGCGCCGCTATACATGGCGACAATGAAGCAGAGCGCCTCCAGGCAGCAGGCATGGCCGTTCAACGCACGCTCGGGCGTTGCGGATGCGATCATCGTCCCGAAGGAAAGACTGGTGATCTTCGACGCCGACGGCACGCTGATCGATTCCTTCCCCGCCATCGAAGCCGCGTTCGCCCGCCACGACATGAGCCTCGGCGATCTCGGCCGCTTCCAGAAGCGCCGCAAGCTGTTCAAATACCTCGGCGGCCTGAAGGAGTTTCCCAAGAACCTGCGCCAGCAACTGGGAAAGCGGCGCCGCGCGCGGCTGGTCGAGACGCTGACCGAGCTGTACCGGCAGGAAGCGGCGCTCTATCCGAACATGGCGAAGGCGCTGAAGACCCTGATCGCCACGCCCCATGTCCGCATCGGCATCGTCACCCGCAACGTCACGCGCGAGCCAGATGAAACGCTGCGCCGGTTGCTCGCCCGACATGACGTTGATTTCGATGCGCTCGACTTCGTTCGCTGCATTCCGCTCAGCGAGCACAAGCTGCCGCACTTCAAGGCGATCCGCGCCCAGTTCGGCATCAATCCGGCGCGCGCCTATGCCTGCGGCGACGAGCACGGCGACTATGCGGCGGCGGTCGGGACCGGCATGCATCCCTTCGTCGCCGCCTACGGATTCGAGGACTTCCATCGCCTGCGCGACGGCTACGCAGTGCCGGAGGAAGTCCTGTCGCGCACGCCCTGGCATCTGGTCGACCGGCTTTCCGATGCGCTCGACCTGGATTGTGCGAGCAGGCCGTTCCCGCTGGGCGTCCCCGACTGACGAAATGCCGGCGCCGGAGCGCCCATACAACTTCTTACAATTCTCCGGCGTCCGCCGGTGCACCCCGCCGCCTTTGCCGCGTTGTTCCGCTTGCGCGCCGCTGCGCGCTTTCGAGGAGCAGGCAATGAACAAGATGATGATTTCCGCCGTGGTCGCCGCGGCCGCCTTCAGCACCAGCGCTTTCGCCCACGAGGGTTGGGGCGGCGAACGATGGGAACACGGGCATCATCGGGGCGAGCGGGTGATCGTCTATGGCGGGCCCGACGTCGTCTACGCCGCGCCGCCGGTCGTCTACGCTCCGCCGCCCGTCGTCTATCGCGAGCGCATCGTCTACCGCGAGCAGCCCGTCTATTACCAGGCCGCGCCCGGCTACTACGCCCCGCCGCCGCCCCCGGTGCCGGTCAGTTCCAACCGACTGGTCGGCCAGACCATGGGCGCCATCGCCGGCGGCGCGCTGGGGAACCAGGTGGGCCGGGGCAACGGACGTGTCGCGGCCACGGCGATCGGCGCGGTCATCGGGAGCGTGATCGGCGGCAATGTCGCCGGCTATTGAGGCGAGGTGTCCCGCGCTCCCTAAGCCGGCTTGCGCGCCACCAGCCCGATGAGGGCCGAGCGGCCCTTGTGGCCGCGGCCCTCGTCGACGTCCTCTTCGTATTCGACGAGTTCCTCGATCTGCCAATCGGCGAATAGTTCGCGCAGCAGGTCCTGCGTATAGAGGTTCTCCACGGCCGACGGACCGCCGGTCTTGTAGTCGATCTGCTTCGGCGTGTAGCCGTGCAGCAGGATGCGCCCGCCCGGCCGCGTCGCACGCTTGAGCGCCGCGATCTGGCGGATGCGGTCGGATGGGCCGACGAACTGGACGAAGATGGCCACCACCCAGTCGAAGGCGTCCGTCTTTCCGGCCGGCGGCCAATCGGGCGCCATGATGTCGGCGATCTCGAAATCCACCCGCACGCCGCGGCCTGCGGCGAGCTTGCGCGCCTTGGCGACGCCCACCGGCGAGATCTCCACCGCCGTCACCTCGAGCCCCTGCTCGGCGAGCCATACCGAGTTGCGTCCTTCGCCGTCGGCGACCGAAAGCGCCGTACGGCCCTCGCGCAGCAGATCGGCGCGGTGGGCGAGGAAACGGTTGGGCGCAACGCCGAACAGATAGTCGTCGCCGGCGTCGCGATAGCGCGCACTCCAGATCTCTTCCTGGTTCATGACGGACCCTCCTTGCGGACAGTCTACTCGCCGAGATAGGCGGCGCGCACGCGGCTGTCGGCAAGCAGGTTCGCCG
>DASVZI010000167.1:0-34971 GCA_036391735.1 Rhodocyclaceae bacterium
CCCGCTGTGCGGACGGCCTGCCGAACGGCTATTCGGAGGGTTCCGGCGCCAGGACTTCGCGGTTGCCGGCGCCGTTCATCGGCGAAACCAGGCCGGCCTTCTCCATCGCCTCGATCATGCGCGCGGCGCGGTTGTAGCCGATGCGCAGGTGGCGTTGGACCAGCGATATCGACGGCCGGCGCGTCTTCAGCACGACTTCGACGGCCTGGTCGTACATCGGATCGGCCTCGGCATCGGCGCCGCCGTCGGCGCCTGCGCCGGCATCCATCGGCTCGGAAGGCGGCGCGCTCAGCACGTCCTTGATGTAGTCGGGCTTGCCGACCTTCTTCAGATGTTCGACGACGCGGTGCACTTCGTCGTCGGAGACAAAGGCGCCATGGACACGGGTCGGCAGGCCGGTGCCGGGTGCGAGATAAAGCATGTCCCCCTGCCCGAGCAGCGCCTCGGCGCCCATCTGGTCGAGGATGGTGCGCGAGTCGATCTTGCTCGACACCTGGAAGGCGATGCGCGTCGGGATGTTGGCCTTGATGAGGCCGGTGATGACGTCCACGCTCGGCCGCTGGGTGGCGAGGATCAGGTGGATGCCGGCGGCGCGGGCCTTCTGCGCCAGCCGCGCGATCAGTTCCTCGACCTTCTTGCCGACCACCATCATGAGATCCGCCAATTCGTCGATGACGACGACGATGTGCGGCATCGCTTCGAGCGGTTCCGGCGTCTCGGGTGTCAGGGACAGCGGGTTCGGCAGCGATTCGTTGTTCTTCTTGGCGTCGGCGATCTTCGAGTTGAAGCCCGACAGGTTGCGCACGCCCATGGCGCTCATCAGCTTGTAGCGGCGCTCCATTTCGCCGACGCACCAGTGCAGCGCGTTGGCGGCCTTGGCCATGTCCGTGACGACAGGCGCCAGCAGGTGCGGGATGCCCTCGTAGATCGACAACTCGAGCATCTTCGGGTCGACCATGATCATCCGCACGGCGGCGGGTTCCGACTTGTAGACCAGCGACAGAATCATGGCGTTGATGCCGACCGACTTGCCGGACCCTGTCGTGCCTGCGACCAGCAAGTGCGGCATCTTGGCGAGGTCGGCCACCATCGGCTGGCCGCCGATGTCCTTGCCGAGCGCGACGGCGAGCGGCGAGTGCATGGCGTTGTAGGCCTGAGAGCCGATGATCTCGGACAGGCGCACCGTCTGGCGGCGCGCGTTGGGCAGTTCCAGGGCCATGCACGACTTGCCCGGAACGGTTTCGACGACCCGGATGCTGACCAGGCTCAGCGCGCGGGCGAGATCCTTGGCCAGGCCGACGATAGTAGCGCCCTTCACCCCGGTGGCCGGCTCGATCTCATAGCGCGTCACCACCGGACCCGGCAGCGCGGTCAAGACTTTGACTTCGACGCCGAAGTCGGCGAGCTTGCGCTCGATCAGGCGCGACGTGAACTCGAGCGTCTCGGCGGCCGGCAGGTCGGCCGGGTTGTGGCTGGCCTCGTCGAGCAAGTGCAGCGGCGGCAGGGCGCCGCCGGGAGCGTCGAAGAACAACGGCGCCTGGCGCTCCTTCTCGGCGCGCGCCACGGCCTTGGGGGCGATCGGGATTTCCGCCTCCGTGACTTCGATACGCACCGGCGCCGGCGGCGCGGACTCGATCTTCTTGAGGGTTTCCTGCACGACCGCTTCGCGCTTCTCGGCAACGACGCGGCCGTAGCGGCGATCCTGCCAGGTCTCCCAGAGGCGGGCGACGCCGATCGCGCCGTCCTCGAGGATGCCGCCGCAGCGCTCGAACGCGGCCATCCAGGAAAGGCCGGTAAACAGGCTGATCCCGGCGACGAAAAGGGCCAGCAGGATCAGCGTACCGCCGGTGAAACCCAGGTACGCGGATGCATAGCGCGCGACTTCGTGGCCCAGCATGCCGCCCGGGGCGAGGGGAAGCGCCCACTTGGCGCTCCAGAAACGCATCGCCTCGACGCCGGCGCTCGCCACCAGCGTCAGTACGAAGCCGGCCAGCGAAATCAGCAAGGGCCGACGGTCGCCGCCGAGCAGGCCGTCTAGCCGGTGATAGCCCCAGGCGACCAGATAGGCGAGCAGGCCGACCCACCACCAGGCGGAGAGGCCGAAGAGATACAAGGTGAGGTCGGCCAGCCATGCGCCGAAGCGCCCGCCCGGGTTGGTCAGGCGCGCCGAGTCCACGCTGTGCGACCAGCCGGGATCATTGGGCGCATAGCCCCACAGGATCAAGGCCAGGTAGAGCCCGGCGACGGCCACGACCAGCCAGCGCGCCTCGTGCACGACGGCGGCGATTTTCTCGGGCAGGGGTTCGGCGGCGGACGGCGCGCTGCGGGCCCGCGTATCGAATTGTCGGCCGGCAATGGTACTCATCGCAATTTATCTTAGAGAGGCCGGCAGGGGCTGATCCCGCGATCACCGGCCATAACCGGCCGCTATCCGCCCTATCGTTTCCCCCAATCGGGGCGGGACGGGCGGGGACGTTATAATTTTTGCCATTACAACCTCAACAACGGATGCCCCGATGACCGCCCGACACGCCCGCCTGCTGATCCTCGGTTCCGGCCCTGCCGGATACACCGCCGCCGTCTATGCCGCCCGCGCCAACCTGAACCCCGTCCTGATCACGGGATTGGCACAAGGCGGTCAGCTGATGACGACCACCGAAGTCGACAACTGGCCGGCGGACGCCGACGGCGTCCTCGGTCCGGACCTGATGTCGCGTTTCGAGAAGCATGCCGCGCGCTTCAACACCGAGATCATCTTCGACCATATCCACACGGCCAAGCTCAAGGAGAAGCCGATTCGCCTCGTCGGCGACGCCGGCGAGTACACCTGCGACGCGCTCATCATCGCGACCGGCGCCTCGGCCCAGTACCTGGGCCTGCCCTCCGAGCAGGCCTTCTCGGGCAAGGGCGTCTCTGCCTGCGCCACCTGCGACGGCTTCTTCTACAAGAACCAGGATGTGGCCGTCATCGGCGGCGGCGACACCGCCGTCGAGGAAGCGCTCTACCTCGCCAACATCTGCCGCCACGTCACCGTGGTGCATCGCCGCGACAAGTTCCGCGCCGAGAAGATCATGCAAGACAAGCTGTTCGAGAAGGAACGCGCCGGCAAGCTCACGATCAAATGGGACCACGTCCTCGACGAGGTGCTCGGCGACAAGACCGGCGTCACCGGCATGCGGATCAAGAACGTGAAGACCGGCGCCACCGAGGACATCAAGCTGATGGGCGTGTTCATCGCCATCGGGCACAAGCCGAATACCGATATCTTCGAAGGCCAGCTCGAGATGGAAAACGGCTACATCGTCACCCAGACCGGCCGCAAGGGCAACGCGACGGCCACTTCGGTTCCAGGGGTTTTCGCCGCCGGCGACGTGCAGGACCCGATATACAAGCAGGCCATCACCAGTTCGGCCACGGGCTGCCAGGCGGCCCTAGACGCCGAGCGTTATCTGGACGCACTGGAGCGCTAGGATGGCTCGGCGGGCCGGCCTGGACGACGAGGCCCGCCAAGCCTTTCGCTCGGCGGTCGCCGATGCCGTGCCCCTGACCACCGATCGCGTTCATCACGAGCCCGCACCATTGCCGGCCATCCCCCGGCAGCGCGGCATCGACGAAGAAGCGGCCCTCCACGAATCGCTGCACGGGCCCGTCCTGCTCGACCTTCATCTCGAAGGGGGCGATGAGGCCGCTTGGCTGCGAGACGGCGTCGCCCGCACGGTGCTGCGCGATCTGCGCCGGGGCCGCTGGGTGGTGGAGGCGGCGATTGATCTCCACGGCATGAACCGCGAAGAAGCCCGCCGCGAGATCTCGGCCTTCCTCGGGGAATGCCTCGCCCGCGGTCAGCGTTGCGTGCGCGTGGTCCACGGAAAGGGCCTTCGTTCGCCGGGACGCGAGCCGGTACTAAAGAGGCTGGTGCTGGGCTGGCTTGCTCAGCGCAACGAAGTCCTGGCGTTCTGTCAGGCGCGCGCCGCGGAAGGCGGTGCGGGTGCAGCCATCGTGCTGCTAAAGGTACGCTAGCCCGAGCCTTTTCGGCAGCGCCACCCGTCAGTCTGGACGACCTTCACTTCGCCGCACAGAGAATTCCGGGGCCTGCCGCCGCTCGATCCGGGCCCAAGTAACGCCAACGTCATATCCACTTCGCTCAATATGCCAAATGCAAGTATCACGTTATGCTGACCGCATGCGTGAGCCTGCTCGAAATATCGATTGCTCCCCCAGTCGCATAGGGAATCGAGCGACCGTACACGACGACAGGAATGCGCCGGTTCAAGCCTCCGTAAAGGCTTGTAACGCATATGGAGCAACAAATGACAAAACCCATCACACCCACCCTTGACTACGCCAAGAGAGAGTTGGCTGCCGCGGAGAAGATCCGGACGTCCCTCAAGGCGTTGCGCGGCGAGGCGGCGGCGAAGCACTGGAGTTTCGATGTCGGCTACACCTCGGCGATGGACTTCGCCGTCGAGCAGATCACCGGCATGAATCCGCCCGAGGACTGGCTGGAACGGGCGCAGGCGCAGAACTCGATGGCGAAGGCCTTCGAGCAGCCCGGGCGAGCAGCGCTCGGCTCGTGCGTGGCGACGGCGGCGAAATTCAACTGGTGCGATTACGGTGGCGTGACTCCTGTCAAGGACCAGGGCAGCTGCGGTAGTTGCTGGGCGTTCGGGACGCATGGCGCTTTCGAGGGAAGTTACGCCATTCTGAACAAGGCCCAGATCAACTCGTCGGAGCAGGACACGCTCGATTGCAGCGGTGCCGGCGACTGCGGCGGCGGTTGGTGGGCCTACGATTACCTGGTCAGAACCGGATCGGCAGACGAAGCCAACTACCCCTACACGGCCGTCAAGAAGGCATGCAATGTCGGCGCCACGCGTCCCTACAAGGCAACGGTCTGGGGCTACGTAAATGGCGCCGTGGCGATACCCTCCATCGCCGAACTGAAGGCAGCGCTATGCAAATACGGTCCGCTCGGTGTGGCGGTGGCCGTCACGCCCGCCTTCCAAGCCTATACGAGCGGCGTCTTCAACGAGAACTCGACGGCCGACATCAACCACGCCATCACGCTCGTCGGCTGGGACGACAGCAAACAGGCTTGGCGGATCAAGAACTCCTGGGGCGTCGGCTGGGGCGAATCCGGCTACATGTGGATCGCGTATGGCTGCAACAAGATCGGCTATGGTGCCACTTGGGTCCAGGCAAGCCCCGCCCAAGCACCCGCATGCAAGGAAGGACCGAGCCTGATGGCCTACACCGAATTCTACTGGGGGGATGCGACCAAGCAATTCTCGACCAATGCCAACGTGGCATCGGTGACCTTCACCTTGACCAGGGAAATGTACGTGTCGATCGTGGCGGACGCATCCGCGTTCGTCGCCAAGGGAACGCCGCCCCAGTCCTTCACCACGGGGCTCTACACGGGCGAGTCGCCCGCGACGATGTTCACCGCATCGTTGCGGAAGGGATCGTTCCAGGCGGCGAGTCAGCACGTGCAGGTTCACTCCGCCTACGCGGCCAAATTGCCGGCGGGAACCTATACGTACTACTGGAAGATCTGGCTCGGCGGCTACACGATCGGGTTCGATTCCGGTACGCTGACGGCAACGGCAGTTCCCTGCTCGATGGGCGGAAAACTTCAAATGGCGCAGAGCGCGGCCGGCGGCCTGCTCGGCGTCATGAGCGAAGACGATGCCGCGATGGTGGCCGTCGCAGGCGGTCTCCCCGACCAGCATGTGACGATCGCTCGCTCGGTGGGGGTGACGGACTCTTCCCCTCAGTCGGAGTGACGGAACCATCCTAGCAACCCATTAGTCGCACCCGCAAGGGTGCGTTTCAAGCGCGCCGGCCGCGCAGCTGCGGTTCGGCGCGCCTTGTCGGAGAAGTCGATGTCGGAAATCGAGGTTACGCAAATCGATCAAGGAAGAGCGGTCGACGTCCGGGTCGGCGATACGGTCGTCATCCGTCTCGACGAGAACATCGCTACGGGCTACAGTTGGGAACCCGATCCGGCCGACGGGCGCGCGGCGGTCCTGGAGCAAGCCAAGTATGTCGAGGCCGCGGGAACGGCCATGGGACGCGGGGGAACCCGTGTGTTGCGCTACGCGGCCGGCGAGCAGGGAACCCTGCAAGTTCGCCTGAGGTTGCGCCGCCCTTGGGATCCGCCCGAAAGGGCTATCGGGCACTTCGGCATCACTATCCGGGTGAAGTGATGCCGGCCCAAAGCGTTCCGACGGGTGTCAGATCGCTGCTTCGTTCGTTTCGCCGGTCCTGATCCGGACGATCTGTTCGACCGGGGTCACGAAGATCTTGCCGTCGCCGATCTTCCCGGTCCGGGCGGCCTTGACGATGGCCTCGATGGCCTGGTCCACCGTATCCTCGCGCACCACCACCTCGATCTTGATCTTCGGCAGGAAGTCGACGACATACTCCGCGCCGCGGTAAAGCTCGGTATGGCCCTTCTGGCGGCCGAAACCCTTGACTTCGCTGACGGTCAGGCCAGCGATGCCGACCTCGGAGAGCGCCTCCCGCACTTCGTCGAGCTTGAACGGCTTGATGATGGCTTCGATCTTCTTCATCGTTGTTTCTCCGGAATCACTACCATTCGTCGGTATAGCGCGATGTTATCGGATATCGCCAATCCTTGCCGAAGCCCCGCTGGCTGATGCGGATGCCGACGGGCGCCTGGCGGCGCTTGTACTCGTTGCGCTTGAGCATTCCCACGACGCGGCGCACCTCGTCTTCGGGGTAACCCATGGCGACGATTTCGCGCGGGCTCTGGTCGCGCTCCATATAGGCTTCGATGATGCCGTCGAGCACGTCGTAGGGCGGCAGCGAATCCTGGTCGGTCTGGTCGGGTTTGAGCTCGGCCGACGGCGGGCGGGTGATGATGTTCTCGGGAATCACTTCCTCACCCGGCTTGCAGAGCGAATTGCGGTAGCGCGCGACGCGATACACGAGCGTCTTGAAGACGTCCTTGATCACGGCGAAGCCGCCGGCCATGTCGCCGTAGAGCGTCGCATAGCCGACCGCCATCTCGCTCTTGTTGCCCGTCGTCAGCACGATGCGGCCGGTACGGTTCGACAGCGCCATCAGCACCATGCCACGGATGCGCGCCTGGATGTTCTCGGGGGTCGTGTCGGCCCAGGCACAAGGCGCCAAGTCGGCGAACAGCGGATCGAGCATTGCCGCGTAGATCTTCATCGCCGGTTCGATGGCAATCTCGTCATAGCGGACGCCGAGCCGCTCGACCATGGCGCGCGAATCGTCGAGGCTCATCTGGGCGGTGTACGGGGAGGGCATCATCACCGCGCGCACGCGATCGGCCCCGAGCGCGTCGACGGCGACGCACAGCGTCAGTGCCGAATCGATGCCCCCCGACAGTCCGATGATGGCGCCGGGGAAGCCGTTCTTGCCGAGGTAGTCGCGCACGCCGAGCTTGAGGACCTCGTAGATCTCGGCCTCGATCGGCATTGCCGGTGCGGTGTCTCCCGGCAGGATGTGGCCGCCGCGAATTTCGACGAGCCCGACGGTTTCGACGAAAGGCGGAAATTGATGCGTCACCCGGCCGGCGGCGTCGATGGCGAAGGACGCGCCGTCGAACACCAATTCGTCCTGGCCGCCGACGAGGTTGGCGTAGACGATCGGCATGCCGGTATCGCGCACACGCTCGCGCAGAACCTCGTAACGGTGCTGCTGCTTGTTCATGTGGAAGGGCGAAGCATTCAGCGCCAGCAGCAGCTGCGCGCCCGCTGCGCGTGCCGCCGCGGCCGCCGGGGCCTCCCACACGTCGGCACAGATGTTGATGCCGATCTTCAAGCCGCCCACTTCGATGACGCACGGATCGACGTCGGCGACGAAGTAGCGCTCTTCGTCGAACACTTCGTAGTTCGGCAAGCGGTGCTTGCGATAGGTCGCCTCGACAGCGCCGTTGCGCAACAACGACGCCGCGTTGTGGCGCTTGCCGTCTCGTTCCTCGGGATGGCCGACCACGACGGGCAGCGGCACGTCCATCGCAAGCACTTCCAGTTCGCGGCGGCATGCGCGATAGAAGTCGGGCCTCAGCAGCAGATCTTCCGGGGGGTAGCCGCACAAGGCCAGTTCCGGCGTGACCATCAGGTCCGCGCCCATGGCTTTCGCCTGCACGGCGGCATCCAGGATGCGATCGGCGTTGCCGGCGAGGTCGCCGACCGTGCAGTTGATTTGGGCGATTGCGATTTTCAGCGAGGACATCGCCGGGTCCCAGGCGTCAGAACGCGGGCTTTTCCTTGGCGTCCTCGTAGCGCTTGACGCCTTCCATGATCTCGCGCTTGGCCTCCTCCACGCCCTGCCAACCGCTGACCTTGACGAACTTGCCGGGTTCGAGATCCTTGTAGTGCTCGAAGAAGTGCGCGATCTGATCGAGGATCACCTGCGGAAAGTCACGCGGGCTTTCGATGTCGCGGTACATCGTGGTCAGCTTGTCGACCGGAACGGCCAGGACCTTGGCGTCTTCGCCGGCCTCGTCGGTCATCTTAAGCATGCCGACCGGGCGGCAGCGCACAACGACACCGGGCGGCAATGCGAATTGCGACTTCACCAACACGTCGACCGGGTCGCCGTCGCCGGCGATGGTGTGCGGAATGTAGCCGTAGTTGCAGGGGTAGTGCATCGCAGTCGACATGAAGCGGTCGACGAAGATCGCGCCGGATTCCTTGTCCACCTCGTACTTGATCGGCTCGGCGTGCATCGGAATTTCGATGACGACGTTGAAATCGTTCGGCAAATCCTTGCCGGCGGGGACGCGGTCGAGACCCACAAGCTACTCCTTGAGAAAATGCCTGATTATACAGGCCTCAAGCGGCCTCGAACCCGGCGTCGGCGATGGCCTGGGCCATGGTGTCGCGGGTGACCTTGCCGGGCTCGAATTCGACCCTCGCCTCGCCCTTCTCGAGCGACACCTCTGCCTTCGCTACGCCGGGGAGTTCCTGCAGCACGTTGGTGACGCTCTTAACGCAGCCGCCGCACGACATGCCGGAGACTTTCAATACGATGGTTTCCATTGCATCACTCCTTGGGACGCCAGCGCCGCAGCAGCAAGGAGTTGCTGACCACCGACACCGAACTCATGGCCATCGCAGCGCCGGCCACCACCGGGTTGAGGAAACCCAAGGCGGCCAGTGGGATGCCCAGGACATTGTAGATGAAGGCCCAGAACAGATTCTGGCGAATCTTGGCGAGCGTTGCCCGCGACAGGGCAATGGCGTCGGGCACGGAGGCTAGGTCGTTGCGCATCAGGGTGACGTCTGACGCCTCCATGGCGACGTCGGAGCCTGCTCCCATGGCGAAGCTGACATCCGCGGCGGCGAGCGCAGGGGCGTCATTGATGCCGTCGCCCGCCATGCCGACCCGCTTGCCGCCGGTCTTGAGCTGCTCGACGGCGCGCGACTTGTCGCCGGGAAGGACCTCGGCCTCGAAACGCACAATGCCCGCCTGCGCGGCGATAGCCGCCGCCGTGCGCACGTTGTCGCCGGTAAGCATGACGACTTCGACACCCAGCTTCGCCAGCCGGGCGACGGCGGCCTTGGACCCCGACCGCAACGGATCCGCGATGCCGATGAGTCCGATCGCAGACCCCGCCAGGGCGATCGCGACGACGCTGCGCCCGCTTTCCTGCAGACGCTGCATCTCCGCAGGCGCAACGGCAATCCCCACATCGGCGAGATAGGCCGGCGACCCGACCATCACGCGCTGCGCCTCGATTTCGCCGGCCAGCCCGCGCCCGGGCACCGTCGACGTCGCCTGCGGCAATGCCAGCATCAGTCCCTTCGCCTTCGCCGCCGATACGATTGCGTGAGCCAGGGGATGGGTCGCGCCCTGCTCGAGGCTCGCCGCGAGCCTGAGCACTTCGTCGGCCGACACCGGCCCCAGCGGCACGACATCCGTCACTTCCGGCCGCCCCTCGGTCAGCGTGCCGGTCTTGTCGACGGCCAGCACGTCGATGCGCTCGGCCAGTTCGAGGGCTTGCGCGTTGCGGATCAGGATGCCGGCGCGAGCGCCCTGCCCGGTGCCGACCATGATCGCCGTCGGCGTCGCCAACCCCAGCGCGCACGGACAGGCGATCACCAGCACTGCCACCGCATTGACGAGAGCCGCCGTGAAATCGCCGCCCAGCCACCACCAGCCGACGAACGCGACCAGTGCGATGGCGCTGACGACCGGCACGAAGATGGCGGCGACGCGGTCGACCAGGCGCTGGACGGGCGCCTTCGATCCCTGGGCTTCCTCCACCATGCGGATGATGCCCGCCAGCAGCGTGTGAGTGCCGACGCCGACGGCGCGGCAGCGCAGCAGCCCTTCGCCGTTCACCGTCGCCGCAAATACCTTGTCGCCGACGGCCTTTGCGACCGGCAGGCTCTCTCCGGT
Organism: Rhodocyclaceae bacterium; assembly: GCA_036391735.1. GTDB lineage: Bacteria > Pseudomonadota > Gammaproteobacteria > Burkholderiales > Rhodocyclaceae > Nitricoxidireducens. The sequence continues at coordinate 10,399 of DASVZI010000167.1, forward strand.
CAGCATCGATTCGGTGACGCTCGACGTGCCGTCCATCACCTCGCCGTCGACCGCCACCGCCTCTCCGGCACGCACCACGAAGATGTCGCCGGGAATCATGCTGGCGACCGGCACCTCGACCAGTTGCCCGTTGCGCTCGACGTGGGCCGTCTGCGGCTGCAGCTTGACCAGCGCCTCGATGGCAGCCGAGGTCTTGGCCTTCGCGCGCGCTTCGAGGATCTTGCCCAGCAGCACGAGCGTGATGACCGTCGCCGAGGCCTCGAAGTAGACATGCTGGTGCTCGAGGCCGGCCAGCGTCACGACGGCGCTGAAGACCCACGCCATGGTGGTGCCGAGCGCAACCAGGACATCCATGTTGCCGCTGCCGCCGCGCAGGGCATTGAAGCCGCCGACGTAGAAGCGCCAGCCGATCCAGAACTGGACGGGAGTCGCGAGCAACAGCTGCAGCCACCGCGGCAGCGGTTCGCCGTGATCCATGGCGCCCGTCATGCCCATGAAGATCATCTGGCCGACCAGCGGCAGCGTCAGGGCAGCGGAAATCCAGAAGCGGCGCACTTCCGCCAGGTAGACGGCAAGCTTGCGCGCCTTCTCTTCCGCATGCGTGTCTTGCGTGGAGAGTGTGGCGCTGAAGCCGGTCTTGGTGATCGTCTGCACCAGCAGTTCCGGATCGGCCAACCCCGGGACATAGCGCACATGGGCCTTCTCGGCGGCCAGATTCACCGCGGCTTCGACGCCGGGCAGCTTGTTGAGCTGCTTCTCGATGCGCGCCGCACAACTCGCGCAGGTCATGCCGCCGATCGACAATTCGAGCGTCCTCGGCGGCACGTCGAAGCCGGTCTTGCGGATGGCTTCGACGAGTTGCGCCGCGGTCGTCGAAGCCACGTCGTAGTGGATCGCCGCGCGCTCGGCGGCGAAGTTGACCGCCGCTTCGACACCCGGCAGCTTGTTGAGCTGCTTTTCGACGCGCGCAGCGCAGGCCGCGCAGGTCATGCCGGCGATCGGGATGTCCAGGGCGGCGCGTGCGGCGGTCATGTCGTCACTCGAAGTTCACGGGTTCGGGCTTCTCGGTGGGCCGGCCTTCGTTGTTCCAGACTTCGAAACCGCCGGCCATGGAAATCACGTCGGTGTAGCCGATCTTCTGCAACTGCACGGTAGACAATGCCGCACGCCCGCTGGTGCGGCAATAGACGAGGAAAGAACCGGCCTTGTTGGCGCACTCCGGGACCATGCCGATCTTGAACTCGAGCACGCCGCGCGGGATGTTGATGGCACCGGGCAGGTGGCCTGCAGCGTACTCGTCGTATTCGCGCACGTCGATGATGACGCGCTTGCCGAGCAGATTCAGGGCATCCGCCGTGCTGACTTCCTTGATCTGTGACTTGGCCTCGAGGACCAGCTCGTGGGGGGTGACAGCCATTTGTTTTCTCCGTCATGATTATTAGCAAACGCTAATTATCTCATCCGGCGGGAGACGGCTCAAGCAGACAGCAATCGCCAGAAGTTGAAAAGTCCATAGCCGCCGAAGCCGAGCACCAATGCGCCCGAAACCCGTCGCGTAATGGGGGCCTGCGCGAAGCGCCGGAAGCGGGTCATCAGGAGTCCGGCGAGGACTAGGTTGGGCAGCGTGCCGAGGCCGAATGCCAACATCGCCAGGGCACCGTTCGCCGCCGAGCCCGAGGCGAGCGCCGTTGTCAGCGCGCTGTAGACGAGACCGCAGGGCAGCCAGCCCCATAGGAGGCCGAGCGGCAGCGCCTGGGCGGGCCCGCGTACCGGCAGGAAGCGCCGGGTCGCCGGCTGCAGCCGCGACCAGAGCCGCTGGCCCCCGCGTTCGAGCGCCGCCAACGGCCGCGTGGCGCCAAGAAGGTAGAAGCCCATGGCGACCAGCATCAGGCTGGCGAGGAGATACAGCGCGCGCTGCAACGGCAGGAGGTCTGCGATGGCGTAGCCGATTGCCCCAGCGAGCGCACCGGCCATCGCGTAACTGGCGATGCGGCCGCCGTTGTAGGCGAGATGGATGGCGAGCGGACTGCGCCCCGGGGCCGCCTGGGCCGACAGCGCGGCGACGATGCCGCCGCACATGCCGGCGCAATGCGTGCCGCCCAGCAGCCCGACCAGGAAGAGGGTGACGAGAGTTGCGCCGCTCAAATGACCTTGGAGTAGCGAACGCGCTCGCGATCGGAACGCAGGTACTTATCGAAGGCCATGGCGATGACGCGCACCAGCATGCGGCCGCGCGGCAACACGCTGATCCATTGGTCCTCGATCTTGAGCAGGCCCGCCTGCTCCATCTCGCGCAGGTCGGCCAGTTCCGCCGCGAAGTAGGACTTGAAGTCGATCAGGTGGGCGATCTCGATCGATTCGATCGACAGCTCGAAGTGGCACATGAGCGCCTGGATGATGGAGCGCCGCAAGAGATCATCGGCCGTCAGCTCGAGCCCGCGCATCACCGGCAGGACGCCACGGTCGAGGCTGTCGTAGTACTCGTCCAGCGTCCGGTAGTTCTGCGCGTAGGTGGGGCCGACCTTGCCGATGGAAGAAACGCCGAAGGCCATCAGGTCGGCTTCCGCATGGGTCGAGTAACCCTGGAAGTTGCGGTGCAGCCGGCCCTGGCGCTGCGCGATGGTCAGCTCGTCGTCGGGCTTGGCGAAGTGGTCCATGCCGATGAAGACGTAGGAGGCGTCGGTAAGGCGGCGGATCGCGGTCTGAAGGATCTGCAGCTTGGCGTCCGGCGTCGGCAGGTCCGCCTCGTGGATGCGCCGTTGTGGCTTGGCGAGGTTCGGCAGGTGGGCGTAGTTGTAGATCGACAGGCGATCGGGCGACAGCTTGATGACTTCGTCGAGGGTGTGATTGAAGCTGATGACGTTCTGGTGGGGCAGGCCATAGATCAGGTCCACCGAGACCGACTTGAAGCCGAATTCGCGCGCGGCCTCGATAACGACCCGCGTCTCGTCCAGCGTCTGGATGCGGTTGACCGCCTGCTGCACCGCCGGCTCGAAATCCTGCACGCCGACGCTCATGCGATTGAAGCCGAGTTCGCCCAGCAGCTTGACCGTATCGCGCCCCACCTTGCGCGGATCGATCTCGATCGAATACTCGCCGCCCGGCAGTAGCGTGAAATGCTGGAGCGTCAGTTCCATCAGCCGCTTCATCTCGTCGTGCGAGAGGAAGGTCGGGGTACCGCCGCCCCAGTGCAACTGCACCACGTCGTGGCTGCCGTCCAGCGCCGCCGCCTGCATCGCCAGCTCCTTGCCGAGGTACTTGATGTACTTCGCCGAGCGGCCGTGATCCTTGGTGATGATCTTGTTGCAGGCGCAGTAGTAGCAGATCGTGTTGCAGAAAGGGATGTGGAAGTATAATGACAGCGGCCGGCCGATCCCGCCGATGGTGCGCTTTCCAAGCCAGACGCGGTAGGCTTCGGCATCGAAGGCTTCGACGAAGCGGTCGGCCGTGGGGTAGGAGGTATAGCGAGGCCCGCTCACGTCGAATCGACGAATTATTTGCGGGTCGAAAATCAACTCTTGATAATTGCTCACATCCGGGTCGGCATAGGCCGCCTAGGTTAACGAGACGATAAGATGCCGAATCCCCACCCGGTCGATATTGACCCAGATCAAACGGCTTGACAAAGCGTGCCTGCCCCGAACGTCGTTCCCATTTCACTGACCTCGCTAAAAGCGGCTTGTTCCCAATGCAACTTGCGGGAATTGTGCCTGCCCTACGGGCTTTCGGAAAACGAGATCGCCCAACTCGACCATTTGGTCGGCGGGCGACGCAAGGTCAAGCGAGGCCACCATCTCTATCGGGCCGGTGACGCCTTTGAGGCCATATATGCGATCAAAATGGGGTTTTTCAAGACCGACATCCTGCTCGAGGACGGTCGCGACCAGGTGACGGGTTTCCAGATGGCCGGGGAAATCCTCGGCATGGACGGCATCGGCACCGATTTCCATACCTGCAACTCGATCGCGCTGGAAGACAGCGAAATTTGCATCATCCCTTTCGCCCAGTTGGAGCAATTGTCGCGCGAGGTGCGCGCGCTGCAGCGGCATTTCCATCAGGTCATGAGCCGAGAGATCGTGCGGGACCACGGCGTCATGATGCTGCTGGGCACGATGCGCGCAGAGGAGCGGCTGGCAGCCTTCCTGCTCAACCTGTCGCAGCGTTTCACGGCGCGAGGCTATTCGCCGCAGGAATTCCACCTTCGCATGACCCGGGAGGAAATCGGCTCCTACCTGGGGCTCAAACTGGAGACCGTCAGCCGCGCCTTCTCGCGCTTCCAGGAAGATGGTCTGATCAGCGTGCATCAGAAGCATGTGCGAATTCTCGACGGCGCCGGTCTCAAGCGCCTGCTCAACCACCAAGCGGCGCTGTAAGCAATCCCCACGCGCTCTTCGTCAGTGCCACCGAAACGACATAGCCGAAGACGGCCATCGCGGCGCACAGCGCGGCCACGCGCAACGCTCTCGGATGGCGGGGCCGCAGCGCCAGCGCACCGAGGATGATGTAGGCGATGACGCCGAAGACCTTGGCCGTCAGCCAAGCGTCGACGAACGGATACTGGCCGATCAGTACCGTTAACGCGACGGCCGCCGCCAGCAGCAGGGTGTCGTTAATGTGAGGAAGGGTCCTCACCCAGCGCCTTTGCAGCAGCGGCGAATCGGAGATCATCAGGAGTCCGCGGCACAGCAGCCCCGTGCCGCTGAGCAGCGCACAGGTGACGTGGAGATGCTTGATCGCCAGGTACATCACGGTGTCAGGCGGGCGCCGCAGCCGCCAACAGGCGGTCTCGGAATCTCAGGTAGGCGCGCACGCCGTGTGCAACGTTGACGCCGAGCCAGGCACAGGCGGCGGCGAACAACAGGCCGGCGGGACGAGTCAACGCAGGAACCGCGACGGACGCGAGCAGCGCGAGGATCGCCGTCACATGGAGCCGCAGGTGGCCGTACATGGCGCCCTCGGGAATCATGTCCCGCATGCTGGGCGGCATGGTGCCCAGACCGGCAAGGCGCTGCAGATGCAGCCAGTTGAGGAACGGGACGATCTTGTAGAGCATGCCAGCGATGGCCGACACGAAGACGCCCGGGATCGCGAGCAGGCCCAGCCAGACCGCGGCGCGCGGATCGTCGGCGGCCTCCCGGTCGATGCCGAACCAGATCCCGAACAGCGCAAGCAGGACCAGGCAAATCATGCTGACGCGAAAAAAGGACAGCGTCGGATCGCCGACCTTGCGGCGGCGGCGAGCCTGCAATACGAGCGTGGTCGCGGCATAGACCGCTCCGGTTGCCAGCCCCATGGGCAGTACCAGGCGTGGCCAGGCGTCGCCCGGCACCACGAGTTGCAGCGACCAGATGCCGAGGACCACGAGCACGGTCGCGGGCATCCCCCAGGCCAGGCGCGTCGGATAAGGCGGCGTGAGCTGGAACATCGGCACCACGTAATACGAGACCCCCATCAGCAAGGTAAGCGCCCAGCCCCCCAGGCCCCAGGCGGCGTGCACCTGGGTGAGTTCGACCACGGGCAACAGTCGTCCGGTTCCCAGGCCGAGGCCAAGCGTCGCCCCCAGCCCCACCGTGACCGCGAGGCCGACGATGGCCAGGCGGAGCGCAAGCAGTGTCGGACCCTGTCCCGGGGTGCGGAACAGCGCGACGCCGACCGCAAGGGCGTAGCTCGCGATCGCCATCCCGATGAGGACCGCTGCCGCCACGAAGAAGGCACCGCCCGCCGTAACGAAAGCGGATGCAAGGCTTGCAGCGCCGGCGATCAGCAAGGGATGCACGATGCCGGCGAGCCGGGCCGGGCGCCAAACGTTGCCGCCCGCAGCAACCGGAACGAATTGGAGCAAGGCGCCGCCCATCGCCTGGAGCATGAAGCCGGCGACCAGCAGGTGCGTGGCGGCCAGGGCGCCGGGCGCCCAACGCGAAGCTAGCGCCTCGCTTCCGAACCACGCGAGCAGCAAGCCCGCCGCCACGCCGAACCAGGGCGCGGTTACGAAGAAGCGATAGGGGACCGAGATGGGCGGAGCCTGCTCGAACGACAGGTTGGGATGCATCGCGTGTCTCGGCCAGTGGAGGATCAGGCCTTGCGGATGCGGATTTCGTGCGTGCCGTCGTCCTGCACGCTCTCCGACCACCGATACCCGTTCTGCCGCAGGATGTTGAACAGCGGATGCGGCTGGCAATAGAGCAGCAGCACGAGTTCCTCGCCGTCGGGTAGCGTATCCAGCGCCGTCAGCGTCAGCTCGAGGGGCTCCGGCGGCGAGAGATAGCGGCCGTCGATCAGGCGGGACATGCCTCACCCACGCGCTGATCGAGCGCACCGGCGATATCCGGCGCGACTGCCCCAAGCGAGTTGTCGCACATCGGGTAAAGGATGTTCTCTTCCTTCATGTTGTGCTGTTGCATCAGGATAAGCAGCGTCTCGGCGGCACCGATGAATCCGTTGCGGTCTTGCGCCTTCGCCGATTCCGTCATGGCGGCCATCAACTCGCGCATTTGCGCGTGTTCCATGCGCATCACCGCGACGGGGCCGCCGTTCATGCCGGTCGCGGCCGCGAAGGCGGGAAACAGCACTTCTTCCTCGGTCGCGAAATGCGCCTCGGTCTCGGCGCGGAACCGTTCGGCGGAGGCAGCGCAGCGCGGCCAGTCGCCCTGATGGGCGAGATCCTCGGCCGAGGCAAAGAGCTCGTCGCAATGCTTGTGATGGTGACGCAGGGGCTGGGTGGGATTCATGCTGGCCGTTCTCCTCGGGTTGACGCGCCCATTCTCGCGTCCGTCCCGTCAGCCTAACATTGACGCCAGTCAAGAACAGCGACCCGCTTTAACCACGACGCGGACGGCGGAATGGCCATTCCGGCGAGCCGCCGCTCGACCGTTCTGCCGATCAAAGCCCGCCTCAGGCGAGACGAGGCACGTTGCCGTTCATCAGATAGTCGATGAGTTCCCGCACGGAGCGCGTAGCCGAACCGAAGGGAAGGCTTTCGGCGCCGCGGAAGAAAAGGCCTTTCTCGACGTCGCCATGCAAGGCCGCGGCCAGTTGGTTGTCGATACAGAACTGGCCGGCCTTCGGCAGGCTATCGCGCAGGCCGCAGGACAACAGGCAGTCCCAGGCCAGCGTGCATTTCCGGGCCTTGCCGACCGCAGCGGCGCAGAGTTTCTCGGCGCGTCGCAGATAGTTCTCCAGCCACGGCGTGCGTACCGCTCGGGCGGGCAATCCGGCAACGCTCATGAAGGTCACGATGTCCTCGGGCTTCGCTTCAGCCAGGACGCGCTTGAAGTTGGGATGGGCGTCGCCTTCTGCCGTGACCGCGAAGGGCGTGCCGACCTGAACGGCCGAGGCGCCCATGCCGAACAGGCTCTTGACCTTCTCGAAGCTGTTGATGCCACCCGCCGGGATAAGCGGGACCGAGGCCGGATCGACGCCCAATCCGCGCAAAGCGGCAATGGCTTCCGGCAACACCGTGGAGAAATCGAAGCGCCCATCGCCGATATCCTCCGGCCGCGGGGCGCCGAGATGGCCGCCGGCGTAGCGCGGATGCTCGATCACGACGGCATCCGGCAGGCGGCCCTTGCGCATCCACTTCTTTATCAGCAGGGAGATCCCGCGCGCATCGGACAGGATCGGAATCAAGGCCACGTCGGGATGGTCCGCAGCCATTTCCGGCAGGTCCAGCGGCAAGCCCGCGCCCATTACGATCGCATCGACGCCGCTCTTGCATGCCTGCTTGACGTGGGCGACATAGTCGGACACCGCGCGCATGACGTTGACGGCGACGAGGCCGCGTCCCTGCGAGAGTTCCTTCGCCGCCCTCACCTCCCGGTCGAGCGCTTCGAGGTTCGCGGCATTGATGGCCTCCTTGAGGGCCGAACCGCTCAGTTCTGCGCTGCGTCCAGTCCGGGCCATCAGATCGGGATGCAGGCGCCGCAGGTCGACGCTGGCAATGGTGCCCACGCCGCCTTCCTGCGCCACGGAGCCCGCCAGGCGGTGCGCCGAGACGCCCACGCCCATGCCCCCCTGGACGACGGGCAACAGCTCGCGCCCCTTGATGCGCAACGGAGGAAATGGACTTGAAATCATGGCACAAGCACAAATTGAAGGCGGCTAGCTTACCCGCTTTCAGCCATGACGTGAAAATAATCCGTATGGCAAAAGTGCAAGGATGTGCCGGTTCCGGCAATCGTCGGCGTTCGACTACGGCTCGAGCACGTATTCGCCAGGAGCGTTGCCGAGCCCGGGGTAATGCTTGGTCTCGAGCGGAGGCGGGCTGCCACGCCGGCCCGACATCGGCGCCAGCCACGCCATCCAGTCGGTCCACCAACTGCCGGATTGATGCTCGGATCGCTCGCGCCAAGTCTCGGCGCTATCGTGCCGCTCTGCCGACCCGACCCAGAATTCCCGCTTGGGTGGAGTCACCACCGGGTTGACGATCCCCAGGATGTGGCCCGAACTCGACAGGACGAACCGCTTTGGCCCGTTCACGAACGCATTGACCCGGAATGCCTGCTTCCAAGGAGCGATATGGTCGTCCTCGGCGGAAACCGCATAGACAGGCTGCACGATCCGCTGCAGGTCGATTGGCTGACCTGCGACCGACAATGCGTCCTTCTTGATCAGATTGTTGTTGAGGTAAAACTCGCGCAGGTACCAGGTATGCATCGCAGCCGGCATGCGGGTCGTGTCCATGTTCCAGTACAACACGTCGAACGGCGGCGGCGTTTCGCCGTAAAGGTAGCCGTGCACGACGTAGTGCCAGATCAGGCTGTTCGAGCGCAGCAACCGGAACGCCGAGGCCATCTCCTTGCCGTCGAGGAAGCCCTTCTGTTGCATCGCACGCGCCAGGTACTTGAAGCTGCCCTCGTCGAGGAAGACCTCGATGTCGCCCGGCTTGTGATAGTCGACGAGGGAGGTGAACAGCGTGAGGCTCTGCAGCGGCACCAGGTCGGCCGCATAGGCGCGGTTGGCCCAGGCCGCATAGGTGGCGAGCGCCGCACCGCCTATGCAATAACCGACGGCGTGGACTTTCGGTGCTCCCGAGACCTCCCGCGCAACATCGATGATCTTGGAAATGCCGTCCTTCAGGTAGTCGTCGAAAGAGACGTCGCGCATTTCCGCGGTCGGGTTCTTCCAACTCGTCACGTAGACGTCGAATCCCTGGTCGAGCAGGAACTTGATCATGCTCTTCTTGGCATTCAGGTCCAGAATGTAGAACTTGTTGATCCACGGTGTGACGATCACGATAGGGGTCGCGTAGACCTGGCTCTGCGTCGGTGCGTAATGGATCACTTCCAGCAGCCGATTGCGGAAGATGACCCGGCCTGGGGTCGTCGCGAGATTCTTGCCGACCGTGAAATCATCGGGGTTCGTCATGCGCACGGTGCCGGCCCTGAGATCGGCCAGGAAGTTGTGCATGCCGCGAATGAGGCTCTCGCCATTGGTCTCCGCCGCCTTGCGCATCGCCACCGGGTTGGTCCACAGGAAATTCGTGGGCGCCATTGCGTTGAGCCACTTGCGCCACCAGAACGCCGCCCGTCGCCGATCCTTGCTGGAAAGCCCGGGGGTCTCGTAGAGCATGTCCTGGACCTGGTGGGTCATCGTCAGGTACCACTCCTTGGTGATGTCCCAACTCGCCGATTCGCTCCACACGGGATCACTGAAGCGAACGTCGTCGGGGTGCGGCTTCTCGACGTCCGGGCTTGCGAGACCCATCGCGCGATACCAGGAATGGGCATTCAGGCCCAGCATCCGGCTGGAAAAGTCCGCCATCGCTTCAGCCAACTCCTGAGGATGCATGAGCCACGCCAACTGCGAGTGCAGCATGGGCATGAGAACGCCCATCGGATCGACATTGGATTCCACCGCCTCGTGCACGGCGCGCCAGGTGGCCTGGGGCGTCACGGCGGCTCTTGGATTCGCGGCACTCATTGAGCCACTCCCTGACCGGATCACACAGTCACATTGTGGCACGAATACGGCGAAGAGCCAGCCGCGTCGGGGCGAACGCCCCTCGCGCAATCCGCTATGATTACGCTGTGGCGGGGCTACGAGATACGGCCGAACCGCCATCGAGTCAACCTGAGGGGAGCGACCGCATGTTCAAGCATATTCTTGTCCCCACCGATGGATCCGAATTGTCCACTGACACAGTGAAGCGAGCCGTAGGTTTCGCGAAGGAGGCCGGCGCCAGCATCACCTTCTTCTTCGCAAAGCCCGATTATCCCGTCGCCTTTTATGGCGAAGGCGCGCTGATAGACCCGACCACGCCTGAGAAGTTTGCCGAAATGGCGGACCGACAGGCCCGCGAGGTTCTCGCGGCCTGCCAGGCGATCGCCGCCGAGGCCGGGGTTGCCTGCAGGTGCGAGAGCGCCACCAGCGACGTCCCCTATGAGGCGATCATCAACGCCGCCGATAGCGCCGGATGCGACCTGATCTTCATGGCATCGCACGGACGCCGTGGCATCAGCGGGCTGCTGCTGGGATCGGAGACCCAGAAGGTGCTGACCCACTCCAAGGTCCCGGTGCTGGTCTACCGCTGAGCGGCCGGGAAGGCTGGAGCAAGATGCTGAACGCTGCCCTCACGGTCCTGCATGACGAGCACCGCTCGTTTGCAGCGATGCTGCACGGTCTCAAGTACCTGCTGCGCGAGATGCGCGAGAAGAAGCAGCCGCCCGACTTCAAGCTGCTTTGGGCGATGATCTACTACCTCGAGGCCTTCCCGGAAAGGATCCATCATCCGAAGGAAGACGACTATCTTTTCGCGATGCTGCGCAACCGCACCCGCGAGGCGGACGCCACGCTCGACGAACTCACTCGCCAGCATGCTTCGGGTGCAAAGGCGGTGCGCGAACTGGAGCATGCGCTCGGCCAATACGAGGCCGGCAAGCCCGGGGGGTTCGATCTATTCGCGAAGGCGCTCGAGAAGTTCAGCGACGACACCTGGGAGCACGTCAGCGTCGAGGAGAAAGTCATCATCCCGCTGGCCAAGGAGTATCTGACGCCGGAGGACTGGGTCGAGATCGCGGAGGCGTTCGGGGATGGCGGCGATTCCCGCTTCGGCACGCAGCTGGAGGACGAATTCCGCGAGTTGTTCTCGCGCATCGTCAACCTGGCGCCGCCGCCTATCGGCGTCGGCCCGACCAGCTAAATGAAAAAGGGGGATGGAGTCGCCCCCATCCCCCTTGCTTGACGTTGCCGATTACTGCTTGGCGGCTTTCCGGTCTTCCTCGGCGTGCTTGCTGACGTAGCTGATCAGGAAGATCGCCATGATGATGACGAACGCAATGGTAAACATGCTCAACAGCCCGATATCCGAGCCAAACAGAAGTTGCCAGGCCATAGTTTCCCCTTTCTTCTTGAGTTGAACCTAGTTGCGAATGTCGGCGGATTCGGTCCCGCCGATGACCGTTTCACCCGATGCCGGCAGCACGACGTTCCCCAGCAGCCGCCACGTCTTCGATTCGTCTTCGATCAACACCAACCAGTGTCCTGAGGTCGGCAGCCTGAGTTTCCCGGCGTATCCGTCCCCAATGCGCTGGAACACAGCGGTCTGGTCGAGCCCCGCCCGAGTGGGATGGGACAGCGTGACGACCAGGGCCTTCGGCGGCTGGAAATTGGCGTCGCGCGCCGTAAGTTTCATCGCGAAGCCCGCGTCGGTCACATGCAGGGAGACGGCCAGCCCAAGCTTCTGGGCATGCTCGCTGCTGGCGATGGTCTTGTTGACCGCCAAACCTTGCTTGTAATAGTCGCTGGCCACCAAGCCGTCGCTGGTGGACATGGCGAGATAGGCCGTGTAGATGGCGGCAACGATGACGATCGCCGGACCGGCCATCAGCAGCCACGGCCAGGGTTCGCGATACCAGGGTTTGACGGCGGGCATGGTGGCGTTCATGGGAAGAGGAAGATCGCTTTCTCGTGGACGGAGACCTTGTCGTTGTCGTCCGCCTTGATGTCGAAATAGATCGGGTTGGAACCGGTCTTGCCCGGCTCCTGTGGCGCACGCACATGGACCACGAAGCTCTTGGTCGAGGCGGCAGGCACTTCGATGGATTGGCCGTCGGCAAGCTGGATCTTGTTCAGGCCGGAAACCGCGACCGAATACCGATGCGGTTCTTCGGTGACGTTCATGACCTGGAGACGGAACACATTCTCTATCAGTCCGTCGTCGACTTCGCGTGCCAAGGTCCCGCGATCACGGATCACGTCTACGCGCAAGCTCGCCTTGGTCGCCAATCCCCAGACCAGCACGGCCGTGATGACCGCGAGAATGACCGAGTACAGCACGACGCGCGGTCGCGCGATGTGACCCATGATTTCCTGCCAGCCCCAATGTTCGGCGATCGCGTGCTCGGTGGAGTAGCGCACCAGGCCCTTGGGATAACCCATCTTTTCCATGACCTGGTCGCAAACGTCGATGCACGCGGCACAGCCGATGCATTCGTATTGCAGGCCCTTGCGGATATCGATCCCCGTCGGACAAACGGCCACGCAGAGGTCGCAATCCACGCAATCGCCCTTGCCTTCCGCCTTGTAGTCTTCACCCTTCTTGCGCGGGGCGCGCGGCTCGCCGCGTTCGGCGTCGTAGGTGATGACCAGCGTATCCGGATCGAACATGACGCCCTGGAAGCGCGCGTAGGGGCACATGTAAAGGCAAACCTGCTCGCGCATGAGACCCGCCATCAGGAAGGTGAACGCGCCATAGAACAGGAACCAGAACCACTCCCAAGGGCCTAGCGAGAGCGTCGCGAATTCGGCGGCCAGGGACTTGATCGGCGTGAAGTAGCCGACGAGCGTAAAGCCGGTCCACGCGGAGAGCAGGGCCCAAAGACCGTACTTGATGGCGCGCTTGGTCATCTTGGCGCCGTTCATCGGCGCGGCATCCAGCTTGATGCGCGCATTGCGGTCGCCTTCGACCAACTTCTCGATCCACACGAAGATTTCCGTGTAGACCGTCTGCGGACAGGCGTACCCACACCAGAGGCGCCCGGCGATGGCCGTAAACAGGAATAACCCGTAGGCGGAGATGATCAGCAGGACGGTCAGCCAGATCACGTCCTGCGGCCAGAGTACCAAGCCGAACAGATAGAACTTGCGCTCGACCAGATTGAGCAGCACCGCTTGCCGCCCGTTCCAGGGCAGCCAGCACAAACCGTAAAAGAGAATCTGGGTAAACCAGACGAGAGCCCATCGCCAGTTGGCGAAGACGCCGGTGACGGCGCGCGGATGGATCTTTTTGCGGGCTTTGTAGAGCGACCCCTCAGGGGGCGGAGACGACTGGGACTGCTGAACTGCTTCAGGCGTTGTTGCCTGGGTTTCGTTGCTCATGACGTTATGGTGAAGCGCTGTTGGGGAAGTAATAGGCTCCCCGGCCGAAGCCGGGGAGCGAGACAGCTATATTACTTCTTCTCAGCAGCGGGAGCAGCAGCCGGGGCGGCAGCAGCATCCGCCGGAGCGGCTTCGGCCGCCGGAGCGGGCGCGGCAGCCGGCTCGTCTTGGCCGCCGCCGAGGCCGTAGACATAGGCCGTCAGCAGGTGGATCTTGGCATCGCCAAGGAACTCGCCCCAAGCCGGCATGCGGTTGACGCGGCCGTGGGTGATGCCCTTGATGATTTCGTCTTCGGAACTGCCGTACAGCCAGGTCTTGTCGGACAGGTTCGGCGCGACGCCGACCTGGCCCTTGCCTTCAGGACCGTGGCAGGCAGCGCAGGCGAGCGGGAAGAGCGCCTTGCCCTTTTCGACGCGAGCCGCATCCGCGGAGAGGCCGGACAGCGAACGGACATAGTTCGCCAGGTCCTTGATCTCGTCGGCGGTCAGGTCAGGCTTGGTGCCCTTGGCCGGCATGACGGCGTCGCGCCCCTTGGTGATCGACTCCTTGATCTTGTCCGGCGTGCCGCCGAACAGCCAGTCGTTGTCGGTCAGGTTCGGGAAGCCCTTGCCGCCCTTGGCGTCGGAGCCGTGGCACTGCGTGCAGTACGTCAGGAACAGGCGCTGGCCAATTTCCTTGGCTTCAGGATTGGCGGCGACGGCCTTGACGTCCATCTTCAGGAACTTATTGAAGATCGGTGCGTACTGCTCATCGGCCTTCTTCATTTCCGCGTCGTATTGGTTGCGCATGCTCCAGCCGAAGACGCCGCCGAAGTAGCCGAGGCCCGGGTAGATGGCGAGGTACACCAGTGCGAAGACGACGGTGAGGTAGAACATCCAGCGCCACCAGTTGGGGAGCGGGTTGCTGTACTCCTCCAGGGTCTCGTCCCAGACGTGGCCCGTGGTATTGCCGGCGTTAGTGGCAGCTTTGTCCTGGATCAGGAGGAACACGCCGCATCCGAGCACGCTGACCAGCGTGATCACGATGACGTAGAGGCTCCAGAAGCCGCTGACAAAGTCGTTCGTGTTGTTGAAATCCATGTCGAATTCCTTTCAGTTGTTCGCTTGACCCGCGTTGCCCCCGCTGAGGGGAGCCGGGGGATCGTCCTCAAGAGGCAGCTGAGCTGCCTCCTCGTAGGCCTCCTTGCGGCGGTCCGAGTACGCCCACCACACGATGCCGACGAAAGCAATCATCGACAGCACCGTGAAGAGGGAACGCAGGTCGTTGATGTCCATGCGCTTATCGAGTCTGCTTCAGCGCAAGACCCAGACCCTGAAGGTAGGCGATAACCGCTTCCAACTCGGTCTTGCCGGTCAGCGCCGCGGGGGCGTCGGCAATATCCTTGTCGGTGTAGGGCACGCCAACCGCGCGCAGCGCCGCCATCTTGGCGCCGATGTTCGGGTCCTTCAGCGGACGATCAAGCCAGGAGTAACCCGGCATGTTCGACTCGGGAACGACGTCGCGCGGATTCAGCAGGTGGATCCGATGCCACTGGTCGGAATAGCGGCCGCCGACGCGGGCCAGGTCCGGACCGGTACGCTTGGAACCCCACTGGAACGGGTGGTCATACACGAACTCGCCCGCCACCGAGTAGTGGCCATAGCGTTCGGTTTCGGCGCGGAACGGACGAATCATCTGCGAGTGGCAGTTGTAGCAGCCTTCGCGGATGTAGATGTCGCGGCCGGCCAGACGAAGCGCGTCGTAAGGCTTGACCAGTTCGTTCACCGGCTGGGTGGTGGACTTCTGGAAGAACAGCGGAACGATTTCCGCCAGACCGCCGAAGCTCACCAGGACCAGCGTGAGGACGATCAGCCAGCCAACGTTACTTTCGATTTTCTCATGAGTAAGCATGGTTAATAGCTCCTAACGATTGCACTTGGCTCAGTGAGCGCCGGCCGGTTGAAGAACCGGGGCGTCGATCGCCTTGCCCTGGCCGATCGTCTTGAACATGTTGTAAGCCATGAGCAGCATGCCCACCAGGAACATCACGCCGCCGACGACGCGGATCGTCCAGAACGGATAGGCCGCCTTGACCGCTTCCACGAACGTGTAGGTGAGCGTGCCGTCCGGGTTGGTGGCGCGCCACATCAGGCCCTGCATAACACCGGAGATCCACAGCGCGGCGATATACAGAACGGTGCCGAGCGTAGCGATCCAGAAGTGCGCGGTGATGAGCTTGGTCGAGTACATTTCGGTGCGGCCGAAAACGCGCGGCAGCAGGTAGTAGATCGAGCCGATGGAGATCATCGCGACCCAGCCGAGGGCCCCGGAATGCACGTGACCAACGGTCCAGTCGGTGTAGTGCGACAGCGCATTGACGGTCTTGACCGACATCATCGGGCCTTCGAACGTCGACATGCCGTAGAACGACAGCGAGGTGATCATGAACTTCAGGATCGGGTCGTCGCGCAGTTTGTGCCAGGCGCCCGACAGGGTCATGATGCCGTTGATCATGCCGCCCCAGGAGGGAGCCAGCAGGATCAGGGAGAACAGCATACCGAGGGACTGCGTCCAGTCAGGCAGCGCAGTGTAGTGCAGGTGGTGCGGACCCGCCCACATGTAGGTGAAGATCAGGGCCCAGAAGTGAACCACCGACAGGCGATACGAATACACCGGACGGCCGGCCTGCTTCGGCACGAAGTAGTACATCATGCCCAGGAAGCCCGCGGTCAGGAAGAAGCCCACCGCATTGTGGCCGTACCACCACTGCACCATGGCGTCCTGCACGCCGGCGTAGGCCGAGTAGGACTTGGGCGTCAGGATGCCGGCAGCCATGACCGGGATTTCGGCGCTATTGACGAGGTGCAGCAGCGCAACCGCGATGATCATCGCGCCGAAGAACCAGTTCGACACATAGATGTGCTTGGTCTTGCGGATGGCGATGGTGCCGAAGAAGACGATGGCATAGGCGACCCAGACCAGCGTGATCAGGATGTCGATCGGCCACTCGAGTTCGGCGTATTCCTTGCCGGTCGTGAAGCCCAGCGGCAGGGACAACGCGGCGAGCAGGATGATCAGCTGCCAGCCCCAGAAGGTGAAAGCGGCGAGGCCCGGCGCGAACAGAGGCGTATGGCCCGTGCGCTGGACGCTGTAATACGAGGTGGCAAATAGGGCGCAGCCACCGAACGCAAAAATAACGGCGTTGGTGTGCAAAGGACGCAGCCTCCCGTACCCCAGGAACTCCATGATGTTCAACTGCGGCCAGACGAGCTGACTGGCGATGATTACGCCCACCAGCATGCCGACGATGCCCCAGATGACAGTCATCACGGCGAACTGGCGCACGACTTTGTAGTTGTAAGTCGCTTGCGATTGCATGATGGATTCACCTCATATGAACAGAA
This sequence comes from Rhodocyclaceae bacterium, assembly GCA_036391735.1. Lineage (GTDB taxonomy): Bacteria > Pseudomonadota > Gammaproteobacteria > Burkholderiales > Rhodocyclaceae > Nitricoxidireducens. The sequence goes on from DASVZI010000167.1 coordinate 27,096, forward strand.
AAGAAACCGTTTTCATCGACTGCCGTACCACTTAAGGCAGCGCCGCGGGCGAGGATACACGCCAAGGATCAACCGATTTTGATCCATATCAAGATTGCTTCTACAACGAGCCTATCCCGACGAATAGGCCTCCCCCAGGCGCGGGATTCTAAGGGAAAACCCATGCAGTAAGAAAGGCGTAAGGATTATTTTTGGCCGAAAGGGCAAAAAAAAGGGTGCGCGGAAAGCGCACCCCCAACCCCAACAGAGAGACTTACAAAAGCGCTACAGACAACCGGCAAGACACGTTGCCATAAACCTTTCGGCTAGTATGGGAAAAAAGTTCCCGGCGCTTTTTGATCTGCGTCAAAGAGACGTCAAGTTTTGGATTCCGTCTTCGAAACGGGGTCGGGCGCACCGGCATCGGGCTGAGGCGGCAGGTCATCGTCCCTCAGAATCCGGTATGCGGGACCTTCCAGATCTTCGAATTGGCCGTTCCGGACCGACCACCAGAATAGAACGCCGATCACGAACACGAGCGCGACCGACATCGGGATCAACAAGTACAAAATGTCCATCTAGGGCGCATCCTTCTGCAGGCGAAGCGCATTCAGCACGACGAGCAGCGAACTGGCGGACATGCCTATGCCGGCCATCCAGGGCGTCACCCATCCGGTCATGGCAAGCGGGATGGCCAGCAGGTTGTAGCCGAACGCCCAGGCCAGGTTCTGGCGGATTATACGCAGCGTCCGCCGCGCCACGGCCACCCCTGCGGCAAGTTGGCCGAGATCGTCGCCGAGCAAAACGACATCGGACTGGCTGCGGGCCAGGTCCGTTCCCCCACCCATCGCGACCGACACGTGGGCCTGAGCCAGGACCGGGGCATCATTGACGCCGTCGCCCACCATCGCAACGATCGCGCCCCCCTCCTGCAGCCGGTGCAAGTAGCCATGCTTGCCTTCCGGCGTCATGCCGCCGATGCCATCGTCGATTCCCAGCGCATTAGCAGTGCGGAGCACGGTGGCCGGGGCGTCGCCGCTAAGGACGCTGACGTGCAGCCCGAGCTGCCGAAGCACCGCGACGGCATCCGCTGCCCCGGCGCGCGGCGCGTCCGCGAAGCGGAACCAAGCCAGCCAGCCGCTGGCATCGCCGAGGGCAACCACGGTGTCGCCGGCGCCCGTCCAGGCAGCGACCTGGGCTGGCACGGCCTGTTCATGCAGCGCGCCGACGAATTCGGGTGTTCCTATCCGTACGCTCTTGCCGTCCGCCGCGCCCTCGACACCGTGGCCCGTGTAGGCGCGGACGCCCGATATCGCGGGCAGTTGGCCGGCAGCCGCCTCCCGCAAGGCGCGCCCCAGCGAATGCTCGGACCCCTGTTCCAATGCGGCGGCCAGACGCAAGGCTCCCTCCCCATCCAAATCCCGCTGCGGCAGTGTCTCGACCAGAACAGGCCGTCCCTCGGTCAGGGTTCCGGTCTTGTCGAAGACGAAGTCGGTGGCGCGCGCCAACGTCTCGATGGCGTGACCGCGGGTCACGAGGACGCCGAGATGTGCCAGGCTGCCGGTCGCAACGGTAAGCACGGCTGGCGTCGCCAGCGAAAGCGCGCAAGGGCAACTGACGACCAGCACGGCGACGAAAACCCATAGGGCCCTTGATGGGTCGATCCACCACCAGGCAAGGCCGGTCGCGATGGCCAAGAGCAGGAGCGCGCCGACGAAGCGTGCGGCAATGCGATCCGCCATGACGACGACGCTTGGCTTTTCTGCAGCCGCGCGTTCCATCAGACGCCTGATCGCCGCCAGCCGCGTTGCCTCGCCGACCTGCTCGACTCGCAGCACCAGCGGGCTTGCCATATTGACGCTGCCGCCCGTCAGGGGATCGCCGACGCGCTTCGGCACGGGACGGCTCTCCCCGGTCAGTAGCGACTCGTCGACGCTGCTCTCGCCCTCGACGACGGATCCGTCGCCGGGAATGGTCTCGCCCGGCTTGACCTGGACGACGTCCCCGGCGGCCAGCAGCGCGACGGCGACACGCTCGGTGGCCGTCTCCGGATAATTGAGATAGCGTTCGGCGAAGGCCGGCAGCGCCTTCGAAATGGCTTCCACGCCGCGCGTCGCCTTCTGACGCGCCATCATCTCGAGGTAGCGCCCCGACAGCAGGAAGAAGACGAACATTGCGACGGAGTCGAAATAGACTTCGCCGCCGGCGACGAAGGTAGCCCAGCAACTGGCAGCAAACGCACTGCCGATGCCGAGCGCCACCGGCACGTCCATGCCTACGCGGCCAAGCCGGATATCGCGCCAGGCGCCGGTGAAGAAAGGCATGGCCGAGTAGAGCATCACCGGCAGCGTCAGCACGAGACTCGCCCAGCGCATCAACTGCTCGATGTCCGGCGTCATCGTCCCATCATCGGCAAGATAGACGGGGATCGCGTACATCATCACCTGCATCATGCCGAAGCCGGCGACGAACAGCCGCCACATGGCGGCACGCCGTTCCTTGTTGGCGAGTTCCTCGGATTTGGCCGTATCGTAGGGATGCGCGCGATAGCCGATCGCGGCGATCGCCTCAAGGATGTGCGAGAGCTTGGTCTGGCGCTCGTCCCAGCGCACCCGGGCGCGGCGGGTCGCGTAGTTGATGTCGACGGCGGTAACGCCTGGCTGGCGGCTGATGTGGGACTCGTTGAGCCAGACGCAGGCGGCGCAGGTGATTCCCTCGAGAATCAGCGCCGCTTCCCGCTCATGCTCCCCGATCGGCCGGACGAAGTTCTGCTGGACCTCCGGCAGGTCGAACAGACCCACCTCCTGTAATGCCTGTGGCAGCGCCTCGCGCGGGCTTTCCGGCATGGCGTCGCGATGCCGGTAATAGTCTTCCAGCCCGTTCCCGACGATGGCCTGGGCTACGGCCTGGCATCCGACGCAGCACATGTCGCGGCGCTGGCCGTCGATCTCGACTGGAAAGTCGACGCCGGCGGGCACCGGCAGGCCGCAGTGGTAACAGCTGTCCGACACGAGAGGTCCAAAAACGACGAAGGCGCGGAAGCATACTCCTCCGCGCCTTTGTCCGGTGCCCCGCTGGCCGATTATTTCGGCTGCATGCGGATCGCGCCGTCCAGCCGGATCACCTCGCCGTTGAGCATCACGTTCTCGACGATGTGCTTGACCAGCGCCGCGTATTCGGCCGGCTTGCCGAGGCGCGAGGGGAAGGGAACCATCTTGCCGAGCGCCTCCTGCACTTCGGCCGGCATGCCCAGCAGCATGGGCGTCTCGAAAATGCCCGGGGCGATCGTCATCACGCGGATACCGCTGCGCGCCAGGTCGCGGGCGATCGGCAGCGTCATGCCGACGATGCCGCCCTTGGATGCCGCGTAGGCAGCCTGGCCCATTTGCCCGTCGAAGGCGGCCACCGACGCGGTATTGACGATCACGCCGCGCTCGCCTGCTTCATTGGGTGCGGCCTTCGCCATGGCGTCGGCCGCCAGGCGGATCATATTGAAGGTGCCAACCAGGTTGACGTCGATCACGCGCTTGAAGCTCGCCAGCGCATGGGGGCCTTCCTTGCCCACCGTCTTCTCGCCGACGACGATGCCGGCGCAGTTCACCAATCCGTGCAAACCACCGAAGGTCGATTGCGCCAAAGCAACCACCGCCTGCGCGCTCGCCTCGTCGGCGACGTTGGTCATGGCGAAGCGGGCGTTGCCTCCCAGCTCAGCAGCCAGCGCCTCGCCGGCAGCCTGATTGACGTCGGCGATCACCACCTTGGCGCCGCCAGCCGCCAGCAGGCGAACCGTGCCGGCACCGAGGCCGGAAGCACCGCCCGTCACGATGAATACGCTGTCCTTGACTTGCATGTCGCACCCCCATGAATGGAAAAGGCAGCCGCAAGGACTGCCTCTTCGTTTGTTATTGGTGCCGCTGGACGGATTCGAACTGTCGACCTTCGCATTACGAATGCGCTGCTCTACCAACTGAGCTACAGCGGCGGCGAATCAAGGGCGCGGATTATATAGCCGCCTCAAGCTTCCTGGCAACCTTTGCCCAAGGCTGTCGCGCACGGCGCCCCGATATTCCGGCCCGAACTTCCCACAACCGCTCGTCGGCGGCATCTCGCCATTCGTCCCAAACCCATTGCGCATAACCAGGCCAAGCCTAACATCCGTACCGCCAATACGCCTTTGGGAGGGTTCTGTGAGGACTTTGCGCGGTTTCACTCTTGTGGAACTGATGATTGTGGTCGTGGTACTGGCAATCATCGTTGCCGTTGCGGTTCCGAGCTATCAAGAACAGGCCAGGAAGTCGCGTCGCGCCGACGCGAAGGTGGCACTTACCACGGCAGTGCAACTGATGGAACGGTATTACACCGAAAACGCCCGTTACACGACCACGGCAACCGCTCCCTTTACCTGCGGAATCACGCTGCCCATCGCCTCGCCGAAAGGATATTACTCAGTGAGCGGCTGCACGGCGACCACGGCAAATACCTTCACATTGACTGCTGCGCCAAGCGTCGCCGACCCGGCATGCGGCAGTTTCACCATAACCAATGCCGGCACCCAGGGCGTGACCGGGACGGCCGGCGCGGCCGCTTGCTGGTAAGGCTCAATCTCTTGCAGGAAGCGACCATGAAAGGCTTCACCCTCATAGAGCTGATGGTGACCCTCATCATAGTTGCCATTCTCGCAGTCATCGCCGTTCCGTCATTTGTCGAATACACGACATATTCCAAGATTTCGGCGGACACCAACAGCATCGTATCGGACTTGATGGTGGCGCGCAGTGAAGCGGTCAAACGAGGCATGCCTGTAACCATCTGCCCCAGCACCGATGGGACGACGTGTACGACCGGCGCCGGCGCGTGGAGTCAAGGTCGGATCGTGTTTGTGGATCGAGCCGTGCGCGGCACGGTGGATGGGACCGGCGCAACCGCAGACTCGAATTTCATTCTGAGAACCGCCACGGCTCCGAACGGCAACACACTGAGTCTCTCGTCAGCCAACGACTATCTGTCCTTCAATTCCGACGGCTCGGGGTATCCGCAAGGATCGCTGACCATCACCCTTTGCAGGACCGGCTATTTCGGCCGGACCATCACGCTGACGCCGGCAGGTCGCATCACCACGGTCAAGACGCCGTCCGCCTGCAGCTAGGGAACCTGAAGAAATGCATCCTCACGCCACCGCGTCGAAGCAATCACCGATTCACTTCCAGAAAGGCGTCAGCCTGCTGGAGGTGCTGGTCACCGTGCTCGTTTTGTCCTTCGGACTGCTCGGCGTAGCCGGCCTGCAGACAACCGCCCTCAAGGCAACGCACAGTTCCTACTACCGGTCCATCGCGAACGCACTGGCCGCCGACATCGTGGATCGACTGCGGGCGAACGTCCTCACGCAGACACGAGGAAATCAGGCGGCGACGGCCAGGTACTACGTCAGCCCCGGCAGTCCCAGCGTGAACTGTTCGACGTCGGTCTGCACCGGTCAGGGGCTCGCGAACTACGAGATGGCCGCCTGGAAGGCGTCCGTGGCCTCCCTCCTCCCCGCCGGCGGTGCCACCCTTTGCATCGATGGAACGCCTTACGATGGAACTTCCGACGCGGACATCCAATGCGACGATGCCGCCGATGGGCATTGGGTCGTGAAGGTGTGGTGGGACGATTCCCGGGGCAAGCTCGCCGCGAATCGCAGCGATGCGAACGCATATGTCGCGCAACGTTTGGTCGTCATCTTCACGCCATGACAAGAATCCGCCAGTTTGGCCTATCCCTCGTCGAGCTCATGATTGCCTTGGCGCTCGCCACGGCACTTGTTGCCGGTGTCTTGGCCGTGTTCTTGTCAAGCCGACAGACCTCGCTCGTCAGCAACGCCTTTTCCGGCATCCAGGAAAACGCTCGCTTTGTGACGCGCGTCGTCGGATACGACGTCGCTCACGCCGGACACTTCGGTTGCAAGTCCGACATCCTGATTCCCGTCGCCGCAAGCGGTGCGGACGCTGACAACTTCAAGTACGTTGCGGCCATTTCGGGTTGGAGCAGCGGAGCGACACCCGCTTGGTTTACACCCGCGCTGAAGCCGGGAACGGATATCCTGAAAGTCCAATATGCGTCGCCGAACGCCTATCGCCTGACCGTGGCGATGGCCGCCACGACGTCGGCTCTCACGTTCGGTGGCGCCGGCGGTACTCCAGGCACGGGCCCGATTGTCATAGCCGACTGCGCATCCTCGGAGATCTTCAGCTTCACCGCGGCGCCGACAGCCAGTGGCGTGGCGATGACGGGGCAGCCCTCTGCAGCTCTTACGAAGAAGTACGACAAGGACACCACCGAAGTCATGCCGTTCGTCAATCACATCTATTACGTCGGCACTGACTCGATCCTGCATCGCATCAACAGTGCGACCGCCACTCCTGAAGACATAGCAGACAATGTCGAGGATTTTGCGGCCATCTACGGCGTGGACACGGATGGCGATAACGTAATAGACAAATATGTTTCCACGCCGAGCGGAACCATGGCTGTAATGAGCGTTCAGCTCTGCCTTCTGCTTACCAATACGGACAAGAACATAAGCCTTGCCCCGCCCACGGCGACTTACACGGACTGCCATGGCAACGCCAAGACCAATACGAGCAAGGCCTTCCATCAGCTTTTTCGAACCACTGTTGCCCGGCGGAATGGCTTGGTGTGATTTGAAATGGCAATCATGAACAGCGACCGTAAGTCCAACCAAGGCCAGCGAGAGAGCGGTTTCTCATTGGTAATCGCCCTGGTCTTCCTTGTCATGCTTACTCTGCTCGGAATCGGCGTCATGAGGATGTCCTCGATGCAGGAGCGGATGGCCGGCAACGCGATGGACCGCGCATTGGCCTTGGAAGCAGCCGAGCGCACGTTGCGGGAAGCGGAATGGCAACTGATCGGCAAGAGCGTGTTGGATTTCAATGCCAGTTGCTCTAGCGGACTCTGTGCCGCGGGCTCTGCACCGACATTCTCCGATGACACGATCTGGGGCGGCACCAAGGACGTGGCAGCCACGATTGTTCTTAGTTCGGCGCTTGACACCAATTCGAAGCTGGCCACCACACCTCGCTGGCGCGGCGAATACGCGGGCCTTGCAAAGTCCTCCGACGCGGGCGGCTGGATGCCGGCATATCGAATTACGGTGAGGGCGAGTGGGCAGAGTTCAGACACGCGGGTCTTCTTGCAGTCCGTCTACTGCGAGGGCTGCACCCCGCGAGGAAAGTGAGGGCAGCATGATGACAATCAAAGCCTTGCGTTACGGCGCAACCGTTGGGGCAATCTGGCTCCTGCTTTACCCTTGCTCGTCGTCCGGGCAGCTGACGCTCGCCGACAAGCCGATCTACGTTTCGGCGCCAGTGCCTCCTTCAGTCATGCTCGATGTTTCGAAGGATCAGCAGCTTTACAAGAAGGCCTACAACGACTATTCGGATCTGGATGGCGATGGCCAGGCCGAGACGACTTACAAGAACAGCATCGACTATTACGGCTACTTCGACACGGCCAAGTGCTACACGTATAGCAGCGCGAACCAGCGTTTCGAGCCATCGGCCGACGCGGTGAGCAATGCCACGCTGCCGTCGTTCTGGAGGTTCAACACCGATGCGCAGAGGTTCTATCAGGTCACCATGCGTTGGTACTCCAACGCCACCATGAAGGACAAGGACGGCAACAAGGTCTTTGTGCTCGCCGATCCGAACCTGCCCCCTACCCCCTACTACAACGCCGCAGACGGCAGTAGCACGCCCTGGGTCGAAGAAACGCCGACCGCTCTGCCCAAACATTATTGCGATGGCGCCAGCTGGAGCGGCAATTTTCTCAATTGGGTCTCCATGGCGCGGGTCGATGCGGTTCGCAAGCTTCTCTATGGCGGCCTGCGTTCGACCGACCA
>DASVZI010000168.1:0-25919 GCA_036391735.1 Rhodocyclaceae bacterium
AATGGGAGGCGGAGCGGCGCGCGCTGCTCGAACGGGCCGAGCGGCCGAAGCCGCACGCCGAGGCCTTCGGCGAGACTCCCGCCGAGCGCGACGTGGCGCGGCGCAATTTCATGGCCCTGATGGTCTGCCTGATGGTCGGCACGGCCGCGCTGCCGCATCTGCTGATGCGCTATTACACGACGCCCTCGGTGCGCGAGGCGCGCGAATCGGTGGCCTGGTCGCTGCTCTTCATTTTCGTGCTCTACGTGACGGCGCCGGCCTACGCCGTCTTCGCCAAGTGGATCGTCTACAACGACCTGGTCGGCTCGGCCATCTCCCATCTGCCGGCCTGGGTCGCGTCGTGGGGCAAGATCGGCATGGTCAAGGTCGAGGACGTGAACGGCGACGGCGTCCTGCAGCTCGCCGAGCTGACGCTGAACCCCGACGTCATCGTGCTGGCCACGCCGGAGATCGCGGGCCTGCCTTACGTGGTTTCGGGGCTCGTCGCCGCGGGCGGCCTGGCGGCAGCGCTATCGACCGCCGACGGCCTGCTGCTGACCATCGCCAACGCGCTGTCGCACGACATCTACTACAAGATGCTGACGCCCGACGCCTCCGCCCAGCGCCGCCTGGTCATGACCAAGGCACTGCTGCTGGTGGTCGCCATGATCGCCGCGTGGGTCGCCTCGCTGCGGCCGGACGGCATCGTCTTCATGGTCGGCCTGGCCTTCTCCATCGCCGCATCGTCGTTCTTTCCCGCGCTGGTGCTCGGCATCTTCTGGAAGCGCGCCAACAAGTGGGGCGCCGTCGCCGGCATGATCGGCGGCATGGCGATGACGCTGCTCTACGCGGCGCTCACGCATCCGTTTTTCGGCGGTTCTGCCGATGCCGAATGGCTGGGCATCGAGCCGATCGCCAGCGGCATCTTCGGCCTGCCGCTGGGCTTCGCGCTGATCGTCGTCGTCAGCCTGTTGACGCCGGCGCCCGACGAGGAGGTGCAGGAACTGGTGGAAAACGTCCGCTATCCGTATCTCGACCGCGAGGAGGCCTGATGGAAGCGATGATCGCCCTGGTGGCGGGACTGGCGCTCGGCGGCGCGCTGGCGTTGTTCGTCTCGGCCGGCCGGCTGCGCGACGCCCGCAGCGCGCTCGCCGCCCGCGAAACCGAACTCGCCGAGGTGCGGGCACGCGCCGAGAGCCTGCATGCCGATCTCGAGCGCGAGCGCGCGGTCGGCCGCGAGAAGCTCGCCGCGTTGGAGGAGGCGCGCGCGACCTTCGGCGACGCCTTCAGGGCCCTGTCGGCCGACGCGCTCGCCCGCAACAACCAGTCCTTCCTCGAACTCGCCAGGGCGGCGCTGGAGAAGCATCAGGAGACGGCCAAGGGCGAACTCGAGAAGCGCCAGCAGGCGATCGGCGAGTTGGTGGCGCCGGTCAAGACGACGCTGGAGAAGTTCGAGCAGCAGATTGCGGGCATCGAGAAGCTGCGCGAAAGCGCCTACGCGACGCTGACCGAGCAGGTGCGGGCCCTGATGGACTCGCAGGGCCAGCTGCGCGCCGAGACCGCCAACCTCGTCAAGGCGCTGCGAGCGCCGCACACGCGCGGACGCTGGGGGGAACTTCAACTGAAGCGCGTCGTCGAGATGGCGGGCATGCTCGATCATTGCGATTTCTTCGAGCAGGAGACCACGGAGTCCGAGGATGGCCGCCTGCGCCCCGACCTGGTGGTCAAGCTGCCCGGCGGCAAGAACATCGTGGTCGACGCCAAGGCGCCGCTCGCGGCCTACCTGGAAGCGCTCGAAGCGCCGGACGACGAGGCGCGGCGCCGCGCCCTGTCCGACCATGCGCGCCAGGTCAAGGACCACCTCGCCAAGCTGGGCCGCAAGTCGTACTGGGAACAGTTCCAGCCGTCGCCCGACTTCGTGGTGCTGTTCCTGCCGGGCGAAACCTTCTACAGCGCGGCGCTCGAAGCCGACCCGGCCCTCATCGAATACGGCGTCGAGCAGCGCGTGATCCTGGCCACCCCGACGACGCTCATCGCCCTGCTGCGCGCGGTCGCCTACGGCTGGAAGCAGGAGGCCCTGACCGAGAATGCGCGCGACGTGAGCGCGCTCGGCAAGGAACTCTACGAGCGCCTGGCGACGCTGGCCGATCATTGGAGCGACGTCGGCAAGCACCTCGGCAGCGCCGTCGGCGCCTACAACAAGGCGGTCGGCTCGCTCGAGACGCGCGTGCTCGTCTCGGCGCGCAAGTTCCGCGACCTCAAGGTGGCACCCGAAAGCAAGGAAATCGGGCCTGCGACGCCGGTCGACTCGGTGCCGCGCGAGTTGCAGGCCCTGGAGATGCAGGCGCTTCCCCGCGATCAGTAGCCTTCCGGCGCTCATGCACGCCGCATGTCCTTGGCGATAACCACGCTTATACTATGGTTAGATAGCCAGATCGACCTGCCCGGGGGAAGCCATGAAGATTTCGCAGAAGGTTGTCATTGCCGTCGCGTCGCTCGTATTGCTCGCCGCCGCCCTCGGCGGAATCTGTCTCGACCGCCTGTTGGTCCTCGGCGACGTTACCCGCAACCTGGTCGATGACGTCCAGCCCGGCCTGCGCTATTCCGGGGCCATCCGGGCCGAGGTGCTGGACTACCGCAACCGCGAGACCCAGCTCCTCATCACCAAGTCGGCCGCGGAGGTCGATGAGACGCTGTCGCGCATGAACCAGAACTACAAGGCGCTGCTCGTTTTCGAGACGGAATACGAGAAGACGGTGAATACGCCCGACGAGAAGGAACTCTTCGCGGCGCATCGCGCCGCCCTCGAGACCTACTTCAAGAGCCACGAGAAGCTCGAGTCGCTGGTGCGCGCCGGCGAGATGGAGCAGGCAATGGCCTTCTTCCGCGGCGAGCAGCGCAAGATCTACCGGACCATGCTGCCGACGGTCGACAAGATCGTCGAGGCGAACGTCGCCAAGGGCACGGCGGCGCGCAAGGAAGCGATGGCGATCCAGTCCTCGGCCGAAGCGACCATGGCGATCATCATCGTCGTCGCGCTGGTGATCGGCGGTGCGCTCGGCTTCTGGCTCTACAGCGCCACCGCGGCGCCGATGCGGCGCATGCGCGACGTCGTCACGGCCATCGTCGAGGGCCGGGATTTCACGCGCCAGACCGGGATCAGCGGCCACGACGAGGTGGCGGAGACGGCGGGTGCCGTCGATCGCATGATCGGGGCGGTCCGCCAGACGCTGCAGGAATTCATGCAGGCCGCGGCGAAAATCACGGACATGGCCGCGCAGCTCGAGAGTGCCGCCAATCAGGTATCGAAGGGCTCCACCACCGATTCGACCGCCGCCGCCGACATGGCGGCCACGGTCGAGGAGTTGACCGTGAGCGTCAACCAGGTGGCGGACAACTCGAAGATGGCCGTGGAAGTGGCCGACGAATCGGCGGCGGCTGCGCGCAAGGGCGGCGAGGTGATCGCCCAGACGGTCCAGCGCATGCGCGAGATCGCGGATCGCATCCGCGGGACCGCGGAATCGATCGCCGCGCTGGGCCGTTCGTCGAGCGAAATCACCTCCATCGTGCACGTCATCAAGGACGTGGCCGATCAGACCAACCTGCTTGCGCTGAACGCCGCCATCGAGGCCGCGCGCGCCGGCGAGCAGGGCCGCGGCTTCGCCGTGGTCGCGGACGAGGTGCGCAAGCTCGCCGAGCGCACCTCGCTGGCGACCGAGGACATCAGCGGCAAGATCGAGGCGATCCAGCACGGCACCGGCGACGCGTCGCACCAGATGGACCAGGTGGTCGCCATCGTCGAAGGCAGCATGTCGATCACGGACGATGCCGCCACAGCCATCGAGCAGATCAACCGGGGCATGCAGCGGATCGGCGAACAGATCGCCGCGATCTCCGGCGCATTGCGCGAACAGGGCACCGCCAGCAACGACATCGCCAAGCACGTCGAGCTGGTGGCCCAGATGAGCGAACAGAACAGTGCCAGCGCCGGCCAGGCGGCCGCCATGTCGGACCAGATGTCGCAGCTGGCGGGGCAGCTCAACGAGGCCGTGGCGAAGTTCAAGGTCTAGATGGGCGACCCCTTCGACCTGCAGCGCTTCGTCGCCGCCCAGGAGCCGGTGTTCGGGGAGGTCTGCGCCGAATTGCGTGCCGGGCGCAAGCGCAGCCATTGGATGTGGTTCATTTTCCCCCAGCTGCGCGGGCTCGGCAGCAGCGCGATGGCCGAACGCTTCGGCATTTCGTCGCTCCCCGAGGCGCTGGCCTATCTCCGGCACCCCGTCCTCGGCGCGCGCTTGCGGGAGTGTGCGCAGCTTGCGCTCGAAGCGCCCGCGGGGGAGGCCGAGGAGATCTTCGGGCCTGTGGATGCCGTCAAGCTCCGCTCGTCGCTGACGCTCTTCTGCCGGGCGGCGCCTGAGGAGCCTGTCTTTCGCGCCGCACTCGACCGGTACTTCGGGGGCCAGCCGGACGCCCTGACGCTCGACCGCCTGTGATCCGCCGCCGGACGGGCCGCGCTTTCGGCTAAAGTAGCGGCCGCAACGATTGGGGAGATCGCAGGCGGCGGCACGTGGCTCATTCAGTGAGCCTGGCCGCGGCCAAGATTGCCCTCCACCGAAAGATGGAGGCCGCAATGACGCATACCCACCCCGATCGACTCGTGTTCTGGATGACAGTATTCCTGGGGATTCTCGCTTGGCTGATGTGAGCATGGTCAAGACGCGCGAGGTCGGCGACGTCGCCGGCGTGGTCGTGCTGTGCGCGACGCATCGGCTGGCCCGCTGCCTGCGGCAGGCGCACGACCGATCCCAGGCGGCGCTCGGCGGCTGCTGCTGGAGTCCGCTGCCGGCCCTGACCGTTTCCCAGTGGCTGGACGACGTGCTGGAGGAGGCGCTGCTGGCGGGGACGCTTCCTGTGTCGGAGGCAGCCCCGACGGTGCTCTCGGCGGTACAGGAACGCGCGCTGTGGGAGCGCGTGATCGAGGCGGAGGCGGGCGATTCGCCGGACGCGGCATTCTTCGACTCGGAAGGCCTGGCGGCGGCGGCCGCCGCCGCCAACGAGCTGATCGAGGGCTGGGGCCTCCGGGTTCAGGGCGAACATGGCGAGGAGGTCCGTCGCTTCATGCGGTGGCGCGCCGAGTTCCGCCGTCGGTGCGAGCCGGGCGGTTGGTGCGAGCCGGTCCGCGCGCAGGCGATGCAGATCGACGCGCTCGCCGCGGGGGCGGGAAGGCTGCCGGAGAGCGTGCTGTTCGCCGGCTTCGATCGCTATACGCACCAGGAACAGCGCCTCGCGCAGGCGCTGCGGGCGCGCGGTTGCGCGGTGGCGGAACTCGAGCTCGGCAACGCGGAGGACGGACGCGCCACGGCGGTAGCGCTGCCCGACCGTCTCGCCGAATGCCGCGCAGCGGTCGACTGGGCGGCGGCGCGGCACCAGGCCGATCCCGTCGCACGCATCGGCATCGTCGTTCCCGACCTGGCCGGCGTCAGGACGCAACTCGCCGACGCCCTCGATGAGGCGCTGCATCCGCAAGCCTTCGCGGCCGAGCATGCCGACATGCCGCGCCTCTACAACTTCTCCCTGGGGGCGCCGCTCGCGCGACAGCCGCTCGTCGAGACCGCGCTGCGGCTGCTGCGTCTTGCGGCGTCGCGCCGCGTCGAGCAGGCGGAGGCCGGCGAACTGCTGCGCGGCGCCTACTGGTCGGCCGATGTCGGCGAAGCGGACCGCCGGGCGCAGATCGAAGCGGCCGCGCGCGAGTCGCTGGCGCCGACGGTGTCCGTCGAGCGGCTGCTCCGCTTCGTGCGGCATAAAGCCGGTGCCCCGCGCCTGATCGGGCATCTCGAGAATTTGCGCGCTGGGGCTGCGGCCCTGCCTTCGCGCCAACTGCCGTCGCGCTGGGCCGCCGACCTGGCGAAGCTTGTCGAAGCCGCCGGCTGGCCGGGCGAACGTCCGCTTTCCAGCCACGAGTTCCAGGCGCGGGGCGCCTTCGGCGAGGCGCTCGACAGCATGGCGCAGTTCGACGGCGTTCTCGGCCGCATCGGCCTCGGCGAAGCCGTAAGCCGTCTCGCACGCCTTTGCGCCGAGCGCGTGTTCCAGCCGGAGACCGAAGGCGATCCGCCGGTGCAGGTGATGGGTCCGCTCGAAGCGGCCGGCATGCGGTATGACGCCTTGTGGGTGATGGGCATGAACGACGACGTCTGGCCTGCCGCCGCCAATCCAAACCCGCTGCTGCCCGCTGCGCTGCAGCGGCGCGCCGGCACGCCAGGAGCTTCGGCCGAGGTCGAGGGCAGCTTTGCCCTGGCGATCAACCGCCGGCTGCTGCGCAGTGCGCCGGAACTCGTCTTTTCGTGGGCGCGGAGCGAAGGCGATCGGGTACGTCGGCCCAGTCCGCTGATCGCGGCGCTGCCGGCCGGCGAGGCACCGGCGCCCAAGCCGCCGCTCGCCGCGGCGCTCTGCGGCACGGCGGCGCTGGAAGCGCTCGACGACCACAGGGCGCCGCCGCTTGCCGCCGGGGAACGCGTCGGCGGCGGCAGCAACCTGCTTAAGGCGCAGGCGATCTGTCCGGCCTGGGCCTTCTATCGCTACCGACTCGGCGCCCGCGCGCTCGGCGAACCGGCCGAGGGGCTCGATGCCTCGGCACGCGGCAGCCTGCTGCACGCCGTGATGGAGGGCTTCTGGCAGGGCCGTGCGGCGACGCAGTTCCTCGCCATGCCGACCGCGGAAGTCGCGGCGGCGCTGCGCGGCGCAGTCGACGCGGCGCTGGCTGCTTTCAACGCCGCGCGCGACGAGGCTCTGCCGGCTCGCATCGTGGCGCTGGAGCGCGAGCGCCTGCTGACGCTGGTTGGCCGCTGGCTGGAGCTCGAGGCGCAGCGTCCCGTCCCATTCGAAGTGGTCGCCTGCGAGGCCGGGCACGAGGTCGATATCGAGGGCCTGCGCCTGAAGCTAACGGTCGACCGCATCGACCGTTTCGCCGGTGGCGCCTGCGCGGTGATCGACTACAAGACAGGCGCCCGAGTCGATGCCGCCTCCTGGGCGAAGGATCGGATCACCGAGCCGCAATTGCCGCTCTACGCCGCCTTCGTCGCCGGCGCAGAGGTCGACGCCGTCGCCTTTGCGCGGCTGCGGCGCGGTGACGAGGCCTTCGTCGGAGTCGCCGCCGCCTCCGGCCTGCTGCCCGGTGTCGCGGGGCTTGCGGAGAGCCGGCGACGCTTCGGCGAAGAGGCCTTCCCGGATTGGCCGAGCCTGATCGCGCATTGGCGCTACGCCATCGCGGTGGTGGCGGCGGAGGTGCGCGAAGGCGTGGCTGCCGTGGTGGTGAGCGACGAAGCCGCGCTCGCATTCTGCGAGGTGAAGCCGCTGTTGCGGCTCGCGGAGCGGCGCAGCCAGCAGGAGCGCGCGGAATGAGCGCGGCGGCGCGGCTGCTCGCCGAGGACGCGGCCAACCGCCTGCGGGCGCTCGAGGCTGCCTCCTTCATCGTCGAGGCGCCGGCGGGCGCCGGCAAGACCGAACTGCTGACGCAGCGCTACCTGCGCCTTCTCGCCGGCGTCGCCGAGCCCGAGGAAATCGTCGCCATCACCTTCACCAACAAGGCCGCCGCCGAAATGCGCGACCGCATCCTCGGCAGCCTCGCCATGGCCAGAAGCGGGGCGGCGCCGGCGGAACCGCACAAGCGCCTCACCTTCGAGCTGTCGGGGGCGGTGCTGGCGGCGGCGGAGCGGCTGGGCTGGGCGCTGGACGCGAATCCCGGACGGCTGCGCATCACGACCATCGATGCGCTTTGCGCGAGCCTGGCGCGGCAGATGCCGATCCTCTCCCGCTTCGGCGCACAGCCGCGGGTGACGGACGACGCACAGCGCCATTACGAGGAGGCCGCGCGCCGCACGCTGTCGCTGATCGACGACGACGTTTCGGCCGCGGACGTGGTGAGCGAGGCGCTGCGGCACCTGGACAACGATGCGCCGGCGCTGCGCCGACTGCTCACGGCGATGCTGGCGCGGCGCGACCAGTGGCTGCGCCACGCCTTCGGCCAGGAGGCGGCGGCGGACTCGGAGCGCGGCCTGCGCAAGCTGGTGGAACGCGACCTTGCGGCGGCGGCACGGGCCCTCGGCGTGGCGCTGCAGTCGCGCCTGCTGCCGCTCGCCCGCTACGCGGCGGCCAACGTCGATCCATCCTCGCCGCTCGCCGCGCTGGCCGCGTGCAACGACAACCTCGCCGGCTGTGCCGAGGAACTGCCGCTGTGGCGCGGCCTGTGCGAGCTGCTGTTGACCCAGGACGGCGCCGTGCGCAAGCAGGTGACCGTGCGCAACGGCTTCCCGCCCGGCAAGGAGGGCAAGCCGCAGAAGGACGCCATGGTGGCGCTGCTGGCCGATCTGGCCGGCAACGCCGCCGTCGCCGGCGCGCTCGCGCGCATCCGCTGCCTTCCGGATCCGCGCTACTCGATTGAGGACTGGCAGACGATCGATGCGCTGGCGCAATTGCTGCGGCTTGCCGCCGCGCATCTGTGGACGGTGTTCCGCGAGGCCGGCGAAACGGACTTCATCGAAGTCGCGCAGGGTGCGCTGGAAGCCCTGGGCGGCGTCGAATCGCCGAGCGATCTGGCGCTGCGCCTCGACTACCGCATCCAGCACCTGCTGGTCGACGAATTCCAGGACACCAGCCCTACCCAGGTCGAACTGCTGAGGCGGCTCACGGCCGGCTGGACGCCGGGCGATGGCCGCACGCTGTTCGCCGTCGGCGATCCCATGCAGTCCGTCTACCGTTTCCGCAAGGCCGACGTCGGACTGTTCCTGCGGGCTGCGGAATCCGGCATCGGCGACCTGCCGCTGGAACGGCTGCGGCTGGCCCGCAACAACCGCTCCTGCGCGCCGGTCGTGGACTGGATCAACGGCGCCTTCGCGGGCCTGTTTCCGCCCGAGGACAGCGTTACCGCAGGGGCCATCGCCTACCGGTCCTTCGCCGCCACGCGCGCCGACCTGCCGGATGCCGGCGTCGCCGTGCACGCGATGACCTTGGAGCGCGACGAACGCGGCGAGAGCGGGCCGATGGAAGCGCGGTGCGTGCTCGACATCATCGACGGCGAGCGTGCCGCCGATCCGTCGCGGCATATCGCGGTGCTGGTGCGGGCGCGCAGCCACCTGGAAGCGCTGGTCGCCGAGATTCGCCGCCGCCGTCCTGACCTCCGCTTCCGCGCCGTCGAGGTGGAAGCACTGGCTGGGCGGCAGCCCGTTCAGGACATCCTCGCGCTGGCTCGCGCCCTGCTGCATCGCGCCGACCGGGTCAATTGGCTGGCCGTCCTGCGCGCGCCCTGGTGCGGACTGCGCCTGGCCGACCTGCATGCGCTGGCGGGCGACGACTTCGATGCGACGATCTGGTCGCTGATGAACGACGAGGGACGCCTTGCGCGGGTTTCGCCGGATGGGCAGCTGCGGCTGCGTCACGTGCGCGAGACGATCGGGCGGGCGCTGGCGCAGCGGGGCCGGCAACGCCTGGCGCGCTGGCTCGAAGGAGCGTGGCTCGCGCTCGGCGGCGCCGGCTGCCTGCGGGATGTGGGCGAAGCGGCCGACGTGCGCGCCTGTCTCGATCGCATCGAGCAGCTCGATGCTGCGGGACGCTTCGATCTCGATCGGATCGAGGCCGACATGGCGGCGCTCTACGCCGCGGCCGATGCCAAGGCCGACGGCACGCTCGAATTCATGACCGTCCACAAGTCCAAAGGGCTCGAGTTCGATACGGTGATCCTGCCCGGACTGCATCGCAGCGGGCGCGGCGACGACGAGCCATTGATGCGCTGGGAGGAGGTCGCGCTCGACGACATGGACGAATGCCTGGTTGCCGCGCCGGTCGGGCGGCGCGGGGGAGACGGGACCCCGATGCCGACCCCCTTCGACTACATCGGCCTGCTCGAGCGAGAGCGGGCCGCCAACGAGGCGGCGCGCGTCCTCTACGTCGGCGTGACGAGGGCGGTGCGCAAACTGCACCTCGTCGGCGTCGCGTTGCGCAACGCGGACGGCAAGGCTGCGGCCGCCGCCGGGAGCTTCCTGGCGTTGCTGTGGAGCGCGGTCGGCGCGCACTTCGATGCCGTGCCGGCAGTGCCTGGCCGCGACGAGGGGCGCGCGGAGGACGCGGCGGATTTCGTACCGAAGTTGATCCGCGCAGCCGCGCCGGCGGTTCCGGATGCGCTGCGCGTCGCGGCCGATGTCTCGGAAAGATCCGGCCTCGCTGCGGCACGGTCGCCCGAGCCGGCATCCTCGAAGCTCGCCGCAGCGGTTGGAACGCTGGTTCACGCGTATCTCGAGCAGATCGCATCGACCGGACCGGACGCCTGGCCGGTCCGGCGCGTGCACGAAGCCGCGGCGGCCATGCGCGTCTGGCTGGCCCGGCGCGGCCATTCCGCAGCCGAATGCGCTGAAGGGACCGAGCGCGCGCAGGCCGCGCTGCTGGCGACCCTGGCGAGCGAAGCCGGACGATGGGTGCTCCAGCCGCGCGCCGGCGCCGCCGCGGAGTTGGCGCTGATGGCCCGCGGCGATGCCGGCATCGAGATGCGGGTCGTCGACCGCTGCTTCGTGGATGGCGGCGAGCGCTGGATCGTCGATTACAAGACCGCGGCTATCGACGGCGACGACTTTGCTCTCGGGCTCCATGCCGAGACCTACCGCGCGCAGCTCGAATCCTATGCCCGGCTCTTCGCCGCCGAAGGATTGCCGCTGCGCCTGGCGGTCTTCTACGCTTCCCGCGGCCGGCTGGTAGAGTTGCGGCACTCCTCATGAGAATACGCCATGCCCGTAAGTCTTGAAGGAAAGCTCGTCGTTGCGCTGTCCTCGCGCGCGCTCTTCGATTTCGAGGAGGAGAACCTCGTCTTCGAAGGCCACGACGACGCGGCCTACATGGCGCTCCAGCTCGAGCGGCTGGAACGCCCGGCGCGTCCCGGCGTTGCGTTTCCGCTGGTCAAGAAGCTGCTGTCCTTCAATGCGGACGGCCAGCATCGCGTCGAGGTGGTGATCCTCTCGCGCAACGACCCGGTCTCGGGTTTGCGCGTCTTCCGTTCCGCCGAAGCCGCCGGACTCTCGCTTGAGCGCGGGGTATTCACGCGCGGCCGTCCGCCCTTCCACTATCTGGCGCCGCTCGGTGCCCATCTCTTCCTGTCGGCCTTCGAGGGCGACGTGCGCGGCGCGCTGGCAGCGGGCTTTCCGGCCGCGCGCGTCTATCCGCAATCCTTCGTCGACGCCGATCGCCATCCCGGCGAGGTGCGCATCGCCTTCGACGGCGATGCGGTCCTGTTCTCCGACGAAGCCGAACGCGTCTACCAGGCGGGCGGCCTGTCCGCCTTCCAGGCACATGAAGTGTCCCATGCCGGCAGACCGCTGCCCGATGGCCCTTTCAAGCCGCTGCTGGCCGCGCTTCACCGCCTGCAGGCGGCTGCCGGCGAGGCGCCGATGCGGATACGCACCGCGCTGGTGACCGCGCGCAGCGCGCCGGCGCACGAGCGCGCCGTTCGCACCCTGATGGATTGGAACATCGAGGTCGACGAAGCGCTGTTCCTCGGTGGCCTGCCCAAGGGCCCCTTCCTCACGGAATTCCAGCCCGACTTCTTCTTCGACGACCAGACGGCGCACTGCGAGTCCGCCGCCGCCGCGGGTCCCACGGGCCATGTGGTGAGCGGCATCGCCAACGGCTGATTCTCAAGCGGGAGGCGCGCCGGCCGGAAGCTTGAGGCGGGTCAAGACGCCACGGCCCGTACGGTCTATGCTGGAAACGCGCTCGGTTCCCGCCGCCGAGAACTTGCGACGACAAGGGGAGGCTCTTATGGCGATGGTCATATTGGACGAGTTGGCGCCGCAGCGCATCGAGGCCGTCCTCGACGATTGGTGCCGCACCGGGCAGTCCTTCCATGTGCTCGCCTTGCTGCCGGAGGCGGAAAAGGCGAGGGTGGCCGACCTTCAGGCGGCGTGCCGCCGTGCGAACGTCCGTCTCGGCGGGGCGCTGTTTCCCCAGTTGATCCGCGACAACGGCCTGGTCGATCGGGGCGCCGTGCTGCTGCGGCTTGCGTCGTCGCCGCCGCCGTTGCTGATCGAGAACGTCGGAACTGCCGATGCCGTCGAGCGCACCAACGCGCAGGTGATCGGCTATGTGGAAGCCAACGCCGGCGACGGCGAAGCGGCGCTGTTCTGCGTATTCGACGCCCTCGTGCCGAACATCGCCACGCACCTGGACAGCTGGTATCTCAAGCTCGCCGACCGCGTGCGCTACGTCGGCGTGAACGCGGGCAACGAGCGCTTCGTCTCGGAACCCTGCCTGTTCGATGGCGAGCGATTCGTTGCCAACGGCGTGTTGCTGCAGTTGCTGCCCGGTCACCCCGGCGCCTGCCTGGAACACGGCTACGTCGTGCCGGCGCACGCCATCACCGCGACTTCGGCGACGGGCAACAGCATCGTGCAGATCAACTGGCGGCCGGCGCTGGACGTCTATCGCGAGATCATGCAGGAGCAGTACGGCGTCGCGATCGACCGGGAGAACTTCTATACGCACGCCGTGCACTTTCCGTTCGGCATCCTGCGGGCCGACGGCGAGGTGCTGGTGCGCATTCCGGTGGCGCTGGGCGACAAGGGCGAGATCGTCTGCGTCGGCGAGATCCAGCCGAATTCACTGCTGACCCTGCTCGATGCCCGTACCGGCATCGGCCGCGCGGTGACCGCGCTGGCCGGCGACCTCGCCCGGCTGGAGACGGGGGCCGGCAACGACTTGCTGCTGTTCTACTGTGCGGGACGCCGGCTTCACATCGGCAGCGGACTCGGCGCCGAACTCGCCGCCGTGGTGCGCGAGACCGGCGCGCGGCAGGTGACCGGGGCTCTGTCGCTCGGCGAGATCGGCAGCGCGCGCAGCGACGGCTATCCGCTGTTCCACAATGCGACCTTGGTGGGGGTTCCATGGCCGAGCCGGTAAACGGCGTCCAGGCGTTGTCGGTTCTCTACGATCTCGCATTGACCATCGGCAGCGAGGTCACGCTGGAGGGGTTGCTGACCAAGACCCTGCAGCGGCTGCTCTACCACACGGGCTTTCCGGCGGGCGTCGTCTGCTCGCCGCTGCCGGGGGCGATCGAATCGTCTTCGCGGGACGTTCGTCTCGAGACCGCCGTCGGCAACTACCAGCTGATCCGGCGCGTCGGCGAGATCCTTCGCGTGCCGGCGGCGCTCGTCGAGCACTCGCCGCTGCTCGCCGAGATGCCGGAACCCCTCGCGATGTTTCCCGCACGCAAGCCGTACCGTCACGTACTGCGGCTGCCGGTTCCCGGCTTCGGAACGGTCCTGCTGCTCAACCCGGAGGTGCCGCGTTCCGCGCTGCCGCTGGCGGACCTGTTCGTGCCCATCATGTCCCGGCTGGCGACCGCCGTGACGCTCTGCCAGAGCATCCGTGACCGCACGGTGGCGCTCGAGCAGGCCAACGGCGAACTGGAAGCCTTCGCCTATTCCGTCTCGCACGACCTGCGCGCGCCGCTGCGCGCCATCGACGGCTTCTCCCACATCCTGCTCGACGAACACGCGGCCTCTCTTGACGAGGAGGGACGGCGGCTGCTCGACCAGGTGAGGGCCAACACGGCCCGGATGGCGCGGCTGATCGACGACATGCTGAGCTTCTCGCGCATGTCGCGGCGCGAAATGGCGGCCGCCACGGTGGACATGAGACACCTGGCCGAAGAGGTGGTCGAGGAACTCCAGCCGTCGTGTGCGGGGCGCCAGGTGCGCATCGACATCGGCGATCTGCCGCCGGCGCAGGGCGATCGCGAGATGCTGCGCCAAGTACTGGTGAACCTGCTGTCCAATGCCGTCAAATTTACGCGCATGCGCCCCGACGCGCATATCGACATCGGCGGCGCGGCAAGCGCCGAAGGCAGCAGCTATTTCGTACGAGACGACGGGGTCGGATTCGACATGGCCTACGTCGGAAAACTGTTCGGTGTATTCGAGCGCCTTCATTCCCAAAGGGACTACGAAGGCACTGGAATAGGGCTCGCCATCGTCAAGCGCGTCGTCACGCGCCATGGCGGGCGCGTATGGGCCGAGGGCAAGGAAGGAGAGGGGGCGGTCTTCCACTTCTTCCTGCCGCGGGGATGAGATTGCGGGAATTGGCGAAAGAGAAGGAAAAAGCGCCCGCGGGTCGGATAATATCGATGCTGCCGTGGGGAACTTCCGCTTCCGTGCGGCAATGGGGAGAGTGAAATGGACGGCAATATCGTCGAGATACTGATGGTGGAGGACACCGACGCCGATGCCGAGCTGGCGATGCGTGCGCTGCGCAAGCGCGGCTTCGCCAATCACCTGGTCTGGGTGAAGGATGGCGCCGAGGCGCTCGAATTCATCTTCGGCACCGGCGCGCATGCCGGGCGCAACGTCGAGAACCGGCCCAAGGTGGTGCTGCTCGACCTGCGCCTGCCGAAGGTGAGCGGCATCGAGGTCCTGCGCCGGATCAAGGATGATCCCCGTACGCGTTCCATTCCGGTGGTTGTGCTGACCTCTTCCAAGGAGGAGGTCGACCTCGAGGAATGCTACAAGCTGGGTGTGAACAGTTACATCAGCAAGCCGGTGGAGTTCGACGAATTCGCCAAGGTGGTGGGCGAGCTGGGACTGTATTGGCTGCTGGTCAACAAGCTGCCTAATTCCTGACGATCGGAGCGCAAGTGGCTGAGGAGTTGCGCGTCCTCATGTTGGAGGACGAACCGGCGGATGCGGAGTTCGCGCAGCGCGAGCTCCGCAAGGGAGGCATGCTGTTCACATCGCTGCGGGTTGACGAGCGCAACGCCTTCCTCGCCGCGCTCGACGAGTTCCGCCCCGACATCATCCTGGCCGACTACAAGCTGCCGTCCTTCGACGGCCTGGCCGCGCTGAGCCTGGCCCGCGAGAAGGCGCCGAAGGTACCGTTCATCTTCGTGTCGGGAGCGATGGGCGAGGAATTCGCCATCGAGACCCTGCACCAGGGCGCCGCCGACTACGTGCTGAAGGGGCACCTGTCCAAGCTAGTGCCCGCCGTCAATCGGGCGCTGCTCGACGCCGAGGAGCATCGCCGGCGCCAGGAGGCCGAGGCTTCCCTGAAGGAAAGCGAGGAGCGCTTCCGCAACATGGCGGAGTCAGCCCAGGACGGCATCGTCATCGTCGACGCGCAAGGGGCGGTCAACTACTGGAATGCCGCCGCCGAACGGATGTTCGGCTATCGCCAGGCGGACCTGGCCGGCCGCAGGATGGCCGAAATCATCGTCCCGGCAGGCGAGGGGGACCAGGCCGGCAAGGGCTGGCCGGAATCCCCGGACGGCGAGCAGGGTGCCGGCCTCGGGGCGACCTTCGAGGCGCGCGGCGTGCATCAGGACGGCCACGTGTTCCCGATCGAACTGTCGCTCTCCTCGACCCCGATCAAGGGACGCTGGCATGTGATCGGCATCGTGCGGGACATCGGCGAGCGCAAGCGCGCCGAGGTGGCGCTGCGCCGGAGCAACCGCTTCCTCCGCACGCTGAGCCGCTGCAACGAGACGCTGGTGCATGCGAGCGACGAGGACGAACTGCTGCACAACATGTGCCGCGTCGTCGTGGAGGTCGGCGAGTTCGCGCTGGCGTGGGTGGGCATCGTCGAGGAAAGCGGCGTCATCCGGTCGGTGGCGAAGCATGGCAGCTGCGGCGGCCTCATCGATGCCGTCGGCCTTGAAGGCTCGGATGCCGAGGAGGCGCGGCGTCCGGTGGTGCTCGCCGTCTCCAGCGGCGAGACGCACGTCGTCCAGGACATCTCCGAGTCCTCCAGTCCCGGATGGCGCGACCAGGCGCTGTCCTGTGGCTACCGCTCGGCCATCTCGCTGCCGCTGCGCGTTGCTGGAAAGATCATTGGGGCGCTCAGCATCTACGCCTCCGAGCCCGGCGCCTTCGGTAGCGAGGAAGTGAGCCTGCTGACCGAACTGGCCGGCGATCTCGGCTTCGGCATCGCGACCATCCGCGTGCGCGCGGAGCGCGAAGAGGATGCGCGCAAGCTGGAGCGCGCCTTGGAAGACACCATCCAGGCCATCGCCACCACCATCGAGGCGCGCGATCCCTATACCGCGGGCCACCAGCGGCGAGTCGCCCAGCTGGCGGCTGCCATCGCGCGCGAGATGGGCCTGGCCGAGCACCGCGTCACCGGCGTGCTGCGCGGCGCCGAAATCCACGATATCGGCAAGATCTACATTCCATCGGAAATCCTGAGCCGGCCGGGCCGCCTGTCGAGCACGGAATTCAGCCTCATCAAGATCCATCCGCAGGTCGGCTACGACATCGTCAAGGAAATCGATTTTCCGTGGCCGGTGGCGGCGATGATCCTCCAGCACCACGAGCGCCTCGACGGCAGCGGCTATCCGCGCGGCCTGAAGGGATCGGACCAGATCATCCTCGAGGCGAAGATCCTTGCGGTGGCGGACGTTGTCGATGCCATGGTGTCGCACCGTCCCTATCGCGCCGCGCTCGGCGTCGACGCCGCGCTGGACGAAATCGTGCGCAACCGAGGCGCGCTCTATGACGAGAACGTCGTCGACATCTGCGTGCGGCTGTTCCGGGAAATGAACTTCGAGTTCGCCTAGGCGATCGAGCGATGCACAAGCAGTTCGACCGCCTGATTGCCGCCTTGCCGCGCCCCGACCTCTGGCGCTACCTGTGGGCACCCGTGGCCGCGTCGATCCTGCTCTCCGAGGCCATCGTCGCCGCGATGAGCGTGCTGTTGCTCGGTGGCGTCGACTCGGGGTACCTCCTTACCGGCCTGGTGGCCTCCGGGCTGGTATCGCTGCTCGTGTGCAGCGCGATGTTCTACCTGGCGCAGCAGGTGCATCGGCATCTGCGGAACGAGCATGTCTTCCGGGAAAAGATACTCGAGTCGATACCGGGCATCTTCTACCTCTTCGACGCGTCGGGGCGCTTCCTGCTGTGGAACCGCAACCTCGAGACGGTGCAGGGCATGAGCGCCGAGGAGATCGCCGCCGCGCACCCCCTGGATTTCATCGATCCGCAGGACCGTCCGCGCGTCGAGTTCGCGATCCGCGAGGTCTTCGAGACGGGCCGCAGTTCCGTCGAGGCGCTGCTGCGATCGCGCGGCGGCGTGCGCACGCCGTATTACTTCACCGGCTATCGGCTCGACATCGACGGCAGGCCGGTTCTGCTCGGCATGGGCATGGACATCACCGAACGCAGGCAGGCCGAGGCGGAGATGATCGAGGCCAAGGACAGGCTGGCACTGGCGCTCGAGGCTTCGGCACTTTCCATCTGGGATTTCGACATCAAGTCTGGCATCGTGTACTTGGACGGCCGCTGGGCCGAGATGGTGGGCGCGCTGCCCGGCGTCAGCATCATCGCTGCCGGGGAACTGCTGCAGTCGGTGCACTCGGAAGACCGCGAGCGCGTCATTCGCGCCGCCGTCGACGCCTTCAAGAATGCCGCAGCGGATTTCCAGGAAGAATTCCGCTTCAGGACGAATTCAGGCGAATGGAAGTGGTTGCGCTGCAGCGGCAAGGTCGCGGAACGCGACGCCGACGGCCGCGCAGTGCGGGCCATCGGCACCAACCTGGACGTCACCGAGCACAAGGCGGCCGAGGCCCGCATCCACCAGCTCGCCTACTACGACAGCCTGACGGGCCTGCCCAACCGGACGCTGCTGATGGACCGGCTCAACCAGGCCTTGTCGCAGGCCCGGCGCTTCCGCCGTTCGCTGGCCGTGATGTTCCTCGACCTCGACGACTTCAAGCGCATCAACGACACGCTCGGCCATTTCGCCGGCGACGAGCTACTGAAGCTGGTGGCGCGACGCCTGGTTGCGTGCATCCGCACCGGGGATACCATCTCGCGCCAGGGCGGCGACGAATTCGTCATCGTGCTGGCGGAAATCGCGCGTCCCGAGGACGCGGCGCGCGTGGCGGCGAAAGTTGTCGCCGCCATGGAGCCGCCGTTCCGCGTCGCCGGGCAGGACCTGACCATCAGCGTCAGCATCGGGATCGGCGTCTACCCGGTCGATGGCGCCGACGACATGCACGAGCTGATGAAGAAGGCCGACATCGCGATGTACGAGGCCAAGAAGGGCGGCCGCAACCGTTACGCCTTCCACAGCGACGCCGCCGCGGCGGCTGCCGGGTCCTGACGGTAGAACAGGCGCAGCTGCGCATAGACGCCGGGATACTCGCCGAGCAGCAGTTGCGGCGTGACGAAGAAGGCCTCGGACATGACGGCGAAGAACTCGCCCGGATGCTCGGCGCCGTACGGGTCCAGCCGCGTTTCCTCGCCGCCGTCGACGCGACGGCAGAAATCCTCGTAGGCGGGGGCGAAGGCCGCCTCCCAGTCGCGCCGCGACATGCCGGCGTGCAGCGCAGGCGCGCCGTCGACGTCGCCGTTGCTCATGTCCAGCTTGTGCGCGAATTCGTGGATGACGACGTTGATGTCGCCAGGCCCTTCCTGCCGGCCGAACCACGAAACCAGCACCGGACCGCCTTCCCACGCCTCGCCGAGCACCTCGTCGTCGTATTCGTGCACGACCCCGGCGTCGTCCATCACGCGGCGCGGAATCACGAAGTCGCCGGGATAGACCACGACACCGACCCAGCCGCGATACCAGTCGAGGCCAAGCTTCAGCACCGGCAGGCAGGCCTGTAGGGCGATGGCGAGTTGAATTTCGGCCGTGAGCGCCAAGCCGCGGGCGCCGCTCCATTCCTTGGTGGCGATGAACTCCCGCGCCATGTCCCTCAGCTGTTGCCGCTCGGTGGGGGACAGCCGCGCCAGGAAGGGCAGTTCGCGCTCCGCATCCAGCCACTGCCCCTCGTCGACCTGGACGCGATCGAGCGCCCGGCGGCGGCGCCATGCTTGGAGAAAACCGATCATCGCCGCATTGCCGCCGCGGGCGGCAGAAGTGAAAACGGGGGCCGCAGCCCCCGTTGGATGCCTGCTGCGGGCAGGATCAGTCGACCTTGGCCTTGGCGCGCAGGTCGGCGATGTGCTGCTCGACCATCTTCTGCTGCAGCGCCTGGGCGATCTGGCCCTTGACCTCGTCGAGGGCCGGCATCTTCAGCTCGCGGGTGTCGTCGAGCATGATGACGTGGTAGCCGAAATCGCTCTTCACGGGGGTCTCCGTGTACTTGCCCTTTTCCAGCTTGACCATCGCGTCGGAGAACGGCTTCACGTAGTTGTTCGGCGTGGCCCAGCCGAGGTCGCCGCCGCGGTCCTTGGAGCCCGGATCCTTCGACTGCTTGGCGAGGTCTTCGAACTTCTCGCCCTTCTTGAGGCGGTCGATGATCGCCTTGGCGTCGCTTTCGCTGTCCACCAGGATGTGGCGGGCCTTGTATTCCTTGTCGCCGCGCGTGGCCTTGACCGTGTCGTATTCCTTCTTGATCGCCTCGTCGGTGACCGGGTGGCTATGGACGTAGTCGTTGAGGTAGGCGCCGATCAGCACGCCCTGGCGCGCGAGATCGATCTGTGCCTGGACCTCGGGCTTCCGGTCGAAGCCCTTCTTCTGCGCTTCCTGCGCCAGCACTTCGCGACGCACCAGTTCCTCGCGGATGGCGTTGCGCAGCTGAGGCGAATCCGCCTGACCCTGCGCGACCTGCGCCGTCAGAATGGCGTTGGCGCGAATGGCCGGAACGGATTTGCCGTTCACGACGGCGATCGCGTCCTCGTCCTTCTTCTCCTTCTTGGCCAGTGCCGGCGAGGCAGCGAGCGCAAGAGCGAGAGCGGCTAGAGTGGCGTAGCGAAATGGGCGATTCATCGTAATCCTCGGCTGTCAGGTCAGGTTTCTTCGGGGGTTTTGGCGTCTATGCTCAGGGCATGAATTTCTGTCTTCATCAGGGCGCCGAGGACATCATACACCATACGATGTCGCTCCATTGGGCGCTTGCCTGCGAATTGGGACGATACGATCGTCATGATGAAATGACCGCCGCCCGAGCGGGCGCCGGCATGGCCCGCATGGCGGGCGGAGTCGTCGCGGATGTCGAGCCGCGCCGGCTCGAGGGCGGCCAGGCGCTCGCGCATGGCCGCGATGGCGTCGCTCATTTGGGCAGGACGATCTTGAACGGCTTGACCGAGACGCCGGCATAGACGCCGGCTGCCGCGTAGGGATCGGCAGCCGCCCAGGCCTGAGCGGCGGCAAGGGACTCGAACTCGGCGACGATCAGGCTGCCGGAGAAGCCCGCCGGTCCCGGGTCGGCAGCGTCGATGGCCGGGAAGGGGCCGGCTAGCACCAGCCGCCCCTCGGCTTGCAGCGTCTCGAGGCGGGCGAGATGCGCCGGCCGCGCCGCCAGCCGCTTTTCGAGGCTCCCCGCGACATCTTCGGCGACGATGGCGTAAAGCATCAGGACTTCTCCTCGATCGCGTACTTCGCGAGCCAGAAGCCCTGGGCGACCATGAAGACGAGCATCAGGCCCATGCCGCCGAACAGCTTGAAGTTCACCCAGATGTCGGTCGGGTAGTGGAAGGCGATGAACAGGTTGGCCGCGCCCATGAGGGCGAAGAAGACGCACCAGGCGAGATTGAGGCGGCCCCACTGCGGCTCGGGCAAGGAAATCTGCTGCTCCATCATGCGCCGGATCAGGTTGCGGTCGAACAGCTTCTCGGACAGCAGCAGCACGGCGGCAAACAGCCAGTAGAGCACGGTCGGCTTCCACTTGATGAAGGTCTCGTCGTGCAGCAGCAGGGTTGCGCCGCCGAACACGACGATCAGCACCAGGCTGACCCACAGCATGTTGTCGACCTTGCGATGGCGGAACCATACCCAGCCGATCTGCGCGAAGGTCGCCGCGATGGCGACCCCGGTGGCGACGTAGATGCCCGCCAGCTTGAAGGCGGCGAAGAAAAGGATGACCGGGAAGAGGTCGAATAGGAATTTCATGGGGGACGATTATAGCCGCCTCATTTCCGGCGCAAATCCAGCGCGGCGGAGTTGATGCAGTAGCGGAGTCCCGTCGGCGGCGGGCCGTCGGGGAAGACGTGCCCGAGGTGGGCGCCGCAATGCGCGCACATGACCTCGGTGCGCACCATGCCGTGGCTGGTGTCCTCGGCTTCCGCAATGTCGGCCGCCGCAGCGGGCGCGGAGAAGCTTGGCCAGCCGCAGCCGGCTTCGAACTTTTCCGCCGCGTCGAACAGCGGCGCGCCGCAGCAGACGCAGCGGTACTCGCCGGGCTCGAAGGTGTTCCAGTAGGCGCCGGTAAACGGCGGTTCGGTGCCCTTCTTCCTGGCGACCCGATATTGCTCCGGGCTCAGCTGCCGGCGCCACTCATCGTCGCTCTTCTCGATCCTGGGCATTCGCTCTCCGTATAATCTCGCGTCCGATGTCTCCGAGCGATTCTCCCATATGCAAGTTCCTTGCGGTGCCCGCCGCCCGGCAGGAGGGCCCATGCGCGTAACCGTGCTGGGTGCAGGGCTGATCGGCGTCTCGTCCGCCTGGTATCTCGCCGAAGCCGGCCATGAAGTTACCGTAGTCGATCGCCAGGCCGACGCGGCGCTCGAGACCAGCTTCGCCAACGGCGGGCAGATCTCGACCAGCCACGCCGAGCCCTGGGCGAATCCGTCCGCTCCCTGGCAGGCGCTCAAATGGTTGGCGCGCGAGGACGCGCCGCTGCTCTGGCGGCTGCGCGCCGACGCCGCCCAATGGAGCTGGGGCCTGCGCTTCCTCGCCCAATGCACGCCAGGACGCACGCGCCGCAACATCGTGGCGATCCTTCGCCTGGCGCTCGACAGCCGTGATCGGCTCGGCGCACTGCGCAGCGAACTCGGACTCGACTACGATCAGCTGACGCGCGGCATCCTGCACTTCTACACGGACCGCGGCGTGTTCGAGCGCGCGTTGCCTCAGGCGGCCCTGATGCGCGAGTTCGGCTGCGAACGCGTGCCGAAGACGGCGGACGAATGCCTGCGCATAGAACCGGCGCTGGCCGCGTCGAGCGTGCCGATCGTCGGCGGGACCTACACCGAAGACGATGAATCCGGCGACGCGCGCAAGTTCGCGCAGGCGCTGGCGCGGCACTGCGCCGCCAGGGGCGTCGCTTTCCGCCATGGGGCGGCCGTGGCTGCGCTGGAGGCCTCGGGTGACAAGGTCGTGGGTGTGAAGCTCGCGGACGGCTCCTCGCTGTCCGCGGATGCCTACGTGGTCGCGCTGGGAAGCTATTCCCCGTTGTTGCTGAGGCCGCTAGGCATCCGCCTGCCGGTCTATCCCGCCAAGGGCTATTCGGTGACGATCCCGCTGGCCGCCGAAGGGACCGCACCGGTGGTCAGCCTGACCGACGACGGCCACAAGATCGTCTTCTCGCGCCTGGGCAACCGCCTGCGCGTCGCCGGCACGGCGGAGTTCACCGGCTACGATACATCGATCAACGCGACGCGCTGCGAGGCCATCGTGCGCCGCGTGGCGGCGATCTTCCCCGAGTTGCCGAAGGCGGGGGAGCCGGAACCGTGGGCGGGACTGCGGCCCGCGACGCCGGGCAACGTACCCGCGGTGGGGCGCGCGCGGCTGCGCAATCTCTTTCTCAACACGGGGCACGGCACGCTGGGATGGACCATGGCCTGCGGCTCGGGAAAACTGCTGGCGGATCTCGTCAGCGGGCGGACGCCCGCTATCGACCCCGCGCCCTACCTGCCGTAGTCGCCGATCTCAGTGCAGGTGCCGCGGCGCCGACTCGGCCTGCTCCTCGGGCAGTTCGGCGTGCACCGGCTCGCCCTCGGGATTCGGATACAGCGGGGCGCCGCAATCGTCGCAGTATTCAAGCGGGAACCGGTCGTCGAGGACCAGGATGTCGCGGACGCCGGCTTCGCGCAGCACCAGTTCGATCTGCGCCGGCGCGTCCGCGGATTCGTCCTCGGCTTCCAGCAGCGGCCAGACGACGCCATGCACGATGTCCGTGGACTGGCCGAGCGCGAAGCCGACGCGGTATTCCTCGATCTGCCGATCGTAGAACGGCGCGACGATGGCGCGCAGGTCGGTTGCCGCCACGTTGAGCGTCGTCTGCAGGAAGGCCACGGCGGCGCGCAGCGAGTAGGGGCGCGAGGCGCGGTCCGCCTCGCGCGCCGCGGCATGGTAGGGCTGGGGCAGCAGCAATTCGATGGCGCAGGCGGGCAGCAGCGGACGCAGCGCATCGCCGCCCTGCAGGCGCCATTGCTTCATGGCTTCCGCGCGGCTGCCATCGTCCTCCTGCCAGCGGAACAGCGGGCTGCCGCGGGTGGCGGCCACCGCGCCGATCAGGTAGCGCGTGTCCGACAGGAAGTTGACCGTCTCCGGCATGGTGGCCGCGTCCAGCTTGAGGTCGCGGCCATGCACCGCCGCCTTGGCCAGTTTGTCGGCCAGCGCGGCCGTCTCGCTGTAGCTCTGCGGCAACTGGTCGGGGCTGAACAGGTAGGCAGCGAGCCCGAGGCGCGCGTCCTTCGCCAGCACGTGCGCCTGCAGCTGCACGCGGGCGGCGGCGAGGGCGTCCGGCGCCACCGGCCCGGAGGGAATCGTGTAGCGCGACCAGGCGAGCACCGGGATGGCGAGCAGCACCACGTCCTGATGCTTGACCGTGCCTTCGGCGGAATCGATGCGGCGGCTCTCGCAGCAGGACTCCACCATGTCCGCGAGTTCGTCGTAGGCGCGGCCGCCGACGCCGTAGAGGTGATCCAGCGCGCCGGTCAGGGCGCCCTCGTCGCCGTCGGCCAGCAGGCGATCGATCAGCGCGGCCAGACGGGCTTCCCAGAAGCCGTCCTCGACGCGGCTGCTCGATTGCGACAGGTTCATCGCCAGGCGGATCACCTGCTCGGTGTCGGGAGTCTGCTTGGGACGGCGCGTGAAGCGGGGGCGTTTCATGGTGGGCGGGGGAGCGGGGAGCGTGACGGAGCGGGCCCGGCGCCACACGGCGCCTAGGGGAGGGCGGAGTATACCAGCAACGTTGCCAGGGTCAGGTCAGGAAGACTCTGGTAGACTCGCGCAGCTTCGTTACCCACGACATCAAAATGTTTTCAAAACTGATGCCTCAAGAGGGCAAGTTTTTCGATCTTTTCAACGCTCACGCCGAATTGGTCGTCCAGGGAGCACACGAACTCGCGGTCCTCGTGGCGAGTCTCGGCGAAGGCTCCGGCGGCGTCTCCAGCCACGCCCAGGCGATCGACGAAATCGAGAAGAAGGCGGACAAGGTCACGCACGACACCGTCGCCTTGCTGCATACCACTTTCAACACCCCGCTCGACCGCGACGAGATCCACCAGCTGATTTCCAAGCTCGACGACATCCTCGACCTCATCCAGGACGTCGCCGAGTCGATGCACCTCTACGACGTGCGCAAGCTGACGCAGGAATCGCGGCAGTTGGCCGACATCAGCGTCTCCTGCTGCGAGCGCGTGCGTGCGGCGGTGTCGCTGCTGTCCTCCATGGACAACGCGCCGGCCATCATCAAGATGTGCCGGGAAATCGACCAGCTCGAATCCGACGCCGACCGCGTCATGCGCGTCGGCATCATCAAATTGTTCCGCGAGGAAACCGACGTCCGCGAACTCATCAAGCAGAAGGGCATCTACGAGCTGCTCGAGACCGTCACGGACCGTTGCGAGGATGTGGCGAACATCATCGAAGGCATCGTCCTAGAGAATTCCTAAGCGGCGGAGACCGCGAAAAAATGCAGGGAGTGGAAATCAGCCTTTCCGTCGTGGTGGTCCTGGTCGGCCTTGCGCTGGTCTTCGACTTCCTGAACGGCTTTCACGATGCGGCGAATTCCATCGCCACCATCGTCTCGACCGGGGTTCTGAAGCCGCAGCAGGCTGTCGCCTGGGCGGCGTTCTTCAACATTGCGGCGGTCTTCGTCTTCCAGTTGAAGGTCGCCACGATGATCGGCAAGGGCACGATCGATCCCAGCATCGTGGATCATTACGTCGTGTTCGGCGCCCTGGTCGGCGCCATCATCTGGAACATCGTTACTTGGTACTACGGTATCCCGTCGAGTTCGTCGCATGCCCTGATCGGCGGCCTCGTCGGCACGGCGCTCGCCAAATCCGGGCCGGCCGCCTTGATTTGGGATGGCATCGGCAAGACCGTCCTGTTCATTTTCGTCGCACCGATGCTGGGGTTCGTACTCGGCGCCATCATGATGATGCTCGTTGCATGGTTGTTCAACCGCACCACGCCGCGCAAGGTGGACAAGGTGTTTCGTCGCGTGCAACTGCTTTCTGCGTCCCTCTACAGCCTCGGCCATGGCGGCAACGACGCGCAGAAGACTATCGGCATCATCTGGATGCTGCTGATCGCGGCCGGCATGTCCAAGAGCAGCGACAGCGTTCCGGTCTGGGTGATCGGCTGCTGTTACCTGTCGATGGGCCTGGGGACCATGTTCGGCGGCTGGCGCATCGTCAAGACGATGGGGCAGCGCATCACCAAGCTGAAGCCGGTCGGCGGCTCCTGTGCGGAGACCGGCGGCGCCATCACGCTTTTCATGGCGACCTTCCTCGGCATCCCGGTGTCGACGACCCACACCATCACCGGCGCCATCACCGGTGTCGGCGCCACCCACGGCACCAAGAAGGTTCGCTGGGGCGTGGCAGGCGGCATCGTATGGGCCTGGATTCTCACCATTCCGGCAAGTGCGTCCATGGCCGCCATCGCCTGGTACGTCGGTCGGGCCATTCTCTGACGCGGAACATCTGGGCGTGGGCAGCCCCTGCCAGTCCTGCGGCGCCTGCTGCGCCACCTACCGCGTATCGTTCCATTGCGGCGAAATGGATGACGTGCCGGGCGGCTGGGTGCCGTCCGGTCTGGTCGAGCGGGTGACGTCCGTCATGGCCTGCATGCGCGGCACCGAGCGCCAGCCGCCGCGCTGCGTGGCGCTGCGCGGCGACATCGGTACGGCGGTCTCCTGCGCCATCTACGAGAGCCGTCCGAGCGCCTGCCGGGACTTCGCGCCGCTTTCGGCCGTCGGCCGGGGCGACGAGGCCTGCGACGACGCGCGCCGGCGCCACGGC
>DASVZI010000169.1:0-2988 GCA_036391735.1 Rhodocyclaceae bacterium
TGGTCTCCAGCGTGCGCGCCGCCGTGCGGCCGAGCGTCGAGTAGAGTGCGGAGACCGGCGCGTCGAGCTTCTTCAGCGCCATGCCGACCAGTTCCTTGGTCTGCTCGTGCCCCTTGGCATACAGCATCAGCACGCGCGCCAGCGGCCCGACTTCCATCGCCTTGCCCTTCCAGCGCGGCGACTTCAGCCACGAGTAGGCCTGGTCGACCGGCAGGTGCTGGTACGGCGGCTGAGGCCCCGTGTAGTTGAGGTTGGTCTCGCCCTTGTAAGGATGCAGGCCCTTCTCGCGGCCGCCTGCATAGTCGTACCAGGAATGCGAGATGTATTCCTGTACCTGGTCGTCGGCGTTGAGGTCCACCTCGTGGATGGTCGACAGATCGCGGTTGAGGATGGCGCCGCGCGGGAACAGGAAGCCGCCGATGTCGCCGATGCCGTTGGACGGCAGATCGCCATAGCAAAGGAAGTTGCCCAGCCCCTCGCCCTGCTTGAACCAGTCCTTGTAGAAGCCGGCGATGGCCAGCGTATCGGGCACGTAGACCTGGTCGACGAAGCTTCTCATCGACTGGATCACCGACTGGATGCGCTGCAGGCCGACGTCATCGAGCGCGGTGCCGCCCTGCCCGCCGCGGAAGTGCGGGCCATTGCCGTGGCCGCGATGCCCCGGCTCGACGCTGATCGCGATCGGCGCACCGCCGACGACGAAGTTGGGATGCGGGTTCTTGCCGCCGAGGATCGCGTGCAGGGCGACGACCTCGCGCTGCCAGCCGAGCGCTTCCAGGTAGTGCGCCACGGCCATCAGGTTCGCCTCCGGCGGCAGCCGGTATGCAGGATGGCCCCAGTAGCCGTTCTGGAAGATGCCGAGCTTGCCGGTCTCGGCGAGCTTCTTCAGCCGGTTCTGCACGTCGGCGAAGTAGCCGGGCGAGGACTGCGGATGGCCGCTCAGCGACTGCGCGAGCTGCGAGGTCGCCTTGGGGTCCGCCTTCAGCGCGTTCACCGGGTCCACCCAGTCGAGCGCATGCAGATGGTAGAAGTGCATGACGTGGTCGTGGATGTACTGGGCGCCGATCATCAAGTTGCGGATCAGCTCGGCGTTGGGCGGGATCGGATACTTGAGCGCATCCTCCACCGCGCGCACCGAGGCCACGGCATGCACCACGGTGCACACGCCGCAGATGCGCTGGGCGAAGGCCCAGGCGTCGCGCGGGTCGCGCCCGCGCAGGATCACTTCGAGGCCGCGCACCATGGTGCCGGCCGAGTAGGCCTGCTCGATGGCGCCGTCCTTCAGCTGCGCCTCGATGCGCAGGTGGCCTTCGATGCGCGTGATGGGATCGATGACAAGGCGTTCGCTCATGATGCGCTCTCTTCTTCCAGGTGTTCAGCGACGAGTTCGGTGAGGCCCAGCATCTCGATGTCCATGTGGTAATGCTCGAGCGCCTCTTCGATGGTCACGCG
Source organism: Rhodocyclaceae bacterium (assembly GCA_036391735.1). Classification (GTDB taxonomy): domain Bacteria; phylum Pseudomonadota; class Gammaproteobacteria; order Burkholderiales; family Rhodocyclaceae; genus Nitricoxidireducens. The sequence goes on from DASVZI010000169.1 coordinate 1,453, forward strand.
GCAGTTGGCGCAGGCGGTGACCATGGTATCCACGCCCAGTTCCTCGATCTGCGCCTTCTTGCGCTTGAAGGAGATGATCTTCAGCGGCTCGGCGCGCTCGTTGGCGCCGACGCCGCCGCCACCGCCGCAGCACCAGTTCATGACGCCGGTGTCGTTCATCTCGCGGAACTGCGGCGCGAGTTCCTTCAGCAGCTTGCGCGGTTGCTCGTAGACGCCGCCGCGCCGCGAGATCTGGCAGGGATCGTGGTAGGTCAGCGGCTTGTCGAGCTTGCCCTTGAGCTTGATGCGGCCGCTTCCATGCAACTCGTCGATGACTTCCAGGATGTGCTTGACGTCGAAGCCGAAGGCGCGCCCCATCAGGTTCGGTCCTTCCCAGCGGATCGCCGTGTAGGCGTGGCCGCATTCGGGGCTGATGACGCACTTGACGCGCAGGTCCTCGGCAGCCTTGACGATGCGGCCGACCAGTTCGCGCGCGAGGTCCGAAGCGCCGATCTGGATGCCGCTGTTGGTCGCCTCGTAGGCCTGCTCGGAGAGCGTCCAGGTGGCGCCCGCCTGCCGGAAGATGCGGCCGACGGCCCCGAGGTATTCCGGATAGTTGAGGATCTCCCAGGACGACATCAGCACCAGATAGTCGACGTCCGGCTGGTTGACCGGGATGGTCATGCCGAACTGCTTCTCCATGCGCTTGATCTGCGCCTGCACCGTCACCCACTTGACGCCTGCCGGGCTGCCGGCGGTGATGGCGCGGGTCGTCGCGGTGATGAGGCCCTCGGGCGCGTGGCCCGCGGCCGCCATGCCTTCGCGCATCTTGCGGATCGCATAGGTGAGATCGTTGCCGACCGGACAGACCATCGAACAGCGGCCGCACATGGTGCAGGAGTCGTAGACCAGCGGCGCCCACTCTTCGAGCTCCTTGTCGGTCACGGGCTTGGAGAGCCCGACCGCCTTGGCCAGCTTGCCGAGCAGCGTGTATTCCTGGAACCAGGTGCGGCGCAGCGGCTCGAGCTTGCGAATCGGCGCGTATTTCGGATCGCCGGTCTCCGTGTAGAAGAGGCAGGACTCGGCGCACAGGCCGCAATGCACGCAGCTCGAGAAGAAGCTGGCGATCGGCGCATCGAGGACTTCCTTGAAGGAATTGATGCCGCGTTCAAAGGAGGCGCTCATGCTGCCACCCCCTTTCGACCCGCGATGTCGCCGTTGTACCAGCGCGACACGAACAGGCTCACGACATGGAACAGCTTGGTGAAGGGCAGCAGCGCCAGCAGCAGGTCGACCGACAGGATGTGGATCGCCAGCAGCAGCGTGTAGTCCTCTGTCATGTGGTGGAAGGCGGCGTAGCCGGTGACCAGCGGCGCGAAGGTGAGCGCCCAGGCCAGCCAGTCGCCGAAACCGGAGAGCAGGCGTTTGACCGGGTCGGCGAGGCGCCCGGCCAGGACTGCCACCATCGCGGCGATCGCGGCGATGGTGGCAAGATCGACGACCAGGTTCGGCAGCCCCGGCCAACGGACGCCGAACAGGCCCTTGATCAGTTCGATG
>DASVZI010000170.1:0-1993 GCA_036391735.1 Rhodocyclaceae bacterium
GGGCTGGCGTCGCCGATCTGCACCGGCAGGCCGCGGTGATCCTTCTTGGCGATCTCCATCGAGCCCTCGATCAGCAGCAGCATGAAGTCGCCGCGCTCGCCCTCGCGGATGATCTCGCTGCCGGCCGGAACGCGATAGCAGCGCAGGTAGCGCGCCAGCGTCTGGATCTCGTCCCGCTCGAATCCCTCGAACACGTGGATGTAATCCATGATGTCCATGATCCGGTCGACGAAGGGGATCGCGTCGCCTAGATTCTCAAAGCTGCGCAGACGGTCGTTGGCATCCATGGCAATGGTATTCCCGGGTCAGGACGAAAGTAACGCTACCACCAGTATGGCCCAGCCTGCAAGTGCAGAGAGCAGATGCGGATCGGTCATGACTTCGCGCGCGGGGTCGCCCCCGCCGCCGTGGCGGTGCAGCAGGTAAAGATAGCGGAGGAGGCCGTAGAGCACGAAGGGCACGCTGGCGATCAGCCAGCGCGTGCCGTGCAGCGCCATGGTCTCCGGACTGACGGTATAGAGCGCGTAGGAGACCACCGTGCCGGTCGCGGCGATGACGATGAATTGGTCGAGCAGCCCCTTGGAGTAGTGCTCGAGCACCCGCCGGTGCACGGCGGAATCGTCCGCCAGCGCGTGCAGTTCGGCGCGCCGCTTGGCGAAACCCAGGAAAAGCGTCAGCATCAGGCCGCACAGCAGCAGCCAGTGGGTCGGCGGAATGCCGATGCCGATGGTGCCGGCAAGAATGCGCAGCATGAAGCCGGCGGCGATGATGAATACGTCCAGCACCACGATGTGCTTCGCGCCGGCGTTATAGGCGACCTGCAGCGCAAGGTAGGCGACGAACAGCCAGGGCGCCCGGCTCGCCGTCCAGGCGACGGCGAGGCCGCCGGCGAGGCAGACCGCGGCCAGCCCCAGGCCGAACGGCACCGGCACGGCGCCGCTCGCCAGCGGGCGGTGCCGCTTTTCGGGATGATGGCGATCCGACTCGCGGTCGACCCAGTCGTTCAGGATGTACACGCCTGAGGACAGCAGGCAGAACGCGGCGAAGCCGAGCAGCGCGGCGACGAGGAGCGTCGGATCGCGCCAGGCGTGGCCGAAGATCAGGCCGACGAAGACGAAGCCGTTCTTTACCCATTGGTGCGGCCGCATCAGGCGCAGCAGGGCGGTCAGCGGCGGCATGGCGTGCCCGGGAAGTAGCGGTCGCAGAAATAGCAGCCGGTCTGCGGCAGCCAGGCCGGCAGCGCGTAGTACTTGTCGCGGATCTTCGCCAGCACCTCGTCGCGATAGGCCGGATAGTCGAAACCGCGCCCGAGCACCAGCCAGAAGCGGGCGCCGCGAACTTCGAAGGGCTTCACTTCGACTTCCTTGAAATAGCGGCGGTACCAGTCGGGATCGGGCAGGCTCTTGCGCAGCACCAGGATGTTGCGCCCCGCGAGCGCCCGGAAGTCGGTCAGGATGTCGTCGTGGCGGGCGTGGCTGGACGCCTCGCCGAACACGATGAAGCGCCGCCGCGCGTTGTAGCCGTAGGTGACGGCGTTCGAGTAGCCGTCGCTGGCGAACACGTAGTCGTCGGCGTAGGGCTGGAGCCGGTCGAGCAATTCGCGGGTATCGAAGGTGAGCACCAAGCCATCATAGACGTGGGTCGAGCGCCAGGTCTCGAGCGGCAGGCGGGACACCGCCGCAATGACGGCCACGTGGAGCAGCGCGAAGGCGACGAAAAACAGCCCGAGCCGACGCAGGCCGGGCAGCGGCAGCCGGCGCGCCATCGGCATCAGCGCGAAGGGCACGAAGGCGAGCAGCCAATGCAGGCCGATCATCTTGACCAGCGAAAGCACGCCGAACAGCACGAAGGGCACCAGCGACAGCGTCGCCAGCGCGCGGCAACCGCTCGTCAGCACCCCGCCGCCGCGCACCAGCAGCAGCCACAGCACCGGCGGCGTCAGCGCGTAAGCGAGCGTAGCGGCATAGAGCAGCGGCGTCTGCCAGGACAAGCC
>DASVZI010000171.1:0-9201 GCA_036391735.1 Rhodocyclaceae bacterium
CATTCCGGGGGAATGGCGTGCATCGCCGGGGCGGCTTGGCGCGCTGAGCTATAATCGCCGCGACTCGATTGCGGGATGTTCATCATGCGTAGTTTAGCGTCTCTGTTGGCCGTGCTTTTCGCGCTGGCCGGTGCCGGCTGCGGCCTGCTTCCCGATCAGGCCGACGAGACGGTGGGCTGGTCCGCCAACAAGCTCTACTCGGAGGCAACCGCCGCGATGCAGGACGGCGCCTACGACAAGGCGATCAAACTGTTCGAGAAGCTCGAGGCGCGCTATCCGTACGGCCGCTACGCGCAGCAGGCGCAGCTCGAAGTCGCCTTCGCGTACTACCGCCAGGAAGAGAAGGCCTCTGCCGTTGCCGCATGCGACCGCTTCATCCGGCTGCATCCGAACCATCCCAACGTCGACTATGCCTACTACCTGAAAGGCCTCGCCAACTTCAACGGCGACCTCGGCCTGCTGGGCTATATCAGCAATCAGGACATCACCGAGCGGGATTCGAAAGCGCTGAAGGATTCCTTCGACGCCTTCAAGGAACTCGTCACCAAGTTCCCGGAGAGCAAGTACACCCCGGACGCGACGCTGCGCCTCAAGTACACGGTCAATGCGCTGGCGTCCTACGAAGTCCATGTTGCCCGCTACTACATGAAGCGCGGCGCCTATCTCGCCGCAGCCAACCGCGCCCAGTACGCGATCAAGACCTACCCGGACGCACCTGCAAACGAGCAGGCGCTGTTCGTCATGATCAAGGCCTACGATGCGCTCGGGATGAACGACCTGCGCGACGATGCCGAACGCGTCATGCGCACCAACTTCCCCAAGAGCGAGTACTACGCGCGCGGCCTGGACCGCAAGGAACCCTGGTGGAAGTTGTGGTGACCCGTCCCCAGGCTTCCTAGCCCCGCCTCTGCCGGCGCGCCTCGAACAGGCAGATGCCGGCGGCCACCGACACGTTCAGGCTTTCCACCGTACCGAGCATCGGGATGCGCGCGAGTTCGTCGCAGGTATCCCGCGTCAGGCGGCGCAGGCCTGTTCCCTCGGCACCGAGCACCCAGGCGACCGGCCCCTTCTGGTCGATGTCGTAGAGTTCGCGCTCCGTCTCGCCGGCCGCACCGATCACCCAGATGCTGCGCTCCTGCATCTCCCGCAGGCTTCGCGCCAGGTTGGTGACCGTCACGTAGGGCACGGTGTCCGCCGCACCGGAGGCGACCTTGATCGCCGTGGCATTGAGTCCGCAGGCGCGATCCTTGGGAGCGATCACCGCGTGGGCGCCGGCGGCATCGGCTACGCGCAGGCAGGCGCCCAGGTTGTGCGGATCGGTGACGCCGTCGAGTACCAGGAGGAGCGCCGGTCCATCGAGGGTATCGAGCACGTCGTCGAGCGTCACGTGGCGTTGTGCCGCCGCAACCTTCGCCACCACCCCCTGGTGACGCTGTCCCGGCGCCATGCCGTCGAGCCGGGCCGCGTCGACGGGCATCACCCGTACGCCGGCGGTTTCCGCCGCTCGCAGCAAATCGCGCACCCGGCCGTCCTGGCGGCCGGCTGCGAGATAGATTTCCTTGACGTCGTCCGCCGCGTGGCGGAGCTTGGAAAGAACGGCGTGGAAGCCGTGGATCAGGCGGGTTTCGGACATCGCGTTCCTCTTGGCTGGAGCGCGATTCTAGCTTCGACTCCGCCTTGGCGGGCCGGATCGGCATCCGCCCGCATTGCGGCCGAAACTCAGGCCGTGGTGTTGACGCGGGTGCCCATCGTCTGGCCCTGGGCGTTCACCACCGGCTTGGGCTGCTCCGGCTTCTGGGTCTGCTGCGCCTGCCTGGCCTGCTGCTCCCGGTTGGTCTCCTCGGGCGTCCTGGCCTGTTGGGTCTGGTTCTGCTGCTGCGTTTGCCGCAGCGTCGCCGACGCCGTGGAAGAGCCTACGTTGATCGCCATGATGCCTCCTTGTTCGAAATCAGGCAGTGGTGCTGAGGACCCTGCCCGTGACCTGCCCTTGCGCGTTCACCACGGGCGTCCTGCTCGTGGAACTGGTTCCGCTTTGCTGTTCGACGACCGTCGTGCTGGTGATGCGGGCGTTGCTCACCGCCCGCTGCTGCTGTGCATGCAACTGCCCGGTTGATTGGAGCAGGGTCATACCTTGGCGCAGCCGCGACGCCTCTGAACTCGCCTGCGACGACTCGGACTCCAGCTTTTGTGCCCTGTCCCTTGCGCGGAAGGCGTCCTGGCGGGCGTTCGCAGCCTCGGCTTGCAGGGCTTGCGCGGTCTGTTCCGCGCGCTGCGCGGCCAGCCGGGTCTGTTGAAGCCTCAGCTGATCCAGGCCGTATTGCGCGGCGGCGGAGACGGAACTGGAGGGAACCGTGGCCATTTCCGATCCTGTTTCTCTGCTCGTGAGAAAAGCATAGCCCGTTTAGACCCCGTCGACAAGCCGCGCAAGCCCGGACAACAGCCGTCACCGTGAGCGCCTACTTCTTTCGTTTCCTTTGCGGCCCCGGTCCTTCTTGTCGGGTAGATGAAATGTCCTCGACCAGCCGGAAGTCGATCTTGTTTTGATCGAGATCCACTCGCATGAGTTGGATGCGAACCCGGTCCGACAGACGGTAGCGGCGTCCCGTACGCTCGCCGACCATGGCATGCGCGGCCTCGTCGAAGTGGAAGTAGTCGGCCCCCAGTTCGGAAACGTGAACGAGGCCTTCCACGAACACCTCGTCGAGCGCGACGAAGATCCCGAAGGGCACCACGGCCGAAATGCTGCCGACGAACTCCTCGCCGATGCGATCCTGCATGTAGTAGCACTTGAGCCATGCCTCGACGTCGCGCGTCGCCTCGTCGGCCCGCCGTTCGGTGGCCGAACAATGCAGCCCGAGTTCCTCCCAGGCGCCGGGCTGGTATTGCTTGTTCTTCAGCGCGGCCTTGATCGAACGGTGGATCATCAAGTCGGGATAGCGCCGGATCGGTGAAGTGAAGTGGGTATAACTCTCATAGGCAAGGCCGAAATGTCCAACGTTGTCCGGGCTGTAGATTGCCTGCCGCAGGGAGCGCAGCATCACAGTCTGCAGCAGCTGCTTGTCGGGCCGGTCCTGGATGCGCTCGAGCAGCTTGGCGTAGTCCTTGGCGGTCGGCGATTCACCGCCCCCGAGCTGCAGGCCGAAGGTCGCGAGGAAGTCGCGCAGCTTGGTCAACCGCTCGGCCGTCGGGCCTTCGTGTACGCGGTAGAGGGCCGGGTGGCCGCGCTCCTTGAGAAAATCCGAGGCGCAGACGTTGGCGGCCAGCATGCATTCCTCGATCAGCCGATGCGCATCGTTGCGCTCATACGGTTCGATCTTCTCGATCTTGCCGTTGTCGTCGAAAACCATGCGCGTCTCGATCGTCTCGAAGTCGATGGCGCCGCGCTGCTCGCGAGCCTTGGCCAGGACCCGATAGAGCGCATCGAGATTCTCGAGATGCGGCAGCAACACAGCCAGCTTCCGCCGGGTGGCGGAATCCTTGTCGTACAGCGCCGCCGCCACCTCGGTATAGGTCAGCCGGGCGTGCGACCAGATCACCGCCGGATAGAAGCGGTAGCGCTTGATGTCGCCCTTCGGGCCAACGCTCATGTCGCAGGCGACGGCGAGACGCTCGACGCTGGGATTGAGCGAACAAAGCCCGTTCGAAAGCTTTTCGGGCAGCATCGGGATGACGCGGCGCGGAAAGTAGACCGAATTGCCGCGCTCGTACGCGTCCCGATCCAGAGCCCCGCCGGCATGCACGTAGTGGGAGACGTCGGCGATGGCCACCACGAGCCGGAAGCCCTTGCCCTCCCGCTCGCAGTAGACGGCATCGTCGAAGTCCCTGGCCGTCTCGCCGTCGATGGTGACCAACGGCACCGTAGTCAGGTCCTCGCGCTCCTTCCAGTCGCCCTTCCGCACCTCGTCCGGCAGCTTCCCCGTCTCCTCGAGGGCCGCCTTGCCGAACTCGAACGGCAGGTCGTGCTTGCGCAACGCGATCTCGATCTCCATGCCCGGATCGGCGTAGTTGCCGAGGATCTCGACGATCCGCCCGATCGGCTGGGACTGCTTCGACGGCTGCTCGACGATCTCGACGACGACCACCTGCCCCGCCTTCGGCTTGGGCGCCTTCGCTCCCTTCTCGGGAGGCGCCACCAGGATGTCCTGCGCAATGCGCCGATTCTCGGGAATCACGAACCAGACGCCATGCTCCTGCTGGGCGCGCCCCACCACCTTGCGGTTGGCGCGTTCGGTGACCTCGACGATCTTGCCTTCCGGCCGCCCCTTGCGATCGACCCCAATGGACCGAACGATGGCCCGGTCGCCATGGAGCACCTTGTCCATCTCCTTGGCCGACAGGAACATGTCTGGGCCGCCGCCGTCCGGAACCAGGAACCCGTATCCGTCCGGGTGGCCTTCGACCCGCCCGCGGATCAGGTCTGCCTTGTCGGGAATCAGCCAATCGCCGCGCCGGTTCTGCAGCAGCTGGGCATCGCGCGCCATGGCGCCGAGCCGCCGCTGGAAGTCCTCCTCCTCGAAGGGCTTGACGTCGAGCAACTCGCACAGACGATCGAACGCCACCGGCGCGCCCTGCTCCCCGAGGACCTGGAGAATGTACTCGCGGCTGGGGAGCGGATACTCGTACTTGGCCATCTCGCGCTCGAACATCGGGTCGGCGCGGCGGACGGCGGAAAATTTATGTTTCTTGTGGTTTGACAATTCGATCGATTCCGATAAAATTCGCGCCTTCGCTCGACCTGCCCAGGTGGCGGAATTGGTAGACGCACTAGTTTCAGGTACTAGCGGGTAACACCGTGGAGGTTCGAGTCCTCTCCTGGGCACCAAGCAACAGCAAGGCCTCGCACATGCGGGGCCTTTTGCTTTTATAGCCCCGCGCTTCGATTCTACGCTGCGGCACTCAGCCGAATTGCCGGCATTTTGCCCCGCAGCTCACTCCTTTCCGCCAGTCGTTCGAGCCGTAAAGTCTTTCGACCTCATGCTGGATAGGAGGCGAGCATGGTATCCGATCTTCGCAACCGAGACCAAGTCGAACGTTTCCTGCGAAATGCCAGCGCCGAAGAACTGGTCGCCCAGCGCGACCGCATCGCGTCGCTGCGTTCCCAATCGCAATCCGCCGTCGCCGACGCCGAACGCCTGATGGCGCGCATCGCCTACGAGCTGCGCTTCCGCGTTCCCCAGCCGATCTAATCAGCCCAGGGTGAGGCGGAAGGTGGCACCGCCGCCGACCGCCCCTTCCGCCCAAATGCGGCCGCCGGTTGTCAAGCGCTTCCTGGCGTGCGAGTCCGAGCGCCTTGTGGTGCTCCTGCCGATAGTTCCGGTAGGCCGATCCGCCGACGAACAGCGTCAGGACGGCGACGGCCAGCAGCGCATGGAAGTCGACGGAGGCCAGGTCATCATTGGGCACGCGCCCAGCTCAGACCGCCGCCTCCGTCGCCGTCAATCGGCGAGGCTATTTGAAGGGATGGCGCAGGACGATGGTCTCTTCGCGGTCGGGACCGGTCGAGATCATGTCGACCGGCACGCCGCAGACCTCCTCCATGCGCTTGATGTAGGCGCGCGCAGCGGCGGGCAGGCCATCGAGCGTCTTCACGCCCACAGTGCTCTCCTTCCAGCCCGGCAGCGTCTCGTAGACGGGCTCGCAGGCCGCCAGATCGTCCGCGCCCACCGGCAGGATGTCGGTGACGCCACCGTTGAGCTTGTAGCCGGTGCAGATCTTCATTTCCTCGAGACCGTCGAGGACGTCGAGCTTGGTGACGCACAGGCCCGAGATGCCGTTGATCTGGATGGCGCGCTTCAGCGCGGCGGCATCGAACCAGCCGCAACGGCGCGCCCGGCCGGTGGTGGCGCCGAACTCGTGGCCCTTGGTCGCCATGTGCTTGCCGATCGGATCCTGCTTCTCGCAGGCGTCGTAGAGCTCGGTCGGGAACGGGCCGCTGCCGACGCGCGTGGTGTAGGCTTTGGTGATTCCCAGCACGTAGTGCAGCATGCCGGGGCCGACGCCGGAACCGGCCGACGCCGCACCGGCGACGCAGTTCGACGAAGTGACGAACGGATAGGTGCCGTGGTCGATGTCGAGGAGGGTGCCTTGCGCGCCTTCGAACAGCAGGTTGGCGCCGGCCTTGTTGGCGTCGTAGAGGGCGCGCGGCACGTCGGCAATCATGGCGGTCAGGCGCGGCGCCATGGTCATCGCGGCATCCAGCGTCCGGTTGAAATCGACGGCTTCCGCCCCGAGGAAGTTCTTCAGCACGAAGTTGTGGTACTCGAGCAGTTCGGCGAGCTTCTCGGCGAAGCGCTTCGGCCGCATCAGGTCCTGCAGGCGCAGGGCGCGGCGCGCCACCTTGTCCTCGTAGGCGGGACCGATTCCGCGCCCGGTGGTGCCGATCTTGTTGGCGCCCTTGGCGGCCTCCCTCGCGACGTCGAGCGCCTGGTGATACGGCATGATGAGCGGGCAGGCTTCCGACACCTTGAGTCGCGCTTCGGCCTCGATGCCGGCGGCCTTCAATTCGTCGAGTTCCTTCAGCAGGGCCTCGGGCGATAGCACGACGCCGTTGCCGATGTAGCAGGTGACGCCGTCGCGCAGGATGCCTGAGGGCACCAGGTGCAGCACGGTCTTCCGGCCGCCGATCACCAGGGTGTGGCCGGCATTGTGGCCGCCCTGGAAACGCACCACGCCCTGAGCGTGGTCGGTCAGCCAGTCGACGATCTTGCCCTTGCCCTCGTCGCCCCACTGGGACCCGATGACAACGACGTTGCGAGCGGCGTTTTGCGCCATGTCAGTCTTCCTTCAACGGTTCGATGATCCATTCGGAACCGCGCCGCACCAGCGTGCGATCGCAGCCCGCCTCCCTCCACGTCCCCTCGTGGCCCGGCAGCGCCACCATGACGATTTCACCGTCGGCGCGCAATTTCTCGATTTGTTCGTGCAATGCCCCGTCCTCGGGCCAGGGCGCAAGGATAGCGCCTTTGACCACACAGCCCGGTGCCAGGCGCGCCAGCTCGCGCAGGTCCAGCGAAAAGCCGGTGGCCGGGCGGCCGCGCCCGAAGGAGGCGCCGACCTGGTCGTAGCGTCCGCCCAGCGCGACTGCGCCGGGACTGCCCGTGCTGTACGCGGCAAAGACGATGCCGCTATGGTAGTGATAACCGCGCAGATCGGCGAGATCGAAGCTGAGCGGCAGGTCGGTGAGGGCACCGGCGAGGCGTCGCAGTTCGGTCAGCGCGGCCCGGATCTCGGGCTCATCGGGCAGGCAGGCGGCCGCGCGCTCCAGTGTCTCCGTGCCGCCATAGCAGTCCGGCAGCGCGAGCAGCGCAGAGCGCAGCGGCTCGGGCACGCGGGAAACCAGTTCGCGCAACGTCGAAGCATCCTTGGCCTGGAGCACAGCGAACAATTCCTCGCGCGCGCCATCCGACAGCTGCGCCCGGACGGCAAGGGCACGAAAGATGCCGATGTGACCGACGTCTATGCGCGTCGCCGGAATCGTGCAAAGAGCGAGTGCCTGGGCCAGCAGGCGCACCATTTCAATGTCCGCCTCCACGCCCGCGTGGCCGTAGAGCTCGGCGCCGATCTGCAGCGGCTCGCGCGAGGCGAGCAGGCTGGCCGGCAGGGCATGCAACACGCTGCCGCAATAGCAAAGGCGCGCGACGCCGCTGCGATTGAGCAGATGCGCGTCGATGCGGGCGACCTGCGGCGTGATGTCGGCGCGGATGCCGAGAGTCCGTCCGGACGCCTGGTCGACCAGCTTGAAGGTGCGAAGGTCCATGTCGTGACCGCTGCCTGTGAGCAACGATTCGACGTATTCGAGCAGCGGCGGTGCGACGAGCTGGAAGCCGCTGCGCTGGAAGGCGTCGAGCAGCCGGCGGCGCAGGATTTCCACCTGGAGCGCCTCGTTGGGCAGCAGGTCTTCAATGGCTTCCGGCAGAAGCCAGCGGCGTCTTGCAGTCATGTCAGCGGGCGATCGTGAGCAGAATGAGCCCCGTCAGCATGGAGGCGAGGCCGATGAATCGGATCTGGCCGTCCGCCAGCGCGATGACGCGGCGAAACGTTTCCCGCCAAGCACGCGGCGCCAGGAACGGCAGGATGCCTTCGATGACGAGCATCAGGGCGAGCGCAAGCAGCAATGTCGCAGCCATGTCAGATCGCCGCTGGGCCTCACTTGGCGGCCTTGCCGGCCGCCGACCCCTTCAGGTACTTGAAGAAATCGGAGTTCGGCTCGACCACCACCAGGTCGCTCTTGCTCTTGAAGGCATTGCGATAGGCCTCGAGGCTGCGATAGAAAGCGTAGAACTCGGGGTTCTGGCCGAAGGCGCCCGCATACAGCGAGGCGGCCTTGGCATCGCCTTCACCCTTGACCTTCTGCGCATCGCGGTAGGCTTCGGCGACGATGATCTCGCGCTGGCGATCCGCATCGGCCTTGATCTTCTCGGCCTCGGCGGCGCCCTGGGAGCGCAGTTCGTTGGCGACCCGCTTGCGCTCGGTCTCCATACGGCGGTAGACGGCCTCGGAGACCTCGGCCGGCAGGTCGACGCGCTTGAGGCGCACGTCGATGATCTGCACGCCGATAGCGCGCATATCGGCGTCAGCCTTCTTCTGCACATCGGCCATGATCTTGTCGCGCTCGCCCGAAACGACGTCGTGTACGGTGCGCTTGCCGAATTCCTCGCGCAGCCCGGAGTTCACCGTCTGCGACAGGCGCGTGCGCGCCACCGTCTCGTCACCGCCGACCGAGATGTAGTACTTCATCACGTCGTCGATGCGCCACTTGACGAAGGAATCGACCAGGACGGGCTTCTTCTCGGCGGTAAGGAAACGCTCCGGCTCCGCCGAGTCGTAGGTGAGAATGCGCTTGTCGAAGAAGCGCACGTTCTGGATCAGCGGCCACTTGAAGGCAAGGCCCGGCTCGGTGATGACCTGCTTGATCTCGCCGAGCTGGAAGATGATGGCGTACTGCCGCTGGTCGACGGTGAACAGGGACATGGCGGCGAGCACGAGCACGCCGAAGGCCAGCGCCAGCACGAAGGAAAGGTTGCGTTGCATCAGCGCTCGCTCCTTTCGCGGGAGCGCAGCGAGTCGCGCGACCGGTTGGAGGACGACGAATAGATGCCGCCCTGGTCGACGCCCGGGGCTCGTTCGAGCTGCGGCGGCACGTCGCCGGAGGTGGCCGTGGGCGCTGCCGGGGCCGGCGCAGCGGGCTGGTCGCCGGCAGCC
>DASVZI010000172.1:0-28029 GCA_036391735.1 Rhodocyclaceae bacterium
TCGTGCTCGGCCACATTTCCGGCAAGATGCGCATGCACTACATCCGCATCCTGCCCGGCGACAAGGTGACCGTGCAGCTGACGCCATACGATTTGACCAAGGGCCGCATCGTCTTTCGCGCAAAGTAAGGTTTCTCCGGAGAGCAAAAATGAAAGTACTCGCTTCCGTCAAGTGCATCTGCCGCAACTGCAAAATCATCCGCCGCAAGCGCGTGGTGAGGGTCATCTGCACCGACCCGCGCCACAAGCAGCGCCAAGGTTGATGAAGGCATTTGTTTCAGATAAAATCACGGGTTCCCCGTTTTCCATTAATTACAGCGACATACAGGTAGGCATATGGCCCGTATCGCAGGCGTAAACATTCCGAACCACCAGCATGCTGAAATCGCGCTGACCGCGATCTACGGCATCGGCCGCACGCGCGCGCAGAAGATCTGCGACGTTGCCGGCATCAAGCGTTCGTCCAAGATGAAGGACCTCACCGATTCCGAAATGGATCGGCTGCGCGAGGAAGTCGCGAAGTTCACGGTCGAGGGCGATCTGCGCCGCGAAGTGACCATGAGCATCAAGCGCCTGATGGACCTCGGCTGCTACCGCGGCGTCCGTCATCGCCGCGGCCTGCCCGTGCGCGGTCAGCGCACCCGCACCAATGCCCGTACCCGCAAGGGCCCGCGCAAGGCGATCGCCGGCGCGAAGAAATAATCAGGAACCGACATGGCCAAACCCGCTACCAAAGTCCGCAAGAAGGTCAAGAAGAACGTCGCCGAGGGCATCGCCCACGTGCACGCCTCCTTCAACAACACCATCATCACCATCACCGATCGCCAGGGCAACGCGCTGGCATGGGCGACGTCCGGTGGTGCCGGCTTCAAGGGCTCGCGCAAGTCGACCCCGTTCGCGGCGCAGGTTGCCGCCGAAGCCGCCGGCAAGGCGGCCCAGGAATGCGGCGTCAAGAATCTCGAAGTGCGCATCAAGGGCCCCGGCCCTGGCCGTGAATCGGCTGTCCGCGCCCTCAATGCACTCGGTATGAAGATCTCCAGCATCACGGACATCACGCCGATCCCGCACAACGGCTGCCGGCCGCCCAAGCGCCGCCGCATCTAAGAAGGAGCATCAACAGTGGCCCGCAATCTAGACCCCAAGTGCCGCCAGTGCCGCCGTGAGGGAGAGAAGCTCTTCCTCAAGGGCGAGAAGTGCTTTACCGACAAGTGCCCGGTCGAGCGCCGCACCTACGCGCCCGGCCAGCATGGCCAGAAGTCCGGTCAGCGCCTGTCCGGCTACGGCCAGCAGCTGCGTGAAAAGCAGAAGATCCGCCGCATCTACGGCATCCTCGAGCGCCAGTTCCGCAAGACCTTCGCCGAAGCCGAACGCAAGAAGGGGCAGACCGGCGAGAACCTGCTGCAGCTGCTCGAGTCCCGCCTCGACGCCGTCGTGTATCGCATGGGCTTCGGCGCCTCGCGTTCCGAGTCGCGCCAGATCGTCCGTCACAACGGCATCCTGGTCAACGGCAAGCGCGTGAACATCCCGTCCTACAGCGTGCGTCCCGGCGACACCATCCAGCTGACCGAAGCCGCCCGCAACCAGCTGCGCTCGAAGGGCGCCCTGGAAGCGGCCGAATCGCGCGGCTTCCCCGAGTGGCTGGAAGTGAACGTCAAGGAAGGCCGCGGCGTGTTCAAGTCGCTGCCGGCCCGCGAAGACCTGCCGCCTTCGATCAACGAAGGCCTCGTGGTCGAACTGTATTCGCGTTAATCATCAATCGGCGGGGCGCCTCCCCGGCGCCCCGCATTGCTTTTTCGAGGACTGCCGATGCAAAGCAACGCACTTCTGAAACCTCGCATTATCGACGTGCAGACGCTCTCCCCCGTGCATGCCCGAGTGGTCATGGAACCGTTCGAGCGTGGCTACGGCCATACGCTGGGCAACGCCCTGCGTCGCATCCTGCTCTCGTCGATGCCCGGCGCCGCGCCGACCGAAGTTTCGATCGAGGGTGTGCTGCACGAGTACTCGACCCTGGATGGCGTGCGTGAAGACGTCGTCGACATCCTGCTGAACCTCAAGGGCATCGTCCTCAAGCTGCACAGCCGCTCCGACGCCACCCTGACGCTCTCCAAGAGCGGCGAGGGCGTCGTCACGGCCGCCGACATCGAGACCTCGCACGACGTCGAGATCATCAACCCCGATCACGTCATCGCCCATCTGGCCCCCGGCGGCAAGATCGAGATGCAGATCAAGGTCGAGACCGGCCGCGGCTACGAGCCTGCCAACGTGCGCGCCACCGCCAAGGAGAACAAGACCATCGGCCGCATCCTGATGGACGCCTCCTTCAGTCCGGTGCGCCGCGTCAGCTACGCCGTCGAGTCCGCCCGCGTCGAGCAGCGCACCGACCTCGACAAGCTGATCGTCGACATCGAGACCAATGGCGCCATCGACCCGGAAGAGTCGATCCGCTACGCCGCGCGCATCCTGATGGACCAGCTGTCGGTGTTCGCCGACCTGGAAGGCACGCCGCTGTCGGTGGAAGCCCCGAAGGTCGCCTCGGTCGATCCGATCCTGCTGCGCCCGGTCGACGACCTCGAACTGACGGTGCGTTCGGCCAACTGCCTCAAGGCCGAGAACATCTACTACATCGGCGACCTGATCCAGCGCACCGAAACCGAGCTCTTGAAGACCCCGAACCTGGGCCGCAAGTCGCTCAACGAGATCAAGGAAGTGCTCGCCTCGCGCGGCCTCACCCTTGGCATGAAGCTCGAGAACTGGCCGCCCGCCGGTCTCGAGAAACTCGGCTAAACCAAAAACCTAATAACAATTAACCGGCCGCTTGCATCGCGCGGCGGCCGCAGAAAAGGAAAAGCAAAATGCGTCACGGCAACGGACTCCGCAAGCTCAACCGCACCTCGTCGCACCGCCTGGCGATGCTGCGCAACATGGCCGTCTCCATGCTGCGCCACGAGGCCATCAAGACCACCCTGCCGAAGGCCAAGGAACTGCGCCGCGTCGTCGAGCCGCTGATCACCCTCGGCAAGAAGCCGTCGCTGGCCAACCGCCGCCTCGCCTTCGACCGCCTGCGCGACCGCGAGGTCGTTTGCAAGCTGTTCGACGAACTGGGCCCGCGCTTCGCCAACCGCAACGGCGGCTACCTGCGCATCCTCAAGATGGGCTTCCGCGTCGGCGACAATGCGCCGATGGCCTACGTCGAGCTGCTCGACCGTCCGGAAGGTTCGGAAGCCGCCGAGGCGCCCGCCGCCGAGTAAGCGCACGACGCAACAAGCAAAAAGGCCGGGGCGACCCGGCCTTTTGCTTTTAGGACGGCGCATTCCATATGCCTCCGCGCATATAAGCTAGTGACATCAAATTCGTTCCCTCGCAGCGCCGCCTTCCCTAGACTCGCCCGACGCAATCAAACAGCAATCAGGTGAGGACATGAAACTCGAAACGCTTGCCGTACACGCCGGTTACGCACCCGACCCGACCACCAAGGCGGTCGCGGTGCCGATCTACCAGACCACCTCCTACGCCTTCGACGACACCCAGCACGGCGCCGACCTGTTCGACCTAAAGGTCCAGGGCAACATCTATACGCGCATCATGAACCCGACGCAGGACGTGCTGGAAAAGCGCCTTGCCGCGCTCGAGGGCGGCATCGCGGCGCTCGCCCTGGCATCGGGGCAGGCGGCGATCACCTACGCCATCCAGACCATCGCCGAAGCCGGCGACAACATCGTCTCGGCCGCCACGCTCTATGGCGGCACCTACAACCTCTTCGCCCACACGCTGCCGCAGTTCGGCATCGAAGTGCGCTTTGCGGACTACCGCGAGCCCGCGACGTTCGAGAAGCTCATCGACGAGAAGACCAAGGCGATCTACGCGGAAACCATCGGCAACCCGCTCGGCAACATCACCGACATCGAGAAGCTGGCCGAAATCGCGCACCGCCGCGGCGTGCCGCTGATCGTCGACAACACCGTGGCGACCCCTTACCTGCTGCGCCCGATCGAGCACGGCGCCGACATCGTCGTGCATTCGCTGACCAAGTATCTGGGCGGCCACGGCACCTCGATCGGCGGCGCCATCGTCGACTCCGGCAAGTTTCCGTGGGCCGAGCACAAGCAGAAGTTCAGGCGCCTCAACGAGCCCGACGTCTCGTACCACGGCGTGGTCTACACCGAAGCGCTAGGCCCCGCCGCGTACATCGGCCGCGCCCGCGTAGTGCCGCTGCGCAACACCGGTGCCGCGATCTCGCCGTTCAACGCCTTCCTGATCCTGCAGGGCGTCGAGACGCTGGCGCTGCGCATGGAGCGCATCACCGGGAACACGCTGGCCGTGGCGAAGTACCTGCAGGGACACGGCAAGGTGAAGTGGGTCAACTACGCGGGCTTGACCGGACACGCCGACCACGCGCTGGCGCAGAAATACCTGGGGGGCCGTCCCTCCGGCATCCTCACCTTCGGCGTCGAAGGCGGCCTGGCGGGCGGCGCGCGCTTCCAGGATGCGCTGAAGCTCATCACCCGCCTGGTCAACATCGGAGACGCCAAGTCGTTGGCCTGCCATCCGGCGTCGACCACGCATCGCCAGTTGTCGCAGGAGGAGCTCGCCAAGGCCGGCGTGACCGATGACACCGTGCGGCTGTCGATCGGCATCGAGCACATCGACGACATCGTCGCCGACCTCGAACAGGCCCTTGCCGCCGTGTGAGCCTAGGCCTGCCGCTCCCCGTCGGCGAACATCGTCATCGCGTCGACGGGCAGCGGCGTCCAGGCCTCGTTGTCCGTGAGGGGCGCCGTGGCGATCACGGCGACGCAGTCGTCGGGGCTCGCCACGTCGCTGAAGTCCACCGCGACATCCTGGTCCTTCAGGTGCGCGACGGGGAAGGGAGCGCGCCGCACCACGTAGTGCAATTCGGTGGAACGATGCGCGAACAGGCAGTCGCCGTTCGACAGCATGAAATTGAACGTCCCATGGGCCCGCACCGACGCAGCGAACTCGTCGAGCGCCGCATGCAACGCCACCCGGCTCGGCAAGCCGGCAGGGAAGCGCTTCCGCAGCGTCTGCAGCAGATGGCAGAAGGCCAGCTCGCTGTCCGTCTGCCCGACCGGCAGGAAGCTGCCGTCGAGCGTCGGCGCATAGTGCCTGAGGTTGCCGTTGTGCGCGAAGATCCAGTAGCGGCCCCATAGCTCGCGCATGAAGGGATGCGTGTTCTCGAGGCCGACCGGCCCCTGCGTCGCCTTGCGGATATGAGCGATGACGTTGAGCGAGCGGAGCGGATAGCGGCGCACCAGCTCGGCGACCGGAGACTCGCTCGAGGGCTGGGGATCGAGGAACAGCCTCACGCCCCGCCCTTCGAAGAAGGCGATGCCCCAGCCGTCGCGGTGCACGTCGGTGATGCCGCCCCGCGCCTGGAAGCCGGTGAAGGAAAAGCAGATGTCGGTCGGGACGTTGCAGTTCATCCCGAGCAGTTGGCACATGGTCTGACCCTCGATGAGCCTTTCCATTATCCGCCGCCGGTGCACCGCGCGCGCACGGGCGGGGCGCCGGCCGCGTCGCGTACAATGGCGCGTTTTCGATGGGGCCTTCAATGTCATTGCGTATCGCCATCAACGGCTATGGCCGCATCGGGCGCTGCTTCCTGCGCGCGCTGCACGAATCGCCGCTGGGTGGCCGCCTGCGCGTCGCCGCCATCAACGAGCCGGCCGATCTCGACAGCATGGCCTACCTGACGCGCTTCGACTCCACGCACGGCCGCTTCCCGGGCAAGGTCGAGGCCGCCGGCGATCGCCTGGTGGTCGACGGCAACGACATTGCGGTAACCCACGCGACGGCGCCGGAAGACGTGCCCTGGCGCGATCTCGGCATCGACCTGGTGGTCGAGTGTTCGGGCCGCTATGCGCAGCGGCCTGAGCTCGAGCGTTTCATCGCCGCTGGCTGTCCGCGCCTGCTCCTGTCGCACCCCGGTCAGACCGCGGAAGACGTCGATCGCACGGCCGTGTTCGGCATCACCCACGAAACCCTGTGCGGCGACGAACGCATCGTTTCGGCGGCCTCATGCACCACCAATGCCGTCGTTCCCGTGCTGACGCTGCTGGAGCGCGCATTCGGCATCGAGCACGCGTCGCTGACGACCTTGCATTCGGTGATGAACGACCAGCCGCTGATCGATGCCTATCACCATGTCGAACTGCGGCGCACGCGCTCGGCGATGCAGTCGATGATTCCCGTCTCGACCGGCCTGGCGCGCGGCGTGGAGCGCCTGATGCCCGAGCTCGCCGGCCGCGTGCAGGCCAAGGCGATCCGCGTTCCGGTGCCCAATGTCTCCGCGATCGACCTGACCGCCACCCTGCGCCGCGACGCCAGCGCTGCCGCAATCAATGGCTGCATGGCCGAGGCTGCGGCGGGCGCCTTCGCCGGCCTGCTCGCCTACTCCGACGAGCCGCACGCCTCGATCGACTTCAACCACAGCCCGCAGTCCGCCATCATCGACGGCGGACAGACGCGCGTCGCCGGCGCGCGGCAGGCCAACCTGCTGGTGTGGTTCGACAACGAATGGGGCTTCGCCAACCGCATGGTGGAACTTGCGGACTACTGGCGCGGCAGGCTCTAGAGCGCCTCATTCCGTTAGGCGCTCTTGGCGGCCTCGGGTACCATTCGGCGGACGCCACCCATCGCAACGACATGCGCTTCGCCCGCCGCCTCTCCTTCCTTATCGCGACCCTGCTGCTGAGCGGGCTCGCCATGGCGCAGCAGATCGAGGTCTACCATGCCTACTGGATGGGCGACGTCTGGCGGCAATACGACCTGCGCAAGTTCCATCGCATCCTGTTCTTCAACCTCGTTCCCGATAACGACGGCCATCTCGCGGATACGCACGGCTGGCCGCAGCGCTGGACGGACCTGCACCAGCAGGCCGCCGCGGCCGGGACGCCGGTCGTTCCCGTCGTGACGGTGATGGGCGGCGACCTGTTCCACGCGATCTTCGGGACGCCGTCGGCCCGCAGCCGCCTGCTCCAGGAATGCGTCGACCTCGCGCGCGCCGGTGACGGCCTGCATCTCGACCTGGAGCTGTTCGAGCCCGTTCCGCCCGGAGACGCCGACAGCTTCGACGCCTTCCTGACGGCGCTGCGCGCCGCGCTCGACGAGCCGCCGCGGAAGCCGCTCAGCGCCTTCGTTCCCGCCGGCGATCTCTATTCGGCAGCGCAACTGGCCAACTTCGATGAGATCGTCGCGCAGGCCTACGACGTGCATTGGATCGATTCGGCGCAGGCCGGACCGGTGTCGCTGCTCGAAGGCGACTCGCCTGCCGCGCTGGCGCCGGCCGCCGCGAAGCTCGTCGCCGCCGGCGTGCCGCGCGAGCGCATCTTCTTCTCGTCGCCGCTGTACGGCTATGAATGGCCGGTAGTTTCGGACCAGCCCGGCGCGGCCACGCGTGGCAAGGCGCGCATCGTCACCTATGCGCCGGTGAGCGCCGACCAACTGCCCGACCTGCGCGTCAACGCGCTGTCCCGTGTCGTCCAATTCGGGCTGCGGCGCGAACCGCAGAGC
This sequence comes from Rhodocyclaceae bacterium, assembly GCA_036391735.1. Taxonomy (GTDB): domain Bacteria; phylum Pseudomonadota; class Gammaproteobacteria; order Burkholderiales; family Rhodocyclaceae; genus Nitricoxidireducens. Next base: position 7,533 of record DASVZI010000172.1, read on the forward strand.
GGTGCGCCGTGGTACGCGCTTTCGGAGGCCGACGGCTGGTGGCAGGGTTGGTTCGACGACGCGGGCAGCCTGGGACGCCGGCTCGAATTCGTGCGCAACGGCAAGTTCGGCGGCGTCGCCTTCTTCGTGCTCGGTTACGACGGCGGCGCGCTGGTGGAGACCGCGCGCGCGGCGTTCAAGGCGCGAAGTGCAGACGCAGCCGGTGCTCGCCCGCCGGCAGGCCGCCAATAAGCAGCGCGTTGGCGCCGCCTTCCGCCAGCCGTGCATTTCCTTCGACAGTCGTGATCCTCGCATTGCCGGGCGGGTGCACGACGAGCGCCACGCCCTGCGGCAGAGGATTCCCCGGCGCGACGCGAAGCGTCACATCAAACGCGGCGTCGCGGGCTGTACCGACATCCACCGACACCCGCGCCAGCGAGCGCGACCAGCGCGCCACGGCAGCGGCATCGGCGATCCAGAGACCGCCGCGCGCGGCCGGGTCGTCGAGGAAGTGCGAAATGCCGTCGATCAGCGCACTGCCCCGACCCGCCTGGGCGGCATCGAGGCCAACATAGCCGTAGCCGCCGAAGCGGGCCAGTCGCTGGGCTTCGCCGGCGAGCGCCTGGGCGATGCTCGGCGCCGCCGAGTGGCCGTCCAGATTCAGCGGATTGGGCAATACGACGGGGCCGTCGCCGCGCGTCAGGGTAGGAACGAGGGCATCCACGCGGCCCGCATCGACGAGGTACTCAAGACCGGATGCGGCTGCTTCGGTGCCTGCGTCAGTGCGTCCCTCCGGCGGCCGCATGCCCGCCCCATGGCCGGTGCCGAGTGCGGCGGTGAGCACCTGCTTCGCTTTCGTTGCCCGCGCCGCCTGGAGTTCGGCAGGCTCCCCGCCGAAGGGCTGCCACCGATCGCCGAGCGTTCCGATGCCGTTGCCCCCGGCTGCGAGCCGCTTGGCCAGGGCGACCTGTGAGGCGAGGTCGGGGGCAAGGAAATTGAAGGTGGCGGCGACCTTGCGCTGCGAGAGCATCGCGGCGACCCCCGCCATGTTCTCGAAGCGCCATGTCGCATCGACGCCGAAACTCATGGCGGCGCGATAAGGCCACGGCCATGGCGCGACATAGGCGACGGGGCGGTTCATCACCCAATCGAGCGCCATCCGCGCGACGGCGAGCGATTGGGCCGGCTGGCTGCTCCATGCGTTTTCCGGCCAGCCGAGCAATGCCCGACGGCTCGCTCCAGCGACCGCGTGCACCATCGCGACGCGGCTGGCGCTGCGGCTCCAGTCGGTCGCATAGGCGTCCGGGGACCCCGAAACGGCGGGCAGGGCGGCCAGCGCCTTGTCGCCGAGCCAGATCCGGGTGCCCGCGGGCAGCGCGTAGGTCAACGGCGTGCCGCCCACGGTGACGACGTAGTTCGCCGTTGCCGTGCCGGCAGGCACCGCGGGTGGAGCGCATGAGCCGCCCGGCGGTGCCGGAAAGACCGCGCAGAGATCGGGAATGGCGAGCGCGCCGGTGGCCAGCAGGTTGTCGCCGAGCCTGAGTCGCGCACCGATCGCTTCGCGTTCGCGATCGTCCAGCGCGACGGCCGAGGCGAGGATCAGGGTGCCGGGCGCGGCGAATCGGGCCAGCCGATCGGGATCGGTGACGATCTCGTAGCGCGCGCCGCGCTCGCGCAGCAGGTCGCGCCACTGGTTGACCTGGGCCTTCAGGCTGAGGCCGTCAGCCGCAAGGCGCCGGCGCGAGGTCGGCGAGGCATAGAGAACGATGCGTGCGCCGTCGTCCGGCGACGCGGACGTCTCCCCGGCCGCGGCGGCCGGCATCGTGAACGCAAGGCTGCCCAACAGCCCGATGACCAGGCAGAACTTCGATCGCATCATTCGACCTTCAGGTGATAGGCGAAATTACCCGGCGGCAGCGTGTCGAAGGCGATGCGCGCACGGTAGGGATCCACGGCGGTCACGCTGCCCGCCGGCATCATGATGTTCGTCGCCTCGAGCGTAAGGCTGCCGCGGCGGGGGAGCAGGACGACGACGCTCGCCGCGGCGCTTCGGGTCCCGCCGTTCGACAACTCGAGCTTCAGCTGTCCGCCGGGATCGCTTAGCGTCGCGGATACCGGACCCGCGGCGGACACGGTCGCCATCGCCTTGTGCTGCAGCCAATCGAGCGCCCCTGCGACCAGTTGGTTGATAAGCGTCGGTTGGGCAGCCCAGGCATTTTCGGAGAAGCCGAAGATCGCCCAGCGCGCCTCACCGACATCGCCATAGAGGATGGCGCCGCCCTTGCCGGTGCTGCTGCGCTTGTCGTCGCTCAGGTAGGCCGCCTGCTGCCCGCCATCGAACAGCAGGACGGGATCGGGAAGCGCGCCGAGTTCCATCGGCGTGCCGGCGGGCAAGTTCTGCACGACGGGGGCCTCGCCTTCCGTCACCAGCCAGCGCAGCGGCGACTTGGCATCCGCTTCGCCGACCACCTTGGCGCCGAACAGCCGCTGCAGCGCCTGCCAATCCGTCCAGTTGCCGTCGCCGTCGCGGGCGCCGAAGGGGCCGGTCGCCAGGATGGCGCCGCCCTGCCGCTGATGCTCGGCGAGGGCCTCGACCTCCTGTGCGGACAAGGCGACGGCGTAAGGCACGACGACCACGCTTGCAGCGAATTGCCTGAGCAGTCCGGGATCGTCGATCTCGCGGTAGGGCCGCCGGCTTTCCGCGAAGAAGCGGCGCCACGCAACCAGCACCGGTTCCTGGTCGCCCTGCACGCTCTTCAGGAAGGCCCGCGTCGACGGCGAGGCGTAGAGCACCGCGTCCGGCTGCGCCGGCGCGCTCACCACCGCCGGAACGCCCTCCACCGGGGCTGGCGCGAGCCCCAGCCAGTGCATGCCGCGCACGAACAGCAGGACGGCTACGGCGATGCCGCCGACGAAGATCAGCGGCACATACAATCCCGTGCGCGCGAAGAACGGCTTGCCCTCCTGTGCGGCGGGATCGCCCGGTCCTTCGAATCCTGCTTCGCGCTCTCGCATGGGATCAGGATGCTTCCTGTCCGCTCCGCGTCAGCGGCACGTAGCGCTCGAGGAAGATGGCCTCGAACTCGCCGCCGGCGCGCAGGGCCGCCCGGCCGGGCTTCGGCCGCCGCGACTCGCGGATCTTGTAGGCGCCGTAGGCGGCCAACGCGACGATCAGCGTGGCGATGGTGGTGAACAGGATGATCGATGCCAGTACGGAAATGAAATCCATGGAAGCTCCTTTCAGCTCAATTTGCCTTCGCGCTCGAGCTTGCCCCACGTCATGTGGGTGCCGCGGAACTGCTCGAGGGTGGCCAGCACCTTGGCGACGTCGATGATGAGGATGTAGTAGAGGCGGAACAGCACGGCGTAGGGGATCAGCCAGGGTTCCTCGCGCTCGACGATCACGCAATAGGCGGAGGCGATCACGTCGAGCAGCAGCAGTTGCAGCCACCAGTAGGCGATGAAGACGACCACGCCGTACTTCAGCCCGACGTAGCAGAAGAAGATGTTGCCGAGCACGTTCGAAATCGGCCACATGATGCCTTCGAACAGCATGTACCAGAGCGTCATCGCCTGGGCCCACCCCGAACGGACCGGGTGCCGCAGGACCTCGAGGTGCTTGCCCATCGCCTGCAGGATGCCGCGCGTCCAGCGATAGCGCTGCTTGAGCAGGTCGAGCAGCCGGCTCGGCGTTTCCACCCAGCCGATTGCCTGCGGCTCGTAGCCGACATGCCAGCCCTGCAGGAGGATCTTGAGCGTCAGGTCGCAGTCCTCGGCGAAGGTGTCGGTGTCGTAGCCGCCGACCTGCCGCACCACCGATTTGCGGAACATCCCGCAAGGCCCGGGGATGATGTTGACGATGCGCATGAAGCTCTGAGCCTTGCGCACCATCGCCAGGCCTTCCACGTATTCCAGCGCTTGCAGCCGCGTCAGCATGTTCTCGCGGTTGAGCACCTTGACGTTGCCGGCCACCGCGGCGATGTGCGGATCGTCGAAGTGCGCGACCATGGCGCGCAGCGCATTGCGCGACACCTTGGTGTCGCCGTCCACGCACATGACGAATTCGCCGCGCGCCAGCGCGATGCCGGTGTTCAGCGCGTCGGCCTTGCCGCCGTTGCGCTTGGTCACAACGCGGATCGGGACGTGCGACTGTTCGCGCGCCACCTGGCTGGCAAGCTCGTAGGTCGCGTCGGTCGAGCCGTCGTCGACCACGATCACCTCGTAGTCGGGATAGTCGAGCGAGGCCAGCGTACGCAGGGCCGGCTGGATCACCAGGGCTTCGTTGTAGGCCGGCACGATGAGGCTGATGAGCGGCAGCCTGCCTTCGCGATCGCCGCCGGCGTGGTCGGCGTCGCCGCGTTGCATGACGGCCAGGTGTTCCATGAACGAGTACACGATCAGGCCGAGGTAGCGCAGGATCAGCAGGCAGAGGAAGACCAGCAGGTAAAGGCTGATGCCCAGCAGCACCAGGTCCTGCGAAAACAGCCGCCGCACGGCGTCGGCCATGGCGACGACCTGGGTGAACGAGTAGGCGACCAGGGCGAGCAGTCCGAGGATGGCGACGAGGCCGTACGCGAACTTGCCGATGGGCGGTAGTCTCATCGCGGCCTCACCAAAGCTTCTCGAGCGTGAAATTCAGGCCGTGGGCGCGGTAGTTCGCGCCGCGGGCGTTGCTCTGCGCCCAGGCGGTCGCCGCCACCGCCCAGTCGCCGGACAGCCAGCGCTTGGCGGAGAGTCCCGTGCCCCAGTAGTTCGCGGCCTCGCCGGACAGCGGCACGCCGACGTGGCCGAATGCGAAGAAGGACCAGTCGCGGCGCTGCCATTCGCCCTCCAGGCCCGCGTAGCCTACGCCATAGCGGCGCGGCGACCAGTAGTCGGCGACGCTGCGGTCGGCGGAGCGCCAGGCGATGCCGGCGTAGGGACGGATGTCGGGACCCCAGGGACGCCACCACGGCGTCAGCCGGACGTCTGCGTTGTCCACGCGGTTGCCGTCCGAGACGGTGTAGCGGTCGATGAAGCCGCGGAACTCGCCGGCCGCCGTCGGCAGCTTGCCCTCCAGGCCCGCACGATGGGCGATCAGCCCCTCCTTCAGCGCCGGCGCGTTGAAGACCAGCTTGCCCCAGTTCACCATGCCGTAGTTGACGTAGAGCGGGGCTTCCGCAACCTGCAGGCGCAGTTGGCCGAACAGCCGGCGGTCCGGCGCCCCTTGGTCGGCGAGATCGAGCCGCGGTGCCAGCGGCAGGGCCAGATCCTCGACGTGGAAGCCGGTTTCGCGCTGGCGCAGCGAGACGCCGGAACCCTCGTCGCGGTCGGCATTCGTGTCCACGGCGTAGATCCGCGTTCCCGCATCGTTGCGCCAGGTGTGCCGCAGCAGCACTTCGTCGCGCCGCATCGGCGTGTTGTCGCGGACGATGCCGGCGACGAGTTCCGTGCGCGGGCGCAGTTCGCGATCCGAGTAGAGCGCTCCAAGTTGCGCGGCCTCGTCGTCCGGACGGGCGGCGAGTGCCTTCCGGTAGTCGGGCAGCGCCAGGTCGTGGCGGCCCATCCATCGTTCGGCATTGGCCCGGCCGAGCCGGGCCTGGTTCGCGTCCGGACCGTCGAGCTGCGCCGTGTAATAAGGCAAGGACTGCGGCATGCGGCCCGTCCAGGCCAGCGCATCGGCGAGCCGCAAGCGGCCGCCGGCCGCCATCTCAGGCGATCCGGTTTCGATCAGCGCGAGGTACTGGCCGGAAGCTGCCCATGCATGGCCGGTCCAGAGCAGGCTGTCCGCCAGCGCGCGGCGAAGCTCGTCGTTGCGTGGCTCCTGCGCCAGCACGCCCGGGGCAAGGCGCACCACGTCCTCGTAGCGCCCGGCGGCGAAGCGGTCCAGCAGGCGATCGGCCAGCGGCCAGTCCTCGTCCTCGGTCGGCTCGGCCCGCGCGGCGCCGGTAAACGAGACCAGCAGTGCCAGCAGCAGGCACGGGATTCGAAGCGCGGTCATCGGCTACGCGGGCTGGGCGAGCGCGACGCCCGCGGCATCGCCGACCCCCGCCTTGCGTCCGATGGCGGCCAGCTCGGCACGGACTTCCGCTTCCGCGACCAGGAAGCGCATGTCGGGAAACGCTTCCTCGACGCCGTCCCCGGCCAGCCGGCGCAGCGTTGCCAGCAGGTTGACCTGGGGACAGGCGCTGAGGAACAGATAGAGCTTGCCGTCGGCTGCCGTCAGCAGGTCGCCGGGACGCTTGATGCTGAACCGCTCGAGCGCGGCGTCCGCGTCCGCCGGGGCGGGCAGGCGCAGCTCGACCAGCGCATAGGGCACGGCGAGCGCCTTGCTGCGGTCGACCACCACGGCGGCCTCGTGCGCGAAGGCGGCCGGCGGCAGCCAGCCGGCCAGCTTGGTCGGCGCGACGCTGGCGAGCGCCGCATCGAAGTCGACGTCGATGTCGCGATTGAAGGTTTGTCCCTTCAGCGACTCGAGCGCGAGCATCAGGCGGCTGGGCGGTACCTCGCGATGGAGGATCAGGTTGACGCCGAGGTTGAGCAACAGCAACTCGTTCTGGTAGCGCAGCGACGAGTCGAGTTCACGGACGACGATGCGCACGCGCCTGCCGAGGGTGATGCGCAACGTATGCGCCGCCTGGGCCAGTTGGCGCAATTCGGTTTCGCCGTCGTAGACGAGGATGATGGTGGCGGCGACCGCATTTCGGCACGCGTGGAGCAAGCCCACCAGGTTGTCGGCGAAGATCCATTGTCCGGCCGCCTGCCTGGAGACGTCGACGAGGCTGCGGTCCAGCGAGAAGACGTCGTTCGCGTCCCTCGCCTCGGGCACTGCAGGATCCGCGGCGGCGGCCTCGCTGCGCTCGCTGATCGTCAGCGTGCCTTCGCTGCCGAGGCGCGCGGGCAGCGAACGCGAAGCGACGACGCCGCTCACGGAGGTCCAGAACTCGATCAGCCAGGCAAGCTCCTCATGCCGGCTCTCCAGGCGGGCTGCGCCGTGCAGGTACTCGAGCAGCGACTGGTAGGTGGCGCCGGCGTGAGAATTCGGCGAGAGCAGGTTGAACAGGAAGACGCCGCAGGCGTCGCGCTGCTGGAACCAGTCGCGGTATTCGCGGACCTGCTCCGATGCGGCGGAGGGATCCTGCAGCGTAAACAGCTCCTCGGCGCCTTCGAAGACGACCAGGGATCCGTCCGCCACGCCGAAGTGGTCGAGTTCCAGCAGGAAGCGCGCAGCGCCGTGGCGGAAGATGTTCTTGGCCGCCGCATCCTTGAGGGCGAACAGCGCGAGGCGGCCGTCCCGGGCCGCGTCCTCGAGTTCGGGGAATCCCAGTTCCTGCGCGCGCTGCAGGATGCGCTTCGGCGTGCCGCCGCAGACGGCGGTTGGAACGCCCTTGCGAACGCTGGTGCCGATGACCGACGACAACAGCGCCGACCTTGCGGGTGGAGACGATACCTGGATGGCGTAGAGACCGCCGCCGACCATGGAGTCCACGATGGGCGGCAATCCCGGGACTCCCATGCAATAGGAATTGGAGATGCTCGATGTCATGTTTGCGGGTGCGAGGCAAGTTGTTCAAGGGGGGGCGGGTTCGGGAGCCCCCGGGCGAGCGTAGGGAATTGTAGGGAATGGCGGGTCCCATGTGGAATCGGCTACCCCCTATATGCGCTAGGGCTTTCCCTATGGCATACCTTCCTGTCCTGCGGGCGAGATATAGCCGTTCCCGCCGCAGCCTGGCAATACTCGTTAACCGGTATTGCGCGTGAAATCCTCGTAAAGCAGACTCCGGTTCCCGTTGCCGGCAGCGCCGGCCCCATTCCCCACGCCCTTCGCGCCGCCGGCAGCCGAGCCGGAATCGCCGAGAACATGAGAACCGCATTCACGATCCTGTCGCCGAGGTCCGCCGCCAAGGTCGCCGCGCTGCGCCTGCTGCTGGCAGCCATCCCGCTGTGCAGCCTGACCGGCGTCGGCGCCTGGTACTACGAGACGGAACGCATGGAGCAGCGCGTGCTGGAAGACTCGGTCCGCGACGCCAACCGGGTTACCGCAGAAGACCTGTCGCGCTACTACGCGGGTGCCGCGGGCATCGACGACCTGCGCGCGGAGGCGCGGGCGGCGCTGGGCGAGTTCGTGTCCATCGCCATCCAGGATCGCGCCGGGAACCAGATCGTGCGCGAGCACAATGCCCGGTCGTCGCTGCTGCCCGATGCGGTATGGTCGCGGGCCGACGCAGTTCGCACCGATTCCGAGGCGCGCTACGAGAAGGTCGGCGGCACGCCCGGCATGACGCTCATCACCGTCGTCCCGATCAAGGCGGGGACGGGCGAAGCCCTCGGATACGTGCGGGGCGTGTATGTCGTCCCGGACGCCGTGCTCGCCGAGATGAAGGAGGATGCGGTGGGCGCCGTGCTGATCGCGGTCCTCACCGTGCTCGGTTCCATGTCCCTGGTATTCCCGATCATCCTGTATATGCAGAAGGAGCACGGCCAGCAGACGCGCAAGGTGCTCGAGGGCAACACGGCGCTGCTCGAGGTCCTCGGCAATGCCATTGCCCACCGCGACTCCGACACGGACGAGCACAACTATCGCGTCACCATCTACGCGCTGGAACTCGCCGCCAGCATCGGCCTGCCGGCCGACCAGATGCGCGTGCTCATCGTCGGCGCATTCCTGCACGACGTCGGCAAGATCGGCATAAGCGACAGCATCCTCCTCAAGCAGGGCAAGCTCACCGAGCAGGAGTTCGACGTCATGAAGGGACACGTCGCCATCGGCATGCATATCGTGCGCAGTTCCCCCTGGCTTGCCGAAGCGCTTCCCGTGGTCGCCCATCACCATGAGAAGTACGACGGCAGCGGCTATCCCAACGGCTTGGCCGGCGAAGCGATTCCCCTCGTCGCCCGCATCTTCGCCGTTGCCGACGTCTTCGATGCGCTGACCACCCGGCGCCCCTACAAGGAAGCCATCCCGGTCGAGGCGGCCATCGCCGGCATGCTGCGGGAGAGCGGCCGCCATTTCGATCCCGTCCTCATCGTCCGCTTCGCGGAGATCGCACGCGAACTCTACCGGGAGACCTTCGGCAACTCGCACGAGACATTGCGCCAAATCCTGCTCGGCTGGATTCGCGGCTACATGCTCGAGGGGCGCTCCTCCGCCAGGGGCCGGCCCCTGCTGGCGGCGACAGCCGCTCGCGGCGCGCAGTGCGCCGACCCGATCCCGCGATGAGCGCAGCGCCCTCCGTTCGCGGCCGCGGCGCGGATTGACGCCATGGAAACGAAACTCTATCCGCTCGGCGGCGGGGAAGCCGTGATCGAAGTCTCCGGCCGCTTCGAGCCGAAGTTCCGGGAACACTTTCGCTCGACGGCCGAAATCGCGGTCGTGCTGGCGGCGCGCGAAGTGCTGGTCGATCTGAGGAACCTCAGCTACATCGACGCCGGCGGCGTCGACGAACTGCGCGAACTCACCTCGAATGCGCAGGCCTTCGGGAAGCAGGTCGCTCTGCTGAACCCGAGCGGGGCCGTCCGCAGGCACCTCGAACTCGCACGCTTCGAGCGCATCTTCCACGCCGCGGAGTATCACTAGGAGGACGCCTCCTCGCCGCAACGAGGCGGATTGCCGCTATCCTTGCCGGACCATGCCGTCCTACCGGTCCGTTCCCATCGTCGAATGCGGCGAGCCGCTCGTTGCCATTCCCCGCGACGCCTTCGGCTTTACCGATCCCCATCCTTACGTCGTTCTCGGCGCCCCCTACGGCCGCATCTCGCCTTGGCAACTGCGCAAGAGCGTGCTCGCGGCCCTGCTTGCCGCACAGGGATGCCTTGGCGAGCTGCAGCCGGGCTGGCGGCTCAAGCTGTTCGATGCCTACCGGCCGCTGGCCGTGCAGTCCTTCATGGTGTGGCGCGAGTTCTGCCGCCAGGCTTCGCTCGACGGCGCATCGCTCGCAGCCTTCCGCGACCCCGCGGCGCTGGTCGCGCGCGACCGGCCCTTGTACGATCGCCTCGCCGCGACGGTGTTCACGTATTGGGGCATTCCCAGCGACGATCCGCGCACCCCGCCGCCGCACAGTACCGGCGCCGCCGTCGATCTCACGCTCGAGGATGCGTCGGGCGCGGAAGCCGACATGGGCAGTCCCATCGACGAGACCACCGAACGATCGGATCCGGATCACTTCCGGAATGCCGCCGAGCCGAGGTTACGCGCGGCGCATGAGCGCCGCGAGCTGCTGCATGCCGTCATGGCGGCGGCCGGCTTTGTCCGGCACGCCAACGAGTGGTGGCATTTCTCGCTGGGCGACCAGATGGCGGCGGGGCGCAGCGGAAAGCCGCACGCGAGCTACGGGCGGGCGGAATTGTTACCGCATGTGACGGGGTTCCCGCAGGACGGTCTCCGCGCGTAACATGCGCGCCTGCATCCCCGCCAGAACATCGTGAAGATCCGATTCTCATTCGTCGAAGCCGTCGCCGTCGCCCTGGTCGTCGGCGCGGCGGCCTACGCGCTGACCGCGTGGGACCCTTCCATCCTGTTCAAGCTGCGCGCCTGGTTCCCCAGCCAGCAGTCCGCTCCAGCGCCGGCTGCGTCGGCATCGCTGCCGCCGGCGCTGGCCAAGCAGGTGCCGCGCTGCCGCAAGGAGGGGCCCGGTTTCCAGGCCTGCATGTTCGCGGCCGGCTACGCCGTCAACACGGCATGGACGGATGCGCACAACAAGGACCCGGAGGGTGCCGCGGGCACGCCGACCCCGGCGCGTGCCGGCGAGGTGCTCGCGGACCCATACCGCATCGGTCCGAGCCCGGTCTACGGCGTTCCCTACTGGGTGCCGCGCAAGTAGGCCGCGCCTTCCTCGGGCGATGCGGTTATCTGCATCGTCACGCTGGCCCGCGAGGGCCGGCAGGCGCTGCCCTGGATCGCCGGGCAGCGCAGTTCCGCCAGGTACTCGCCGGGTGCGATGCCGCTCAGCATGCTGCGCTGCTCGACCAGGGGGTTGTCGCGCGGGATGGCGAGGTCGCGCGAGGTGCCGACCCCGGTGAGCAGCAGGTGGCAGGCGGCGACCGCCGCCGCGGCATCTGGATAGGCGCGGATGGCGGCCGGCGTGATGGTGTTCGCCACGACGGTCAGCAACCAGTTGCGATCGCCATAGAGGCGCGGCAGCGTCACGCGGCCGCGCCAGGCCAGATAGGGGTCGATCCAGCCGTTGCCGCTCGCCCCGGCGTCGCAGCCTTGCGAACCGAGCGCCTGGTCGAAGGACCAGAGTACCGAATACGACGAGGGCAGGCTGCTGATCTGGTCGCAACGCGCTTCCAGGTCGGCATGGCATTCCGATTCGTCGAGATAGCGCACACCGAGCGACTGGCGGCCGGGAACGTCGGACCAGTAGGCGCGCCGGTCCTGGGTGAAGGCGGCGGCCCCGGTGGCCGTGCAGCGAATATGGGCATTGGACTGGACCACCCCGCATTCCATTGACGGCAGCACCTGGGCGGTGGCCGGCAGCGCGGCCGCGGCCAGTGCGGCGGCGGCCAGCGGGGCGACCATGATGTTTGGATGGCGGGGCATGCCGGACGTCTCCTTGGGTGGATTCTGAGCCTCGCGTGTCGAGCGTCTGCTGCACCGCGGATAGTCCTGCTGGAGGAATTACCGGTAAGCCTTACTGTCTACCGGGAAACCCGCCGCGGAGCGCCGCCGGTTTTCGCGTACCCGTCGGCGGGCACGCGGATTGCGTCCGCGTTGGCGAACCACGGTCCGAATCGGCAGGAGGTCCAAGGATGCCCCACTCGCCCCTCATCACGTCGCGTTCGCTGCTGCTCGCTCTGGCGATGCTGCTTGCGCAGGGTGTCGGGGCGGAGGACGCGGTTCCGCCCGGTACGCCGGCCAAGCCCCCGGCCAGCCGGCTGTCGCCGCCGGAGATCGTGAAGCCGGTGGTGCCTGGGAAATCGGAACTGGCGGAGTCGGCCTTCCACAAGCTCGACGCTACCGGCAAGGGCTACGTGACGCTGGAAGACACCAGCGGACTCGAGGGGTTCGAGCAGGCCTTCCGCGTGGCCGACACCGGCCATACCGGCAAGCTGGACTTCGACCAGTTCAAGAAGGCCTGGGCGCAATACTCGGGCTACCGGGACAAGCAATAGGAGGAACCACATGATCCGCTTCATTTCCGCCCTGCTGTTCGCGGCGCTGTTCGCCGCCTCCCCGCTGCATGCGCAAACCTCGAGCCCCGAGGACCTGGTGAAGTCGACCAGCGAGGACGTCCTGAACGCGATCCGCCAGACCCATGACCGGCAGAAGCTCCAGCAACTCGCCGAGCAGAAGGTGGTGCCGCATTTCGACTTTTCGCGCATGACGCAGCTCGCCGTGGGCCGCGCCTGGCGCCAGGCGACGCCCGACCAGCAGCAGCAGCTGCAGGACCAGTTCCGCGAACTGCTGGTGCGGACCTACACCAACGCCATGGCAGCCGGCACGCACGGCAATGCGAAGATCCGCATGAAGCCCTCTCACGGCGCCCCGCAGGGCGGCGAGACGGTGGTGCACACCGAGGCCGTCGAACCGGGCCGTGCGCCGATCGCCATCGACTACTACATGGAACAGAAGCCCGACGGCTGGAAGGTGTATGACGTCGCGGTCGACAGCGTGAGCCTGGTCACCAACTACCGCGGCCAGTTCGAAAGCACCGTCAGCCAATCCGGCGTCGACGGCCTCATCCGCAGCCTGGCGCAGAAGAACCAGGGCCAGGCGGGCAAGACATCCTAGGGGGCAAGCCATGGCCGAAATCACCGAGATCTATCCGCGCGCGCTGCGCCCGCCCTTCCTCAACCTGCGCTGGAGCGCGGTCTTCGCCGGGCTCGCCGTCGGCATCGCGGCGAATCTGGTGCTGTTGCTGCTCGGCGCCGCGATCGGGCTCGCCGTGTTCAATGCCGGCGCGCAGTCCAATGAACAGACCCTGCTGATCGGCTTCAGCATCTGGGACACGATCTGCATGATCGTTGCCGCCGTGCTCGGCGGCTTCGTCGCCGCCCGGGCGTCGGGCATGCGCCGCACCCAGGACGGCGTGCTGCACGGCGTCCTCGCCTGGAGCGCGGCCATGCTGATCGGCGTGCTGCTGGCGACCTCGGCGGCCGGCGGCGCCGTCGCGGGCATGCTGAACGGCTTCGCCGCGAAGCCCACGGCGGCCGAGACCCGGCCGCTGGACAATGCCGAACGCACGGCGATCGTGCATGACCTCGAGACGCGCTTCGGACTCTCGACCGAACAGGCGAACGGCATCGCCGACGAAATCGCCGCCATGGCGGGCGGTGCCGAGCAGGTCGACCCGGCCGAGTCGCTGCGCACCGCGACGCTGGTCGGCGGCTGGCTCAGCGCTGCCGTCCTGCTGTCGCTGCTCGGCGCGATCGGGGGCGGCGTGCTGGGTTCGCGCGGCTCGCGCCGCCAGGTCGGAAGACCGGCGCGGACGACTCCGGTACGCGGCGGAGTGGAGCCGCCGCCCTACGAAGCCTGAACGAACGCCGCCATGCCTTCAGTCCTTGCGGCTCGCATACTCCTTCAGCCGGTTGTAGAGCGTCTTGGGGCTGACGCCGAGGGCGTTGGCCGTGCGCTCCTTGTGGTTGTTGAAGTGCTTCAGCGTGGCCACGATCAGTTGGTATTCGGCTTCGGCGAGCGAAGTGCCGAGCGGGATGGTGATGGCCGGATCGTGTCCGTTGAGCCCGCCGGGCGGTCCCGGCGCGGTCGATGGCGATTGCAGGGCGGCGGATGGCAAGTCCTCCTCGGTGATGACCTGCCCGGCCGACATCAGGTAGGCGCGCTGCACCACGTTGCGCAGTTCGCGCACGTTGCCCGGCCAGCGGTAGCAGCCGAGTTGCGCCAGCGCGCCGGTGGAGAAGCGCTTGACCTGGCCCTCGCGCCGGCAGACGTCGGCGAGGAATTCCTCGGCCAGCAGCGGGATGTCGTCCAGATGCGCGCGCAGCGGCGGCAACTCGATGGGGAAGACGTTGAGCCGGTAGAGCAGGTCCTCGCGCAGGCAACCGTCCGCCACCGCCTGGGCCGGCGGCCGATTGGTCGCCGCGACGATGCGCACGTCCGCCGCATGCGTCTGCGTCGAGCCGACGCGCGTGAACATGCCCGTCTCGAGCACCCGCAACAGCTTGACCTGCAGCTCCAGCGGCATCTCGCTGATCTCGTCGAGGAACAGCGTGCCGCCGTGGGCGCGTTCGAAGAATCCTTCGTGAGGCCGGTCGGCGCCGGTGAAGCTGCCCTTCTCGTGGCCGAACAGTTCGCTCTCGATCAAGTGCGGCGAAATGGCGCCGCAGTTGACCGCCAGGAAGGGGAGCTTTCGGCGGCGCGACAGGTCGTGCACGGTGCGCGCCACCATCTCCTTGCCGCTGCCGCTCTCGCCGGTGATGAACACCGTGACCGCGGTGCCGGCGACGCGCCCGATTTGCTGGAAGACGCTCTGCATCGCTGCGGAACGTCCGCACAGGTGCCCGAAACGGCCGCTGCGGCGCCACTCGGCCGATGCGGCGGCCACTTCGGGGGTCGGCTGTGCCGAGTCGAAGTCGTCTTCGGCACTTGCTGCCTGGCTCATTGAAGGGTGCCTCCGTCTGAGGCCCGCCGGAGTGTTCCCCGGCGGGCGCTTAACGGTCGACCCTAGTTGGCCGGCAGGTGTTCCGTGAGGTTCGCTCCAGCGCCGAACGGCGCAGGACCGGAACCGGTCCTGGAACCTGCGTCCTACTGACCCTTGCGGGTCTTGCGCGGCGCCTGCCCATTGCCGGCTTGCTGCGGCATGCTGCGCGCCATCTGCGCATATGCCGAATAGCTGCCGGCGAGGGCGGAGCGGAGCATGCCGATCGCCTTCTCGGAGCCCGGAGGCGCGGACCGGGCGAGCGCGTCCAGCATGGCATCCAGGGCGGTGCTCATGTGATCGACGCGCGACGACAGCACCTCGTTCACGTCGGCCTGGGCCTCGCTCGAGATGTCGTAGATGCCGCGAAGATACTCGGCCGCTTCTTCGGCGCTCCGCTGGAATCCTCCGCCCTGGCCGGAAAGCGCCTGCTGCCAGTTGCCGTTCGTCTGCACCGAGTCCACGCCTCGCTGCAGCGAGGCCCGGGCGAAGCCGAGGTTGAGGCTCATCAGGCGTTCCGTCGCCTTGAGCGAGGCGAACGCCAGTGAACGCATCGTTTCCACGTTGGCCGCATTGGCGGCCGCCAGGGCCTGAATCGGTTGCTGCTGCATCATAGTGTCCCCTTCGCTGGTTTCTCGAATCCGCTCGCAGGCGCGAGCAACGGGCGAATGCTAGGCAACGCGCGGCTGCGCCGTAATACCAGCGGCAGGGTATTTGCCCTACGCGGATTCAGGTAGCCGAGGCGGCCGCCGCCGCGGCCGATTACTGGTACCAGGGCAGTCCGCGTACCCGCCAGCCGTTGAGGACCCTTTGCCCCGATGCGTTCTTGTCGCCCTCGAAGCCCTCGAGCACGTTGTAGCTCTCGCGGAACCCGGCAGCCGCCAGTTGCGTCGCGGCATCATGCGACCGCTGCGCCGATCGGCACACGAGCAGGATGCGGTCCTGCGGCCGGAAGCGGCTTCTCACCTGGGAGAGGAAGTCCGGGTTGGGCTGCCAGCTCGGGTAGCGCTTCCATTCGATTTCCTCCGCGCCGGGAATGCGCCCCACCAGGGTCCATTCCTCCTTGGTGCGGACGTCGAGGAGGCGTGCGGCGCCGCTCTCGACGAGGGTCCACGCTTCCTCCGGCGTGACGGCGCCGCCGTACGGCAACTGCTTTTCGCGGCCGCGTGCCGCGGCGCGGTCGAGAATCTCTTCAGTCACATCCCGCGTTCTGGTCAACATCTGCCGTCTCCTTCAGCGCCCGTGCCGCTCGGACGTCGACGACTCTACGCCCGCGCCGCGCAGGCGCGAACGAACGTTTGGGCCTCAGCTAATGTCGCGAGGTTATATGGGGGACTCGGCGGGTGCCGGCAAGTTCCCCGCCTCGGCAGCGGGCGGCGGCGCCGCATTCCCGATGCTCAGCGGGAAGGTCATGCCGGCGGTCGGCAGCGGGCGCGAGAACAGGTAGCCCTGACCGTAGTCGCAGCCGGCGGCCTTCAGCATGTCCCGCTGCGCTTCGGTCTCGACGCCTTCGGCGATCACCTTGAGGCCGAGCTTGTGCGCCATGACGACGATGGCCTCGACGATCGCCTGGTCGCCATGGTCGGTGGCCATGTCCCGCACGAAGGACTGGTCGATCTTGAGGAAGTCGATGGGGAACTTCTTCAGGTAGCCCATCGCCGAGTAGCCGGTGCCGAAGTCGTCGAGCGAGATGCTGAAGCCGGCGTCGCGGAACTGCGTGAGCTTCTCGGCCACCTCGGGCCGGTCGTCGAGCAGCAGGCCCTCGGTGATCTCGATGGCGATCGCCGTCGTCGGCAGCCCGATGTCCGTCATGTGGTTGATCCACGTATGGTGCGTGTTGCCGGAGAAGAACTGGCGCGGCGACTTGTTCACGCTGATCTGGATGCCGCGCTCGAGGTCGGCGGCCGGGGCCTCCTCGCGCCAGCGCTTGGCCAGCCGCGCCGACTCGCGGAACACCCAGTCGCCGATGTCGTTGATGATGCCCGTTTCCTCGGCGATGGGGATGAACTGCGACGGCTCGACCAGCCCGTGTACCGGGTGGCGCCAGCGCAGCAGCGCCTCCGCCTTGTGGACGTGGCCGGTCGCCAGTTCGACGATCGGCTGGAGGTACACCTCGAACTGGTCGGTATTGATGGCGGTGCGCAGGTCGGTCGAGAGCTGCAGGCGCCTCTGAGCCGTGGCCTGCATGGAAGCGGTGAAGTAGCTGAAGCGGTTGCGCCCCTGCTCCTTGGCGGCGTACATCGCCTGGTCGGCGTTGCGCAGCAGCGACTCGATGTTGCCGGCGTCGCTGGGGAAGATGGTGATGCCGATGCTGGCGGAGATGTAGACGGAATCCTTGCCGATCAGGAAGGGCTGCGCCAGCGCATTCAGCATCGCCTGCGCCACCTCGCCGACGCGGTCGGTGTCGAACAGGTCGGACATGATGACGGTGAACTCGTCGCCGCCCAGCCGCGCCACGGTGTCGGTGGCACGCACGAAGCTGCAGATGCGCTTCGAGGCCTCGACCAGCAGCAGGTCGCCGGCATGGTGCCCCAGCGTGTCGTTCACTTCCTTGAAGCGGTCGAGGTCGATGAACAGCAGCGCCACATAGAGGCCGGCGCGCTCCGCCTTCATCACCTCGTGCTCGAGCCGGTCGCGGAACAGCCGGCGGTTGGGCAGGTCGGTCAGCGCGTCGTAGTTGGCCTGGCGCCAGATGGTCTCCTCGGTGCGCTTCTTCTCCGTGATGTCGGCGAACATCGCTATGCGGCGCAGCACCCTGCCATTGACGTCGCGCAGCGTGTTGATCGACAGCGACTCGGGGTATTCCTCGCCGTTCTTGCGGCGGTTCCAGATTTCGCCCTCCCAGCGGCCGCTGGCCTCGAGCGCCTGCCACAGCTTCTGGTAGAAGGCGTGGTCGTGGCGGCCGCTCCTCAGGATGCGGGGCGTCTGGCCGATGACCTCGTCGGCCGTGTAGCCGGTGACCTGGGTGAACGCGGGATTCACGGCGATGATGCGATCGTTGGCGTCGGTGACCATGATCGCCTCGCTGATCGCCTCGTGCACCGATGCGGCGATCTGCAACTCGTGCTCGGTATTCTTGCGCTCGATGGCGAGGGCGGCGAGTTGGGCCACCTCGTGCATCATCTCGATGTCGGCCGCATCCGGCACGGCGGGCTGCGTCCAGTAGAAGGCGCATACGCCGAGCGTCTCGCCCGTCAATCCGACGACGGGCTCCGACCAGCAGGCCGTGCGCTGGGGGCTCTCGCAGTCGGGGCGGCAGCTCTCGCAGGCGGGATGCTGATGGATGTCGTCGACGACACGCCGCCGCCGGTCGCTGGCCGCGGTGGCGCAGCCGGCATCGCCGCCGAACAGCACCCGATGGCAGTTGCCCCGCTCGGGAAGCTCGGGGGTGCTGCCGTAGACCAGTCCGTCGGACGGCTCGTCGAGCAGCATGATCGAGCAGCGCATGCCGTTGGCCAGGCGCTCGGCGCCGGCCGCGACCGTCTCGAGGATCTCGCCCAGCGGGGCGTCCTGCGCCAGTCCGTCGGCGACCGCGCTGCGCGTGCGTTCGCGCTCCTCGGCGCGCTTGCGCACGGTGATGTCGAGGTTGTTGCCGAGGAATCCGGTGACCTGCTCCTGGCGGTCGCGCAGCGGAACGGCATTGCCGTGCACCCAGACCAGTTTGCCGTCGGGGCGCACGTAGCGGTAGTCCATCGACCAATCGGTGCCGGCGACGGCGGCATCGCGCCACAGCGCGGTGACGGCGGCGCGGTCGTCGGGATGCAGCGTCCGCAGCCAGCCCTGGCCGGCCGCATCGGCGGCCGACAGGCCGGAAATCTCGCACCAGCGGTGGTTGACGAACAGGCAGTTGCCGTCGCGGTCGATCTGGTAGATGCCCACCGGTGAATTCAAGGCCAGCGTGCGGAAGCGCTCCTCGCTGTCGCGCAACTGGGCGACGCGCTCGCGGATGCGCGCCTCCAGCAGCAGCTGGTTTTCCTCGAGCTGGCGGCGCTGCCGGTACAGCTCGCAGAAGATCTTGACCTTGCTCTGCAGGATCTGCGGCTCGAACGGCTTGATGAGGTAGTCGACGGCACCGGCATCGTAGCCCTTGAACTGCAGCTGGATGTCCTTCATGCCGGCCGTAATGAAGATGATCGGCAGGTGGCGCGTCTTCGGGTTGGCGCGCATCAGCTCGGCGGTCTCGAAGCCGTCCATGCCGGGCATTTGCACGTCGAGCAGCACCAGCGCGAAGTCGCGCTTGAGCGTCGCGCGCAGGGCGTCGTTGCCCGAGGTCGCCTTTACCAGGTCGAGTTCCGGACTGCCGAGCACGGCTTCCAGCGTCACCAGGTTCTCCGGGTGATCGTCGACCAGCAGCAGGGCGATCTTGTCATGCATCGGCATGCTCGACTCCTGCCAGGCGCATCAGCAGCGCCGCCATGCCGCCCAGCGGCACCACATGGTCGGGCGTCACGGCCGCCAGCGCCGCCTGCGGCATCTGCGGCGTCTCGGCGTCCTCGGGATCCTGCACGACCACCATGCCGCCGCGGCGCTTGATCGCCTGCACGCCGCGCGCTCCGTCGTAGTTGGCGCCCGTCAGCACGATGCCGATCAGGCCGGCGCCGAACACCGCCGCGGCCGATTCGAACAGCACGTCGACCGAGGGCCGCGCGTAGCTGACCGGCGGATCGGCGGACAGGGCGAGGAAGCCGCCGTTCTCGACCAGCAGGTGGTAGTTCGGGGGCGCCAGGTAGACCGTGGCCGGCTCGATGGCATCCTGCTCGTCGGCTTCCTTGACGCGGATGGCGCAAAGGTCGTCGAGCAGACGGGCCATGCCGCCGCCGGCGTCGGGGCTGATGTGCTGGACGATCAGCACCGGCAGCGGGAAATCCGGCGGCAGGGCGCCGAGCAGGCGCTTCAGGGCCTGCACGCCGCCGCTGGAGACGCCGATCGCCACGGCCTGGTAGGGCATCCTACGGGCCATAGCGTTTCCGATAGACGCGCGAGCCGGGCGCCAGTTCTTCGTAGCGCTCGCCCATCTTGCGCCGCTCCAGTGTCTCCTTCAATCCCAGGCAGAGGAAGCCGCCGGCCAGCAGGCTGTTGTCGAACAGCCTGAGGCAGCGCTCCTTGAGGGCGGGCTTGAAGTAGATCATCACGTTGCGGCAAAGCACCATGTTCATCTCGCCGAATTCCGCGTCGGTGGCGAGGTTGTGGGGGGCGAAGACGATGTCCTTCCTGAGGCTCGGCGACAGAATCGCACGATCGTAGCGCGCCGTGTAATAGTCCGCAAACGAGGCCGTGCCGCCGGCCTTCTGGTAATTGCGGGTGTACTTCTGCATCTCGGTGATCGGCATCACCCCGGCCGCGGCCTTCTGCAGCACCGATTCGTCGATGTCGGTGGCGTACATGCGGTAGCGCCCCGCCATGCCTTCCTCGTTGAGCAGGATCGCCATCGAGTAGGCTTCCTCGCCGGAAGCGCAGCCGGCGTGCCAGATCTTCACGAACGGATAGGTCTTGAGATGCGGCACCACCTGCTCGCGCAGCGTCTTGAA
Source organism: Rhodocyclaceae bacterium (assembly GCA_036391735.1). Lineage (GTDB taxonomy): Bacteria > Pseudomonadota > Gammaproteobacteria > Burkholderiales > Rhodocyclaceae > Nitricoxidireducens. The sequence continues at coordinate 27,616 of DASVZI010000172.1, forward strand.
GAAGCCGGGATCGCGGAACATTTCGGTGACGTTGACGGTGATGCCCTGCAGCAGCGAGACGAAGGTTTCCGGATCGCGCAGCAGCTGCGACTGCGCCTCGGAGTAGGTCGAGAACGGCGATTCGGCGAGCCATTGGGTGAGGCGGCGCTTGATCGAGGCGTCGGCGTAGTCGCGGAAATCGTAGCCGTAGACCTGGAAGACGCCTTCCAGGAGCAGGCGGATTTCGACGTCTTCGATCTCGGCGGTCTTCATGTCCGTTTGTAAGGTGCGTTCCGGTGCAGTCGCCGGCTGGCGACCCGCCGAGGGCGACGGGGGAGTGCCGACGCTCCGTGTCCCCCGGCGGACAAGAGCGATACGGCGTCCGCCTCCTCCTTTACCTGCGCGAAGCAGGGCACCCCACCGGCCCAGGAACCG
>DASVZI010000173.1:0-13077 GCA_036391735.1 Rhodocyclaceae bacterium
AAGACCACCACCATCGACGCCGCCAAGTTCCTGCACGACGGCGGCTTCGAGTCGACCCACCGCTACTTCATGGACGCCGCCAACGCCTCCAACAAGATCGCGGTCATCGACACCAAGGACGACAAGCTGGCCAAGCTGATCGAGGTGGGCAAGACGCCGCACCCCGGCCGCGGCGCCAACTTCGTCGATCCCAAGTTCGGTCCCGTCTGGGCGACCACGCACCTCGGCGACGACACCATCTCGGTGATCGGCACCGACCCCGCCAAGCACAAGCAGTACGCCTGGAAGGTGGTGCGCACGCTCAAGCAGCAGGGCGGCGGCTCGCTGTTCATCAAGACCAATCCGAAGTCGACCAACCTGTGGGTCGATGCGCCGCTCAATCCGGACGCCAAGATCAGCCAGTCGGTGGCGGTGTTCGACATCAAGAATCTCGACAAGGGATTCCAGGTGCTGCCGATCGCCGAATGGTCGGGCCTGGGCGAGGGTGCCAAGCGCGTCGTCGAGCCTGAGTACAACCAGGCGGGCGACGAGGTGTGGTTCTCGGTGTGGAGCGCCAAGGACAAGCAGTCGGCCATCGTCGTCGTCGACGACAAGACCCGCAAGCTGAAGGCCGTCATCAAGGATCCGAAGCTCATCACGCCGACCGGCAAGTTCAACGTCAACAACACGCAGCACGATATTTACTGATGGACCGTTAGCGGGATGGACCGCCGGGGTGCGGCGCACCCCGGCTTTTTTCAGGAGACAGAAATGAAGTTGAGCAATCTCGTATTGGTCGCCGGCGCGGCGCTGCTGGCCGCCTCGGCGAGCTACGCCGCCGAGGACGCGATCGCCCAGAAGGCCGGCTGCCTCGCCTGCCACTCGAAGGACAAGAAGATCGTCGGCCCCGCCTACAAGGACGTGGCCGCGAAGTACAAGGGCCAGAACGTCGAGGCCAAGCTGGTCGAGAAGGTCCGCAAGGGCGGCGTCGGCGTCTGGGGCCAGATCCCGATGCCGCCGAACCCGCCGGACAAGATCAACGATGCCGATCTCAAGGCCGTCGTCGAATGGGTACTCAAGGGCTAGTGCCCGAGCCCGCGACGATGCAAACGGGTGTTGGGGCCCGCGCCTCGAGCGTGACGGGAGCCATTCGGCTCCCGTCTTTTTTTGGCCCCGCAGTACCCATTCGTCGGCCGCAGTTTTTATTCGTGCCGATCGCTCCTAAACTCCGGGGCGCACCAACGCACCCGCAATGAGGAAACACGCCATGCAAGCCGCCTTCGCCCCCGCCATCGCCTTGATGAGCCGGCTCAGGTATCCCGGCAAATTCGCGGTCACCGGCGTGCTCGCCTTCATCGCCATCGGCGTGCTGCTCGCCTCGCTGGCCAACAGCCTGTTCTCCCGCATCGCGGATACTCGCCATGAACTCGCCGCCACCCGGCTGATCCGTCCGCTGCAGAAGCAGATCCAGCTGACCCAGCAGCACCGCGGCCTGTCGGCCGGCTTCCTGAGCGGCAACGCCGCCATGAAGCCGAAGCTCGACGCCAAGCAGGCGGAGGTCACGCAAGCTGCGGCGGCGGTCGGCGCAGCGGTGCGCGACGACGCCGCAGTGCTCGGCGGCATGGACGAATGGCAGGGCATCGCGGCCGACTGGGACCAGCTGCGCGCCGGCCTGGCCGGCATGACGCCGCCGCAGTCCTTCGCCGCGCATACCAAGCTGATCGAGCGCCTGCTGCACTTCCAGTCCTCCGTCGCCGACGCCGGCTCGCTGACCGGCGATCCCGAGATCGCGACCTTCTACCTGATCGATACCATGGTGGTGCGCCTGCCCGACATGCTCGAGCGGCTCGGCCGCATGCGCGCCAAGGGAACCGCGGTGCTGACCCGCCACGAAGTCACCGAGGCCGATCGCATCGAGCTGTCGGTGCACCTCGCGATCCTCGCGCGCAACCAGGAACGCGTGCGCGACAACCTCGAGAAGGTGGCACGGCAGAATCCGGCCATCGCCGCCGAAGTCCGCAAGCTGGCCGCCGACCTGTCCGGCGCCGCCGCCGGCGTCGTTGCCATCATCAACGACGACATGCTCGGCGGCCGCTTCGGCATTGCGCCGCAGGCCTACTTCGATCGCGCCACCGAAACCATCGACATCGGCTACCGCGAGATCTACGACGGCCTGCTGCCCACGCTCGACAACGAGCTTAACGCGCGCATCGCCAAGCTGGAGACGGAGCTGGCGCTGCAAACCGGGCTCGCCGCCATCCTGTTGCTGCTGCTCGGCTATGTCTCCATCGGCGCCTACTACGCGATCATGGCCGAGATCCACGAGCTGTCCGGCGGCGCTGCCGCCATCGCCCAGGGCGATTTGTCGGTGCGCGTGTCGCTGCTCGGCCGCGACGAACTGACGGCCGTCAGCGCCAGCTTCAACGCCATGGCGGACAGCGTCGGCGACCTGCTCAGCAAGTCGCAGCGCACCTCGGACAATCTGACGAGCGCCGCAGCGGGCCTCACGCGCTCGGCGCACGACGTCGCCGACAGCTCCCGCGAGCAGAGCGATGCCGCCGCCGGCATGGCGGCCTCCATCGAGCAGATGACCGTGAGCATCGACCAGATCGCCGAGCACGCGAAGACCGCGCAGGAAACTTCGGCGGCAGCCGGCGGCATGTCGCAGGAAGGCGGCCGCGTGGTGGATGCCACCGTCGGCGAGATCGAGCAGATCGCCGCCGCGGTCACCGAGTCGGCGCGGCTCATCGAGGACCTGGGCCGCCGCTCCAACGAAATCTCGGCCATCGTGAACGTCATCAAGGAAATCGCCGACCAGACCAACCTGCTGGCGCTCAACGCGGCCATCGAGGCGGCGCGCGCGGGGGACCTCGGCCGCGGTTTCGCCGTGGTGGCCGACGAGGTGAGGAAACTCGCCGAGCGCACCACGGCCGCGACGACGGAGATCGGCAGCATGATCGAGGCAATGCAGGGCGGCACCGCCGCGGCGGTGGAAAGCATGCAGCGCGGCGTGCAGCGCGTCGAGTCCGGCGTGTCGCTGTCCCGCCAGGCAGGCGACGCCATCGCGCGCATCCGCGACAGCTTCGACAAGGTGCTCGACTCCGTGCGCGAGATCAACGCAGCGCTCAAGGAGCAGTCGGCGGCGAACGCCGGCGTGGCGCAGAGCGTCGAGCGGATCGCGCGCATGGCCGAGGCGAACAGCGAATCGGTGTCCGCCATGGCCGACACCGCGCGGCGCCTGGAAGGCATGGCCGGCGAAGTGCAGGCCGAGGTGCGGCGCTTCCGCGTGGCGCGCTGAAGCGGGCGGCGCGCGCTACAGCTTGATCTTGCCGTCCTTGTAGTCGTTGAGCACCTTGCCGAGCACGCGCGAGGCTTCCGACGAAGGCCGGCCGGCCACCACGTAGTGCTTGTCGTTCACCTTGCGGTAAAACTGCCCGGCCGTGTACTCGGGCGTCTTGACCAGGAGCATGGTCTCGTCGGCGAAGACGAACTCGGCGACCACCCGGTTCTTCGAGGTGAAGTAGGCGGCCATCTCGTTGCGGAAGTCCGCCGCCCCCACCCGTTCCCGGTAGGCCTTCCAGGTCGCGGAAGCGGCTGCCGGATCGGTGGAGAGGCGGGCTGCCCCCGCAATGTCGTCCTTCGCCAGGAGGCTGTAATAGAGCAGCGAGCAGTCGATCGCGCTGCCCTGGCTTCCCGTGTTCCGGTCCTTCTCGGAAATCTCCCGGTCCACGACCCGATACTGGACGGTTGAGTCCTTGCCGCCGACGTTCACGGTGAGGTCGGCCGCCGAGGCGACACACGCAAGCGACAGCGCCGCCATCATCGCAAGAATGGTTTTCATGGTTGTTCCTCCGCTTCGCCGCGACCCCAGGAATGCCCGCATCATGTCGCGGCCGGTGCGCCATCATGTCATCGCAGCGGCCGCGACGCAATCGGCGCAGGTCGCCGGTGCCAAAATTCCCCGCGCTTGACCGCGGTCAATGACCGCCCCCATGGCGCCGGACGAAAGTAGCGCCATGCTGAAGCTCGTCGCCATGCTCCCGCTGCTGACCGCCCTCGCTGCCGCCGCGGCCGACGCACCCGACGCGGCGCGCCAGGGCGTGCTGGTCCGGATGGTGCGGCAGGATTGCGGCTCCTGCCACGGCATGCGGCTAACGGGCGGGCTGGGCTCGCCGCTCACCGCCGACGCCCTGCGCGACAAGCCCGCCGAGAGTCTCGTCGCCACGGTGATGCACGGGCGCCCGGGCACCGCCATGCCGCCCTGGCAAGGACTGCTGAGCGAGGCGGACGTGCGCTGGATCGTCGCCCGGCTGATGGCCGGTTTCCCCGAGGAGTCCCGATGAAGAACCTGCTGCGACGCGCCCTGTCCTGCCTTGCCACCCTGCTGCTGGCGGCCTGCGCCGCCGCGCCGCAACTGCGCGGCACCGGCGACCTCGGCATCGTCATCGAGCGCGCCAGCGGCAGCGTCGAGGTGATCGACACCAGCACGCGCAGCATCCTCGGCCGCGTCGAAGGCCTCGGCGACCTCTCGCACGCCGCGGCCGTGTTCTCGCGCGACGGCCGCTACGCCTACGTCTTCGGCCGCGACGGCGGGCTCACCAAGGTCGACCTGCTGACGCTGCGCATCGACCGCCGCATCCTGCAGGCCGGCAACAGCATCGGCGGCGCGATCTCGCAGGACGGCCGCTACGTGGCGGTGCAGAACTACGAGCCGGGTGGCATCAAGGTGTTCGACGCCGCCACCCTGGAGCCCGTGGCCGACGTGCCCGCGAGCTTCGGCAGCGAAGGCAAGCGCTCCAAGGTCGTCGGACTCGCCGACCTGCCCGGCGCCCGCTTCGCCTATGCACTATTCGACGCCGGCGAGATCCGCGTGACCGACCTCTCCGACCCGGCTCATCCGGTCACCGAGCGCTTCGCCGCCGGCCGCCAGCCCTACGACGGCCTGGTCACGCCGGACGGCCGCCACTACCTCGCGGGCCTGTTCGGCGAGGACGGCATCGCCATGCTCGACACCTGGCATGCGGATCAGGGCAGCCGCCGCATCCTCGACCATTACGGCCGCGGCGAGGAGAAGCTGCCGGTGTTCAAGATGCCCCATCTGCGCGGCTGGTCGGTCGCCGGCACGCGCGCCTACCTGCCGGCCGTCGGTCACCACGAGCTGCTCGTCGTCGATACGACGACCTGGAAGGAAGTCGGCCGCATTCCCGTCAAGGGCCAGCCGGTGTTCGCCATCGCGCGCCCCGACGGCCGCCAGGTGTGGGTGAACTTCGCGCTGCCCGACAACAACTGGGTGCAGGTGATAGACACGGAAAGCGGCCGGGTCGTCAAGACCTTCGAGGCCGGCCGGGCCATCCTGCACATGGAATTCACGCCGCGAGGGGAAGCCGTCTGGCTGTCGTCGCGCGACGAAGACCGCATCTACGTTTACGACACGGCGTCCCTGCAGCTGCTATCGACGCTGCCGGCCAAGAGCCCTTCGGGCATCTTCTTCACCAGCCGGGCCAATCGAATCGGATTCTAGGAGACGCCGACCGCGATGGACTCGCCCTACTCGCCCCTCGAATTCCAACTCCTCAACGCTTGGCAGCGCGACCTGCCGCTGGTGCCGGCGCCCTTTGCCGCCATCGGCGACGGCCTGGGCATCGACGAGGAAGCCGTGCTGGTCGCGCTCAAGCGCCTGCATGCGAGGGGCGCCGTCAGCCGCGTCGGCCCGGTGTTCGCGCCATGGCGCATCGGCGTCAGCACGCTCGCGGCAATCTCGGTCCCGCCGCAGCGGATCGATGAGGTGGCGGAGATCGTCTCGGCGCGCCCCGAGGTCAACCACAACTACGAGCGCGAGCATCGCTACAACCTCTGGTTCGTCGCGACGGCGCGGGACGAGGCGCGCCTGGCCGCTGCCCTCGCCTACGTCGGCGCGGCCGCGCGCGTGCCGGTGCTGTCGCTGCCGCTGGTCGAGCAGTACCACATCGATCTCGGCTTCGACCTCTGCGACGCCGCCGGGCAGCGCGGCGCAGGCGGCGAATTCCGCCGCGAGCCGCTGAGCGCGCAGGAGCAGCGCCTGGCTGCGGCCGTCGAGCGCGGCCTGCCGCTGGTCTCCCGTCCGTATGCCGCGGTGGCCGCCGATGCCGGCATGGAGGAAGCCGAGGTGCTGGCCCGCCTCCAGCGCTGGCTGGCCGACGGCGTGCTCAAGCGCCTCGGCGTCGTGGTGCGGCATCGCGAACTCGGCTACCGGGCCAACGCCATGGTGGTGTTCGACGTCGGCGACGCCGAGGCGGCGACCGTCGGCGCGCAATTGGCGTCCGAGCCCGGCGTGACGCTCTGCTACCGCCGCCGGCGCCACCTGCCCGATTGGCCGTACAACGTCTATTGCATGGTGCACGGCAAGTCGCGCGAAGAAACGGTGCCGGTGATCGACCGCCTGAGCGCGCTCGCCGGCCGCAAGCCCCAGGTCCTCTACAGCACGCGCCGCTTCAAGCAGCGCGGCGCCCGCTACTTCGATGGCGCCTGACCCCCTCCTCGACGACGTCGATCGTCGCATCATCAATGCCCTGCAGGGCGGCTTCCCCATCGTCGACGAGCCGTACCGCGTGGTCGCGGAACGCCTCGGCCTGCCCGAGGCCGAACTGCTGGCGCGCCTCGGGCGCATGCTCGATACGAAGGTGCTGACGCGCTTCGGCCCGATGTACCAGGTCGAGCGCCTCGGCGGCCGCTTCGTGCTCGCGTCCATGAAGGTCCCGGAGGCCGACTTCGATCGCGTCACGCGGATCGTCAACTCGCTCCCCGAAGTGGCCCACAACTACCGGCGCGAGCACGACTTCAACATGTGGTTCGTGCTGGCCGCCGAACATCCGGACGGCATTCCGGCAGCCATCATGGCCATCGAGTGCGCCACCGACCTGCCGGTCTACGCCTTTCCCAAGGAACGCGAATACTTCGTGGAGATGAAGCTCCGTGCATGAGCGCGACGAAACCGACCGCCGGCTGATCCTGGCGACCCAGGCCGGGCTGCCGCTGGTGCCGCGGCCCTACGACGCCCTGGCCGACCGGCTCGGCATCCCCGCCGCCGAGCTGAAGGCGCGCCTCGAGCGCATGCTCGCGCTCGGCGCCATCCGCCGCATCGGCGCCGTCCCCAACCACTACGCGCTCGGCTATGCCGCCAACGGCATGAGCGTCTGGGATGTCGACGACCATCATTGCGACGAACTGGGCATCGCCGTCGGCAAGCTCGATTTCGTCACGCACTGCTATCGCCGTCCGCGCCACCTGCCCGACTGGCGTTACAACCTGTTCGCCATGGTGCACGGGCGCTCGCGCCTGGAGGTCGAGGCGCATCTCGGCACCATCCGCGAGTTGCTCGGCGACCGCTGCCGCGCCTCGGACGTGCTCTACAGCAGTGCGATCCTGAAGAAGACCGGCTTGCGCCTGTCGGCCTGAGAGCGCGCCAACCATGTTCCGCATCTCCCAGTACATGCAGGAGCTGGCCGATCCCAGGCCGGTCGCGCCTGCCCGCAAGCCCCCCGGGCCGGTGGTCATCTGGAACCTGGTGCGCCGCTGCAACCTCACCTGCAAGCACTGCTACTCGATCTCCGCCGACAAGGACTTCGCCGGGGAGCTCTCCACGGACGAGGTCTACCGGGTGATGGACGACCTGCGCGCCTTCAAGGTCCCGGCGCTCATCCTCTCCGGCGGCGAGCCGCTGCTGCGGCCCGACATCTTCGACATCGCGCGCCGCGCCAAGGACATGCGCTTCTATACCGCACTGTCGACCAACGGCACGCTGATCGACGACGCGCAGACGGCCCGCATCGCCGAGACCGGCTTCGACTACGTCGGCATCAGCCTGGACGGCCTGGCCGCCACCCACGACAAGTTTCGCCGCAAGGCCGGCGCCTTCGACGCTTCCCTCGCGGCGCTGCGCCGCTGCCGCGATGCCGGGCTCAAGGTCGGCGTGCGCTTCACGCTGACCAGCCACAACTTCCGCGACCTGCCGGCGCTGCTGCGGCTGGTCGAGGACGAAGGCATCGACCGCTTCTACCTGTCGCACCTCAACTACGCCGGCCGCGGCAACAAGAACCGCGGCGACGATGCCCACCACCTGATGACGCGGGCGGCGATGGAAATGTTGTTCGACATCTGCTGGCGCCACGTGCGCGAAGGCCGCCGCACGGAGTACACGACCGGCAACAACGATGCCGACGGCGCCTGGCTGCTGCTGTGGGTGCGCCGCCACCTGCCCCACCGCGAATGGCACATGCGCATCAAGCTGGCCCAATGGGGCGGCAATTCCAGCGGCGTCAACGTCGCCAACATCGACAACCTCGGCAACGTCCATCCGGACACCATGTGGTGGCACCACAATCTGGGCAACGTGCGCGAACGGCCGTTCTCCGAGATATGGCAGGACATCGCCGATCCGCTGATGGCCGGCCTCAAGCGCTCGCCGCGCCGCATCGGCGGCCGCTGCATGCGCTGCGTGCACTTCAACATCTGCGGCGGCAACACGCGGGTGCGCGCGCAACAGCTCACCGGCGACCCGTGGGCCGAGGACCCGGGCTGCTACCTCACCGAGGACGAGATCTCATGAAATCCCTCGCAGCGCTGGCGCTGCTGCTGTGCTCGCTCGCCGCGGCCGGAGCCGACCCCGCCGCCCTGTTCCAGCAGAACTGCGCGGTCTGCCATGGCGCCGACCGCTACGGACTCATCGGCCCGGCCCTGCTGCCCGAGAGCCTGGAGCGGCTGAAGAAGGCCGAGGCGCTGCGCACCGTGCGCGATGGCCGCGCCGCGACCCAGATGGCCGGGTTCGCCGGCAAGTTGGCGGACGCCGACATCGCCGCAATCGTCGACTGGATCTACACGCCGGTGCTGCCGCGCCCCGAGTGGACCGCCGAGCAGATCCGCGCGTCGCGCATCGAGCAGCACGCCCCCGACACGCTGCCCGACCAGCCTTGCGCCAGGCTCGACGGCGTCGACCTGATGAACCTGTTCGTCGTCGTCGAGAGCGGCGACCATCACGTCACGGTGCTCGACGGCGACAAGCTCGAGCCGATCGTGCGCTTTCCCAGCCGCTACGCGCTGCACGGCGGGCCGAAGTTCACCGCCGACGGCCGCTACGTCTTCTTCGGCTCGCGCGACGGCTGGATCACCAAGTACGACCTTTGGAACCTCGAGATCGTCGCCGAGGTGCGCGCCGGCATCAACATGCGCAACATCGCGGTGTCGAGCGACGGCAAGTGGGTGATGGCCGCCAACTATCTGCCGCATACCCTGGCGCTGTTCGATGCCGACTTGCGGCTGGTCAAGGTGCTGCCGGCCGCGACGCGCGACGGCAAGCAGACTTCGCGCGTCTCGGCGGTCTACGACGCCGCGCCGCGCCACAGCTTCGTGGCCGCCATGAAGGACATCCCCGAACTTTGGGAGATCTCCTACGATCCCAAGGCCGCGCCGATCTTCGACGGCCTGGTGCACGACTACAAGATGGCCGAGGGCTTCGCGGTGCCGGGCTACCTCAACCCGCGCCGCACCGAACTGCCGGACGTGCTCGACGACTTCTTCTTCGACGCCTCCTACGCGGACGTGATGGGCGCCTCGCGCAGCGGCAAGGGCCAGGTGGTCAACCTCGACGTCCGCCGCAGCATCGCCGCGCTCGACCTGCCCGGCATGCCGCACCTGGGCTCCGGCATCACCTTCGAGTGGCAGGGGCGGCCGGTGATGGCGACACCCAACCTGAAGCAAGGCGTGGTCAGCGTCATCGACATGAAGACCTGGCAGACCATCCGCCACATCCCGACGCTCGGGCCCGGCTTCTTCATGCGCAGCCACGAGAACACGCCCTACGCCTGGGTGGACTCCATGATGGGTCCGGGGCGCGACACGCTGCAGGTGATCGACAAGCGCACGCTCGAGCGGGTCGCCGAGCTGCGCCCCGTGCCGGGCAAGACGCTCGCCCATGTGGAATTCACGCGCGACGGCCGCTATGCGCTGGCGAGCCTGTGGGAGCGCAAGGCCGACGGCGGCGCCCTCATCGTCTTCGACGCCGCGACTCTCAAGGAAGTGAAGCGCATCCCGATGGACAAGCCGGTCGGCAAGTACAACGTGTCGAACAAGGTGAACCGCTCGAGCGGCACCTCGCACTGAGCGTCGAGCTAGTCGACGGCCACCGCGGCGGCGATGTTCTCCGCGATGCTGCGGTGGTTGCGGATTTCGTCGGTGATCTGGGTGACGATGGCGACGCGCTCCTTGGCGCCTGCCTGGATCTCCTCCATCGCCGCCTGCGCCTCGGTGCTGGCAGCGCGCCCTGCGGCGACCGCGGCATCGGTATCGCGCACCGCGTCGGAGGCGTCCTTCGACGTCGTTTGAAGGTCGGCGGCGATCTTGCCGATCTGATCGCTGGCGGTCCGGGCCTGCTCGGCGAGCTTGCGCACTTCGTCGGCCACCACGGCGAAGCCGCGTCCCGCCTCGCCGGCGCGCGCGGCCTCGATCGCCGCGTTGAGCGCCAGCAGGTTAGTCTGCTCGGAAATCTGGGTGATCGATCCGACGATGCCGGCGATCTCGCCCGACTGGCGGTCCAGCTTGGCGAGGTCCTGTTCGAGGCGCCGCAGGCTGTCGCCGAGTCGCTCGATTTCCGCCTTGGCGCGCCCCATCAGTTCGCGTCCCGCGGCCACCTTCTCGCCGCTGGCCTTCGCCAGGCGATTGGCGCCGGCCATGTGATCGAGTGCGGTATCCACCGAGCGGACCAAGTCCCCGGCCAGTTGCGCTGCGCGCGCCACCGCGGTCTGCAGCGCCTCGCGCCGCGCGTCCACCGCGGGGATCGACGCCGCCGCGGCCGCCTGCCGCTGCGCTTCATCGAGCCTGCGGCGCAGCGCGCCATTTTCGTCGCCGGCCGTGGCCAGTTCGGCCTCGAGAGCCGCCACGCGCGGGTCGGCACCGCCGCCGGCATAAGCCGCCCAGGCGGCACCGAGCGCCAGCAGCACGGCAAAGCCTGCGGCCGCCTGGTGATAACCGTCGGGCAGGAAGACGGCGACGGCGGCAAGAACGGCCGTTGCGAGGGACGCGGCAACGGCGGCAGGAGACGATTGGGCGGACATGGCGAACCTCGGCAGAGCGAACTTGGCGCGTACGAAGCGCGCAAGCGAGCATAGCCGATTCGCGCGCGGCCGCACAGTCCGGCACGCGGCGTCCGCGTCAGCGCTCGGTCAGCTGGGCGTAGAGCATCGGCAGGCGCAGCGGCAGGTCCTCGGCCCGGCGCAGCACGGTAAAGCCCGCCGGTCCGAACATGTGCGGCAGGTAGGAGGCGCCCTCGCGGTCGATGGTGACGCAGAAAGGCTTGATGCCGCAGCGGCGCGCCTCGATCAGCGCCATGCGCGTGTCCTCCACGCCGTAGCGCCCTTCGTAGTGATCCATGTCGTGCGGCTTGCCGTCGGTGAGCACGAGCAGCAGGCGCAGCGCCGCCGGCTGCTTCTCCAGCAGCGACACCGAGTGGCGGATGCCCGCGCCCATGCGCGTGTAGTAGCCGGGCTTGGCTGCGGCGATGCGGCCGCGCGCCACGCCGTCGAAAGGCGCGGCGAAGTCCTTCAACTCATGGAAGCGCACGTTGCCGCGCTTGAGCGAGGAGAAGCCGTAGAAGCCGAAGCGGTCGCCGGTCGCGCCGAGCGCCTCGCCGAACAGCAGCAGGCTGTCGCGGATGACGTCGATGACGCGGTGGCTGTCGGAGACCCAGGTGTCGGTGGACAGCGAGAGGTCGGCGAGCACCAGGCAGGCGAGGTCGCGCTCGGTGCGCTTCTGGGCGAGATAGGCGCCAGCACCGGCGTGGCCGCCGGCCCGCTGGTCGGCATGCGACCGCACGCAGGCGTCGATGTCGAGCTCGGTGCCGTCCGGCTGCGCCTTCTGCCAGCGGCGCGCCGGCGCGAGCGCCGCGAACTGGCTCTTCAGCTTGCGCGCCGGACGCCGCAGGTGCTCGGGCAGCGGCACCGCCTCGACGTCGCGCGCCTGCAGCCGCTGCAGCCGGCAGTGATCGGGCATCAGCAGGTGGCGGCGGAAATCCCACTCGGGCAGGGCGATGCCCGCGCCGAGCGGTTCGTCGTCCGCCGCCGCCGACGGCAGGTCGAGGTCGAAGCGCACGCGCGAGGCGACCGGGCGGTCGTCCTGCGCGACGGTCAGCTTGTCCATGTCTTCGGCCTTGCGCACCGCGCCGGGATCCGGATCGTCATCGGCCGCGCGGTTGACCTTCACGTACTCGGCCCACGACAGCAGACTCTCGGCGCGGAACAGGAACATGGTCGGCGATTCGTTCTGCGGCGCGTCGGTGCGCTCGGCCTGATGGCGCTTGCGGCCCGCCGCGACTTCCTCGCCCGCCGATTCGTGGTCGCCGGATGCGTTCTGATTCGGCCGCGCCACCGCCGCCTGTGCCAGCGGCGAGGGCATCAGCCATAGCGCCACCGGCTGCAGCGGCCGGGCCTTGCAGCGGGTCAGCGGCGGCAGCGCGGCGACCGATCCCGGCGATTCCAGCGCGGCGCGCACCGCCCGCTCCTGCGCCGCCTCGTCGGCCGGCAGCGCCTCGGGCGCGATGCGTTCCGCCAGCGTCGCGGCGACCAGCCGCCGATAGCGGGGCGCCAGCCCCGGCAGTGCTTCCAGCGCGCGCAGCGTCGCACGCTGGTTGCGCACGATCCACTCGGCGCCGTCGGGCGCGGTTTCATGGGCCGCGAGCGCGATCAGCCAGAGATAGAGGTCGCGGTTGAGCGAGCGTTCGGGAAACAGCGCGATCTCCGCCGGCAGGCGCAAGGTTTCCAGGTCGAGCGAAGCCTCGGACACGCGTTCGTCGCTGCCCGCGATGCGCGAGAGCAGCCGGCGCCGCGCGCCGTGCCGTTTTGCCGCCGCGCCGGCGACGCGCAGGCCCGCGTCGCCGCCGAGTGCGCGGAACAGCACGCCGAGCATCTTCTCGAGATCGGCGAGTTTCACCGACGCTTCGGGATGGTCGCGGCGCGCGACTCTGGTGATGAAGCGATCCCAGATTCCGCCTACGAATTCTTCCATGGTTGGTTACTCCATTCGGGCGTTGGCTTTCGACCGGGTTGGCCGACGGGGCGAGTTCCGGTGCAGTCG
>DASVZI010000174.1:0-6234 GCA_036391735.1 Rhodocyclaceae bacterium
TCCGACTACACCGGCTTCCCCGAGATGCTCGACGGCCGCGTCAAGACGCTGCACCCGAAGGTGCACGGCGGCATCCTCGGCATCCGCGGCAACGCCGCCCATGCCGCGACGATGAAGGAACACGACATCCCGACCATCGACCTCGTCGTGGTCAACCTCTATCCCTTCGCGGCGACCATCGCCAAGAAGGACTGCACGCTCGAGGACGCCATCGAGAACATCGATATCGGCGGCCCGACCATGGTGCGCGCCGCGGCAAAGAACCACGGCAACGAAGCCGGGGGCGTCGGCATCGTGACGGACCCCGAGGACTACGCGCCGGTGCTGGCCGAACTCAAGGGCAACGGCGGCGCGCTCTCCTACAAGACGCGCTTCGACCTTGCCAAGAAGGCGTTCACGCACACCGCGCGCTACGACGGCCAGATCGCCAACTGGCTGACCAGCCTCGACGCCGAGAACAAGCCGACCACCTTCCCCGATCGCCTTCAGCTCGCCTTCGACAAGGTCGACACCATGCGCTACGGCGAGAACCCGCACCAGTCGGCGGCGTTCTATCGTGAGCCGAACCCGCTGCCGGGCAGCATCGCCGCCTACACGCAACTGCAGGGCAAGGAACTCTCCTACAACAACATCGGCGATTCCGACGCCGCCTGGGAATGCGTGAAGGCGTTCTCGGATGCGCCCGCCGCCTGCGTCATCGTCAAGCACGCCAACCCGTGCGGCGTGGCCATCGGAGCCAATGCCGAAGAGGCCTACCGCAAGGCCTTCAAGACCGACCCGACCTCGGCCTTCGGCGGCATCATCGCCTTCAACTGCGCCATCGACAAGGCGACGGCGGAAGCCGTGGCCGGCCAGTTCGCCGAAGTCATCATCGCGCCGGAAATCACCGCCGATGCCCGCGCCGTGTTCGCCGCCAAGCAGAACCTGCGCGTGCTGCTGGTGCCGCTCGGCAAGGGCGACGCCGCGCAGATGGACTACAAGCGCGTCGGCGGCGGCATCCTGGTGCAGACCGCCGACGCGGCCCGCATCGCCCAAGCCGACGTCAAGGTGGTGACCAAGCGCGCGCCCTCCCCGCAGGAGATGGCCGACCTGCTGTTCGCCTGGCGCGTCGCCAAGTACGTGAAGTCGAACGCCATCGTCTATTGCAAGGACAACATGACGGTCGGCGTCGGCGCCGGACAGATGAGCCGCGTCGATTCCGCGCGCATCGCCGCCATCAAGGCGGAGAACAACGGCCTCACCGTGGTCGGCTCCGTGGTCGCCTCGGATGCCTTCTTCCCGTTCCGCGACGGCCTCGACGTGCTGGCCAAGGCCGGCGCCACGGCGGTGATCCAGCCGGGCGGCTCGGTGCGCGACGCCGAAGTCATCGCCGCCGCCGACGAGCAGAACGTCGCCATGGTCTTCACGGGATTCCGTCACTTCCGTCACTAACGCTCCCGGGCTCCCATAGGCGACCGCGCATCGTGACGCACCTCGACTTCGGCGTTCCGCCGGCTGGCAAGTGGGCCCGCCCCTCCCATCCTCCCCTCACGGGGAGGCTACTGATTGGCTCGCTGCGCTCGATATAGGCAGCGCGCCTCGTAACCAGAGTCTCTAGACATGAAACTTCTCGTCGTCGGTTCCGGTGGTCGCGAACATGCCTTGGCCTGGCGCCTGGCTCAGACGCCCGGCCTGCAGATCGTCTACGTCGCGCCCGGCAACGCCGGCACGGCCCGCGAGCCGGAGCTCAAGAACGTGCCCATCACGGACATCAACGAGCTGGCCGACTTCGCCGAGAAGGAACAGGTGCATCTGACGCTGGTCGGCCCCGAGGCACCGCTCGCGGCCGGCATCGTCGACGTCTTTCGCGCCCGCGGGCTGCGCATCTTCGGCCCCACCAAGGCCGCGGCGCAGCTCGAGAGCTCGAAGGACTTCGCCAAGCGCTTCATGACGCGCCATCGCATCCCGACGGCCAGGTTCACGACCTTCTCCGACGCCGCTGCGGCGCACGCCTACATCGACGCCGAAGGCGCGCCCATCGTCATCAAGGCGGACGGGCTCGCCGCCGGCAAGGGCGTAGTGGTCGCGATGTCGGTCAAGGAAGCGCACGACGCGGTCGACATGATGCTGCTCGACAACAAGATGGGGGATGCCGGCGCGCGCGTCGTCATCGAGCAGTTCCTCGACGGCGAGGAGGCGAGCTTCATCGTCATGGCCGACGGCACCCACGCGCTCGCCATGGCCACCAGCCAGGACCACAAGCGCATCGGCGACGGCGATACCGGACCGAACACCGGCGGCATGGGCGCCTACTCGCCCGCCCCGGTCGTGACCCCGCAAATCCACGCCAAGGTGATGCGCGAGGTCATCATGCCCACCATCAACGGCATGGCGAAGGACGGCATCCCGTTCACCGGCTTCCTCTACGCCGGCCTGATGATCGGCCGCGACGGCTCGGTCAACGTCGTCGAGTTCAACTGCCGCATGGGCGACCCCGAGACGCAGCCGATCATGATGCGTCTGAAGAGCAACTTCGTGACCCTGCTGGATGCCGCCATCGACGGCCGGCTCGACAAGGTCGAGGCCGAATGGGACCGCCGCGTTGCGCTGGGCGTCGTCCTGGCCGCGGCAAACTACCCCGAAACGCCGCGCAAGGGCGACGTCATCCACGGCCTGCCGCGGCAGGCCGCCGACGATGCCCACGTCTTCCACGCCGGCACGGCGGAAGCGAACGGCCAGGTGGTGACCGCCGGCGGCCGCGTGCTCTGCGCCACCGCACTCGGCGACACCGTCAAGCTCGCGCAGAACCGTGCCTACGAACTGGTCGAGCAGATCAGGTTCGACGGCATGCAGTTCCGCCGCGACATCGGGCATCGCGCCATCCGCCGCTGATCGCAATGCCGACGGCCAAGCTGCGCCGCATCACCAGCAGCCTGGTCGTCCGGCTGATCGTGTTCGGCGTCCTGCTGGTCGCCCTGAGCCAGACCGTCCGCCTGGCGTTCCTGTCGCACCGCCTGCAGACGGACATCCAGGAGGTTGTCGCCGCCGAGCAGTTTTCGCTCGCCACGTATGTCGCGAAGGACATCGACGGCAAGATCCGCCTGCGCCAGCAGATGATCGAGGCCACGGCGGCGGACCTGCCGCCTGCCCTGCTGAAGGATCCGAAGAGGCTGGAAGCGTGGCTCGAGCAGCGGCATAGTTCAAACCCTCTTTTCTCCCTCGGATTGGCGATCGTTCCTGCCGATGGCCGCGGGGTGATCGCGGAGTTCCCTCCGTTGCCCCAGCGACGCCAGCTGGACTTTTCCGGTACGGACTGGTTCATCCGCGCGCGCAACGAGGGGAAGTTCGCCATCGGCAAGCCGACGATCGGCCGCGCGTCTGGCCAGCCGGTACTCGTCATGGCGGCGCCCATTCTGGACCGCTCGGGGCAGGTCGTCGCGATCGTCAGCGGCGCCACCGCCCTCGACGCCCCGGGCTTTCTCGACCTCGTCCAGAACAATCGCATCGGCAAGAGCGGCGGCTTCCTGCTGGTCTCGCCGCGGGACAATCTCTTCGTCGCGGCGTCGAATCCCGAAATGCGGCTGCGCGCCCTGCCGCAGCCCGGAGCCAACAAGCTCCACGACCAGGCGATGCAAGGATTCCGCGGAACCGGCGTCACGGTCAACGCCTTCGGCGTCGAACATCTCGCGTCCTTCGTCGGCGTGCCCTCCGCCGACTGGTTCCTCGTGGCGCGGCTGCCGACGGCTGAAGCCTTCCAGCCCATCGAGCGCATCCGCTCCGCCTACCTGCGCAACAGCCTGCTGATCGGCGCAGCCGTCATCGTCGGGCTGGTCGTCTTTCTCGGCTACACCTTGCGCCCGATGAAGCAGGCCGCCGAGCAGATGCGCCGCATGGCCGATGGCGAAGCGCCGCTGGCGCCGCTGCCCGTCGTCCGGCACGACGAAGTCGGCGAGATCGTCGAGGGCTTCAACCATCTGCTGGCGAAGCTGCGCGACAGCGAGGCGCGCATGGCCCACCTCGCGCATCACGACGTGCTCACCGGCCTGCCCAATCGCCTGTCCTTCCTTGCCCAGATCCAGCACGACGCCCTGCTGGCGCGCCGGCGCGGCACCCGCCTGGCGCTGCTCTTCATCGACATGGACGGTTTCAAGCCGATCAACGATCGCTACGGCCATGAAACGGGCGACGAGGTGTTGCGGCAGGTCGCAACCCGCCTGGCGGGCTGCGTGCGGGAATCCGACGCGCTGGCCCGTTTTGGCGGCGACGAGTTCGTGGTGCTGCTCAACGATGTGGCTGAGCCGGCGGCGGCCGGCGGGGTCGCCGAGAAGATCATCGAGGCCCTCGGCGCACCTTATGCCGCCAATGGGGTCGACCACCT
This sequence comes from Rhodocyclaceae bacterium, assembly GCA_036391735.1. Taxonomy (GTDB): domain Bacteria; phylum Pseudomonadota; class Gammaproteobacteria; order Burkholderiales; family Rhodocyclaceae; genus Nitricoxidireducens. Next base: position 4,358 of record DASVZI010000174.1, read on the forward strand.
CATGGGAGCAAGCATCGGCATCGCATTCTTCCCGGCGGACGCCGACGACGTCGACAACCTCATCGCCGAGGCCGACGCGGCCATGTACGACGCGAAGCGCGCCGGACGCGGCTGCCATCGCTTCGCCCACCGGCGGGAGGCGCTGTGAATACCGCGTCGGTGCGCAACTACCTGACCGCGCTGCAGGAGCGCATCGTCGCCGCGCTTGCCGACTTCGACGGCCAGCCGTTCCGCACGGACAAATGGCGGCGGCCGGAAGGCGGCGTCGGCATCGTCCGGGTGATCGAGGACGGCGCCTTCTTCGAGCGCGGCGGCGTCAATTTCTCGCACGTCGCGGGCAGCGTCCTGCCCGACTCCGCCACGGCGCAGCGCCCCGAACTCGCCGGACGCCGCTGGGAGGCGCTCGGCGTCTCTCTGGTGCTCCATCCGCGCAATCCCTATTGTCCGACGACCCACATGAACGTGCGCTTCTTCGTCGCCGAGAAGGACGGCGCCGAACCGGTCTGGTGGTTCGGCGGCGGCATGGACCTGACGCCGTACTACGCCATGGTGGAGGACGTCGTCCACTTCCATCGGTCGTGCCGGCAGGCGCTCGATCCCTTCGGCAGGGAAATGCATCCGCGCTTCAAGAAATGGTGCGACGAGTATTTCTTCCTCAAGCACCGCAACGAGCCGCGCGGCGTCGGCGGCATCTTCTTCGACGATCTCAACGAAGGGGGCTTCAAGCGCTGCTTCGCGCTGGTGCAGAGCGTCGCCGACGGTTTCCTCGGCGCCTACCTGCCGATCTGCGAGCGGCGCCGCGACCTGCCGTACGGCCAGCGCGAACGGGACTTCCAGAACTACCGGCGCGGCCGCTATGTCGAGTTCAACCTGCTATGGGACCGCGGCACTCTCTTCGGCTTGCAGTCGGGCGGTCGAGCCGAATCCATCCTGATGTCGCTGCCGCCGCTGGTGGCCTGGCGCTACGACTGGCGCCCCGCGCCGGGCAGTCCGGAAGAGGCGCTCTACACGGACTTCCTGCCGCCCCGCGATTGGGTGTAGACCGCTCCCGGCAATAGCCCGATCGGACACCGAAAGTCCCGACCGGGTATGCGGTTATGCCCTAAGTGATGGCATAATGCGCCCTTCGACAGGGGCATATTGACATGTCATCAAAAGCATGCAAGGCAACCGGTTTCGGCATCGCGCTGCTGTTGGCGGGCCATGCGAGCGCTTTCGAGATGGGCCAGCCCTCCGGGCGTGCCGTGCTGGGACAATCGCTTCGCATCGAAATACCGCTGTCCGGCGTGGAAGGTCCTCCGCCCGCATCCTCCTGTTTTCGGCTGCGCCAACCGCAGATCGACGTCGGCAACGACTTCGTCGCGCGCAGCGGCCGGGTTGAGGTCGTCAGCGAGCGCGGCCGCATCAAGCTGCTCGTCACCACGGCGATGCCCCTGCGCGAACCGGTGATCGGCTTCGTCGTCGCGGCGGGTTGCGAGTTCGGCTTGTCGCGCGAATACACGCTGCTGGTCGGCCTGCCGGCCGCCGTCGAGGCGCCGCGCATCGAGCCTCCCGCAGCGCCCGCGCGCACCCAGGCTGCCGAGCCCGCAAGATCGATCGCCGCGACGGCCGCGCCTGCCGACGGCGAACTGACGCTCCGCCAGATGGCCCGCGAGAAATACCCGACGCAGCCGCGTGCCCGCGAGCGCTACATGCGCATGATGCTGAAAGCGAATCCCGAGCTTGGCGGCCGCGACGAGCCGATCGCCGCCGGCACCGAATTGCAGTCGCCGCCGGGACTCCCCGAGCGCCGCACCGCGCAGCAACGCCCCGCGGCGGAAACCGCCGCCGAGGCGCCGCCTCGGCAGCCGGCGAAGCGCGCCAGGCGCGCCGCCGAG
>DASVZI010000175.1:0-4235 GCA_036391735.1 Rhodocyclaceae bacterium
CGCGAGGTCCGCAGCGCCGCCAGCGGCCGCGCGGCTCTCGAGGCCCTCGCGCACGGCGCGACCGACGCACTGGTCATCGGCCCCGCCCTGGGCGACATGACGACCGTCGAGCTGATCCGCACCATCAGCGGCGAGGGACTCGGCGGCGCGGACCTCCCGCTGGCGATCATCGAAGGGCCCGCCGCGCCGCTCGCCGTGACGGTCGAGATCGGCATGCTGCGCGCGCGCGCCCGGCTCGAGGACATCCTGGACGCGACCGCAAGACATCTGGCGCGCTGCGTCGGCGACGCCGGCGCGGCCCGGCGCTCGCGGGCGCCGCAGCATCGAGCCGCGGCGGGCGAGTTGGCGGGCCGCAAGGCGCTGATCGTCGACGACGACGTCTACAACGTCTATGCGGTGACGGCCGCGCTCGAGCAGGCCGGCATGACCGTGCTGCCGGCAGAAACCGCGCGCGAGGGCATCGAAGCGCTGCGCGCCCATCCCGACGCCGACATCGTGCTGATCGACATCAGCATGCCGGAGATCGACGGCGACAGCGTCATCCACGCCCTGCGCGCGACGCACGAGCGGGCGCTGCCCGTCATCGCCGTGACGCCGCGGGCCATGCCGGGCGACCGCGAGAAGTGCCTGGTGGCGGGCGCCTCCGACTACGTTTCGAAGCCGGTTAACGTCGAGCAGTTGCTCGCGACGGTGCGGCACTGGCTGGCCACGACATGAGCGGCGACGTCGCACCGTCCGCGCCGATCAGCATCCTGGTGGTCGACGACGAAGCCGGCAGCCTGGTGGTCGTGGGCGAGGCCCTGGCCGGTCCCGGCTGCCGCGTGGCGGTCGCCTTTTCCGGCACCGAGGCCCTGCGCCAGATACTCAAGATCGACTTCGCCCTGATCCTCATCGCGGTCGGACTGCGCGGCATGGACGGCGTGGAACTGGCGACGCTGATCCGGCAGGTGCGGCGCTCCAGCCATATTCCCATCATCTTCCTCACGCCGCCGGGCGCCGCCGTCCGGCCTGCGTTCCGCGGCAGCGGCAACGCCCCGGTCGACTGCATCGCCAAGCCGATCGACGCGGCCGTGCTGCAATCGATGGTGGCCGGGCTGGCGCGCGCCTGCGGCCGCAGCGCCAAGGCCGAGATCGGCAAGGTGGGCGAGGACCTGGAAACCCTGATCCGCGAGAGGACGGCGAGCCTGATCCGCGCCAACGACGACCTGCGCCGCGAGGTGGCGCGACGCGAGCGCGCCGAAGCCGAGCTGCAGGCGGCGCGGCGCGATGCCGAAGCGGCCAACCAGGCCAAGTCCGAATTCCTCGCCAACATGAGCCACGAGATCCGCACGCCGATGAACGGCATCGTCGGCCTGCTCGAACTGCTGGCGCAGACGCCGCTGAGCGCCGAACAGGCCGAGTATCTGGGGCTGGTCAAGGTCTCGGCCGGGGCGCTGCTCTCCGTCATCAACGACATCCTGGACTTCTCCAAGATCGAGGCCGGCAGCCTCGAGCTCGAGCGCATCCCCTTCTCGCTGCGCGAGACCCTCGGCGACACCTTGAAGGCCCAGGCCTTCGAGGCGGGCCGCAAGGGGCTCGAGCTCGCCTGCGACGTCGGCGCCGACGTGCCCGACGTCCTGCTCGGGGACCCGGTGCGCCTGCGGCAGATCGTCACCAACCTGGTGGGCAACGCGGTGAAATTCACGGCCAGCGGCGAAGTGCTGCTGCGCGTGCGGCGAACCGAGTCCCCGGCCGGGGAGACCGCCTGCGAATTCACCGTGGCGGACACCGGCATCGGCATCGCGGCGGAGAAGCTCGACGTGGTATTCGCGCCGTTCTGCCAGGGCGACGCCTCGACCACGCGGATGTACGGCGGCACCGGCCTGGGCCTCAGCATCGCCGCCCGGCTGGTGGACCTGATGGGCGGCACCATCCAGGTGGACAGCAGCATCGGCATGGGGAGCACCTTCCGCTTCAACCTGCGTTTCGGCTGTACCCACGAGGCATCGGCTCCGCCGCCGGACTTCGCCGGGCTGCGCGTGCTCGCGCTGCTCGACGCCCGCTGCAGGCCGCTGGTCGACGACCTGCGCAGCTGGAACGTCGAAGTGGTCGAGGCGGCCGCGCTGCCGCCGCCGGGCGAGCGCTTCGACCTGGCGCTCCTCGACGACGGCATGGCGAACCTCGATGCCTTCGGGGCGGCCATCCGCATCCGCCTGGGACTGCATTCCGGCCTGCGCGAAGTTGCCGTGCTCGGCTCGCTCCCGGCGCGCCAGCGCCATGCCGCAGCGGTCGAGCGCCACGGCGTCGCCGTCCTGGTCAAGCCGGCCAAGCGCTCCGAGCTGCTGGCCCTCATGAAGGCCGCGGCCGGCCGCCGGGGCCAGGCGCCGCCGCCGGTGTCGGGCGCGGCGATCCTGCCGGCCCCCCTCGGACCGTCGCTCGAGGTGCTGCTGGTCGAGGACAACGCCATCAACAGCCGGCTTGCCCAGCAGGTGCTGGCCAAGGCCGGGCATCGCGTCGCCGCGGTGGACAATGCGGCCAGCGCCCTGGCAGTGCTGGCGCGCCGGACTTTCGACGTCGTGCTGATGGACGTGCAGATGCCGGGAATGGACGGCGTCGAGGCGACCCGCCTGATCCGCGAGCGCGAGCGCGCGACCGGCACCCGCGTCCCGATCGTCGCCCTGACCGCGCACGCCATGGGCCAGCATCGCGAACGCTGCCTCGCCGCCGGCATGGACGCCTTCCTGATGAAGCCGATCAGCCCGCACGAGTTGCTGCTGGCCCTGGCCGGCGTACGCGCCGGGACGCTGCGCGCGCCGCCCGGCGGCCGCGCCGCCATCGACAGCGTGGCGCTGCTCGAGCGCATCGGCGGCGACGCCGCGGTGCTGGCGGAAGTGAAGGATCTGCTGGGCGACCAGGGAATGCGGCTGGTCGAGGATGCGCGCGCGGCGCTGGCCGCGCGGCAGGAAGCCCCGGCCGCGAGGCTGTTCCATACGCTGGCCGGCATGTTCGCCAGCCTCGGCGCCGACGCCGCGCGCGACGCCGCCGGACGGCTGGAAGGGCTGGCCGTCTCTGCCCAGTGGCAGGCGGCCGAGGCCGATTTTCAACTGCTCGAGCGGGAAGTCGAGCGCATCGCTGCCGAACTCGGCGTCATTGCCGGCCGGGCGCTGCGGCGCGAAGTCAGGGAGCTTGCGAGGTCCAATCCATGAACAGCGGAATTCTTGTCGTCGAGGACGAACCCATCACCTTGCACATGATCGTCACCAACCTCGAGCGCGCCGGCTACCAGGCGCGCAGTGCGGCAAACGTCGCCGAGGCGGAGGAGGCCATCGCGCTGCGTCTGCCCGATCTCATCGTGCTCGACTGGATCCTGCCCAGCGGCACGGGCGTGGGGCTGATGCGCAAGCTGCGCTCGGATGCGCGCACGCGCGAGACCCCCATCATCATGCTGACCTCGCGCGCGCAGGAAAGCGATCTGCTGACCGGGCTGGACGCCGGGGCCGACGACTACATGACCAAGCCCTTCTCGCCGCGCGAGCTGCTGGCGCGCGTCAAGGCGCAGTTGCGGCGGCGCGCTCCGCAGACCACCGACGACGTGGTCGAGATCGTCGGCCTGCGCATCGATCCGGCGCTGAAGCGCATCACTGCGGCGGGACGGCCGATCGATGTCGGCGCCATCGAGTTCCGCATGCTGCATTTCTTCGCCACCCATGCCGGCCGCGTCTTCAGCCGCGAGCAGCTGCTCGACAAGCTGTGGGGCGACCAGGTCTTCGTGCAGGACCGCACCGTGGACGCGCATATCCGCGCGCTGCGCCAGGCGCTGCGGCCGAGCGGCCACGACGTGCTGATCGAGACGGTGCGCGGCACGGGGTACTGCTTCCGAAGGGAACTGCCGCCGGTGGGGTAGGGGAAGGATGGCCGGCAGTGCGAGGTGTCTAGAAGAGCCGGGGCGATTCAATTCCTACGGTCGCCGCCCCAGCAGTCGTACCGCCACTGGCGACCGATCCGATGGCCGCGGCAGTACCGGTGGCGATGATCTGGGCCGCCGCTTTGGAAACCGTCTCGCCCGCGCCGGCTTTCTTCAGGCTGTCCGCAATGTTTTGCTGGAACTCGTTCAGCAGGGGCGCCGCGGCCGCAGCGGCGCCCGCACCCAAGGCACCGGACGTGCCGCCACCGAATCCGCCGATGACCGCGTGCAGGGCGACGCGGTAGCTGCCGCCTTCCTCCCATTTCGCGGCTTCGGCCAGGAGCGCTTGCGC
>DASVZI010000176.1:0-33354 GCA_036391735.1 Rhodocyclaceae bacterium
CAGGAAATCCGCCAGGGATTCTCCGAAATCGGTCGCGGCGCGCGCGTTGAACCATTCGAACATCATTTCGCCCTCGCATTCAGCTGGTAGCGCGGGATTTTAGCAGGAGGCGGCCGCGCTGCCGCCGGGCTGGCGCCTACACCATCTCCGGCCCCAGCGCCGCCCTCAGCACCGTCTGCGTCTCGCCGTCGCGCGTGCGGTTGGAGAACCACCAGACCGCGCCCTTCTTGATGGTCCAGTCGGCTTCCTCGCCGCCCAGCAGCAGCGCGGCAAGGCGTCCGAGCGTCGGTTGGTGGCCGACGATCAGGACGGCGCCGCCGTCATCGGGCCAGCGGGCGGCGGCCAGGAGATCGGCAGCGTCGGCGCCGGTGCCGACGCGCGGCTCCAGTTCGAACGGCAGCCCAAGCGCGTGAGCGGTCATCTGGGTGCGCTGCGCCGGGCTGACCAGGATGCGCAGCTTCTTCGGGCGATGGTCGTTGAGCCAGCGCGCCATCTGGCGCGCCTGCTTCTCGCCGCGCTCGGTAAGGCGGCGTTTGGCGTCGGGCAGCCGGGCGCTGCCTTCCTCGGCTTCGGCATGGCGCCAAAGGATCAGGTCCATGGTCTTCTCCATCGGCTTGGGGTGCGTCATCATGGGAACTCCCGGTTACGAGGGGATGACAGCAGTTTCGGCAGGCGCAGCTTGTGCAGCCGACGCACGCCGCCCGGTACGGAAGCCAGCAGCGCGGCGTAGCGCGCTGCGTGCCAGCCGCCGATGAGGGTCACCGCCTCGCGCAGGCGCGGGTCGGTCCCCGCGCACTCCTCGAGCAGGCGTCCTGCGTTGGCGAGGTCGTTGATCTTGCCCAGGGCGTCCTGCAGCGCCGCGAGTTCGGCGATGCGCGCGCGATGCCGCTTGCCCCGCGTCAGCGGCGCGAAGAACTCCAGGGCGTAGCGCAGCCGCTTGATGCCGATGCGCAGCGCGTGCAGCGAAGAGGGGTCGTCGGCGGCGGCAGCGTCGGCGAGGCGACGCACCTTCCGGTGCAGGCGCTTCACGCGCCGCCCGGCGAATGCGGCGAGGGATTCCGGTTCGGCCGGCGTCTGGCGCGCCGGGAGTCGATGCAGCGCCTCCCCGGCGAGCAGGATGAACTGGCCGAAGGCGGCCGCTCGCAGCGCCTGCTTGGCGGCGTTGCGATGGCGGAAGCGGCGCTCGGTGACCACGCCGACCAGCGCCGCCAGGCGCGGTTCCGCCGCCAGCGCGGCCATCACCGGCGCGGCGATCTCATCGAGCAGCACGTCCATGTCGCGCGCCGCGCCGAGCAGCCGCATGTGCTCGCGCAGCGGCGGCAGCAGCGCGTCGGCGAAGTTTTCGGGCAGCATGGGGCCGAACAGCCGCAACGCGGCGCGCAGCCGCCGCGTCGCCACGCGCATCTGGTGGATGTACTCGGGATCGTCGGTGTCGGCGGCCCCGGCATGGTTGTGTTGGAGGTGCTCGAGGCACGAGATGGCGATCAGCCGGAAGCCTTCGAGCGGCGCCATGCCGGGTTCGAGCGCGATGTCGCCGGCGTGCACCGGGGCGCTGGGCGCGTTCTCGAACAGCCGGTACCCGCGCTCGGCCTTGGAGAGCAGGGCAGGCGTCAGGCAGACGCGCTGCGCCAGCGCTCGCGCCAAAGCGAACACCTGGCCGGCGTCGCCGTGCCCGATCTCGATCTCGAGCTCGGAGATCGCTTCGCGGCGCCCGGCTGCGGCAATCCAGCCGCGGTCGAAGGCGAGCAGCAGCGCGTCGCCGGGGACCGGCTCGAAGCGCCAGGTGGTGCGCTGGAAGCTGGTCTCGAAGACCGGTGCGAGGCGCCCGAGGATGCGATCGCGTTCCAGCCACGCGCGCACCGCTTCGTCGTCGACCGCCGAGAAATCGAAATGCCCGCCGTACGGCGTCTCCCATTCGGGGCGCGACGACAAGCCGGCGGCCGAACGGCCGGCGCACTTGACGGTCTGCAGCCAGCGCCGTCCCTGGCGCCGCAGGCGCAGGGCGATGCCGTGGCGGCGCAGCGCCTGGTCGGGCGTGTCGTAGTAGAGATTGAGCAGGCGCTCGGTCTTGCGCGACGCCGCGTGATTGAGCAGCGGGTGCTTTAGAAGCGGTCGCTGCGCGGAATCCGGCAGGGCGAGCTTGAGTTCGACTTCGTCGGCCATGAGTCGCCTGTCATGGAAGAGGAAAGACGGAGATTACCACCGCCGGTCCTCCGCCATGATGACGGTGCTCAGGCGAGGCCGGGATTGCCCGCCATGCCGATCAGCCTTGGCTCGTTGAGGCGCCGCGGCGTCACGACCTTGCGATCGCGCAGCCAGCCCGCCACGACGTCCCACACCGGCTCGCCGGTTACCCCCTGGCCGACGGCGGCCCAGCCCGCCACCTTGTAGCCCTTGTCGGCCTCGATCGGCTTGCCCGCCAGCCGCATGTCCTGGATGCGACTGCCCATGCGGGCGTTCGGGTCGCAGGCGTAGGTCATGCCGCCGACGCGCACCATGTCGCCGCCCTGCTGGTAGTAGGGATCGGGATTGAACAGGTTGTCGCAGACGTCCTCGAGGATCGCCTTGATCTGCATCCCTGTCAGCGTGTTCAGCGTGGTGGCCGGATAGCTGATGGCGGTCTGGTCCATCAGGTGCTCGAAGTCGATGGTCTCGCCGGGCAGGAGAGTGGTGCCCCAGCGGAAACCCGGGGAGAACGCGATGTCGGCGCCCTTGACGTCGATCAGCGCGTCGAGGATCAGTTGGTCCCAGGCGCCGTTGAAGTTTCCGCGCCGGTAGAGCAGGCCCTCGCTGACGGCGAGCGGCTCGCGCAGCTTGTCGAGGTGGGGAGCGCGGACCTTGTCGATGAAGGCCGCCATGTCGGGGTCGGCGGGCAGCAGGTTGGCGAACACCGGCAGCAGCTTGTAGCGGAAGTCCGCCACGCGGCCAGCGCGCACGTCGAAGTCGAGCACGCCGAGGAACTTTCCGTTGGAGCCGGCATTGGTGACCAGCGTCGTGCCGCCGGCGTTCTTCACGGCGACGGGCTGCGGTACGCCATCGTGGGTGTGGCCCCCGAGGACGGCGTCGATGCCGGTGACGCGGCTCGCCAGCTTGAGATCGACGTCCATGCCGTTGTGCGACAGCACGACGACGACCTTCGCCCCCTTCGCGCGGGCCTCATCGACCGTCTTCTGCATGTCCTCGTCGCGGATGCCGAAGCTCCAGTCCGGCATCATCCAGCGCGGGTTGGCGACCGGCGTATAGGGGAAGGCCTGCCCAATCACGGCGACCTTCACGCCGTTCATCTCGCGCATGGCGTAAGGCGAGAACACCGGATCGTCGAAGTCCGCGGTGCGCACGTTCTGCGCGAGGAACTCGATGTGTCCCTTGAGATCGCCGTCCACCAGTTGGCGCACGCGCTCGTGACCGAGCGTGAACTCCCAGTGCGGCGCCATCATGTCGACGCCTAGCCGCTTGCAGGCATCCACCATGTCCTGGCCCTGGGTCCACAGCGCCGTGGCCGAGCCTTGCCAGGTGTCGCCGCCGTCGAGCAGCAGCGCGCCGGGGCGGCCTGCGCGCAGGCCCTTGACGAGCGTGGCGAGATGCGCGAAGCCACCGATGCGTCCGTAGGTCTGCGCCGCGGCCTCGAAATCGAGGCAGGTGAAGGCATGGGCCTCACGGCTGCCCGGCTTCACGCCGAAGGCCTTGAGCAGACGCTCGCCGACAAGATGCGGCGCCTTTCCCGCGGCCGCGCCGATGCCTAGGTTTACGCTCGGCTCGCGGAACCAGACGGGCAGCAGTTGCGCGTGGCAATCGGTGAAGTGCAGCAGGTGCACGTTGCCGAAGCGCGGCACGTCGTAAAAGCGCTGCGCAGCGGCGCCGTCGGGGGCGGCCAGCAGTTCGCGCGCATTGAGCGCCAGGCCCGCCGCGGACGCGGCCGCCAGCACCTGCAGGAATTCCCGCCGGCTGATCGAAGGCATGCGCGGCCTCCTATTGGTTGGCCGGCGAGGCGGGGTCGAGGATCAGCGCCACCAAATCCTTGATCTGTTCCTCCGTGAGCGCGCCGATGTGGCCGAAGCGCGGCATCGGCGAGCAGAGGTTATGGGACTTGGAGTTGTAGATCTTCGAGTAGACGTACTTCTCCATTTCGGGCGTGTTGCCGCGCAGCTTGGCGAAGTTGCGCAGGCTGGGACCGAGGGTGCCGAAGGAAATCTCCTTGGGGGAGATCTCGTGGCAGTTGTAGCAGTTGCCGCCCACGGGGAGGCCCGGCCGATCTGTCCAGGTGAAGCCGGTGCCGCTTTGTGCCAGCTTTTCGCCCTTCTGCCAGTCGCCGAGCAGCTTGCCGCCAGCCGGATACTTGACCTCGGCGGCCTGCTCCGCCTGGAGCATCTGCGCCAGCGCCAGCGGCGGGTTGTTCGCGTAACGGTTGCAGACGTACTGGACCGCGTCGTTCTCGAGACGGTCCACCGTCGCCTGACCCTTGTCGTGGAAGTCGCGCTTGACGATGGCGATGGCCTGGGCGCGGTAGTCCTCGTCGGCTTGTGCGGCGGCGGACGCCAGCAGCGCGGCGAGCAGCAGGGAAGTCGTGATCTTCTTCATGGTGTCCTCAGCGCTTGATTCCGGGGCCTTTGTAGATGTTGCCGTTGGCGTTCACGCCGAGATAGGTGAGCAGATCGGTCACCGCGTCGGATAGATAGCCGGGCTCCGGGAAGCGCTGCTGGCGGAAGCAGTCGTTCATGCGCCATTGCAGCGTGTGCATCAAGCCGCCGGTCATGCGGTAGCCGGGCCAGCCGGCATAGGCGCGCATGGCGTCGCGCTTGGTGGCGAGATTGGGCAGTTGCTGCATGCGGATGCGCCGGCCATCCTCGCCGTGGCAGGTGGCGCAAGCGAAGTCGTAGGGACCGGCACGGTACTTGAAGATCTCGGCACCGATCTTGTAGGCGGCGATTTCCTTCGGATGCTTCTGCGGGATCGCCACTTTCATGCCGCGCGACTGGCCGGCGATGTAGGTTACCAGGGAGACCAGATCCGGCGTGTAGTTGGCATTGCTGAAGGGCTTCTTGACGAGATCCTCGTGCTTGAAGCCTTGCAGCTTCTCCATGCACCAGGCGACGCGTCGCTCGATGTCCATCACCTGGTCCGCGTCGGCGAAGTAGCGCGGTGTCTGCACGTAGGCGCCCTTGACGACGCCCGGGCCGAGGCCGAGGTCGCATTGTTCGAGCGAGGCGTTGTTGGGGCCGCGCTTCTGCTTCCAGAGGTCTTCGCCCTTGGCCTCGAACAACTCGGCGGGGTTGTCTTCCTCGAGAACGGCACGGAACTTCTCGAATTCGGCGGTGGCCGCGTCCTTCGCTTCCGGGGCTTGGGCGGGCGCCGGGGCGGCGGCCGTCTTCTTGGGGGGCTTCGCGGCCGCTTGCTGCGGCAGCACGGCCACGGCAAGCACAGCGGCGCACAGCGCAGCGATGCGTCTCATCGTCTCTCCTCGCGTGATGGGCGGCGGATACGTTGTCCGCCGCCTCTCCTTTGGTTTCCGGGTGCTGTTCCCGGTCGATTCTAACGTTGCGTCGGTGCTAGGCTACCGTCGATTCGTCGGTGCGCTTGTCGCCGAGGTTGTCCACCCAGCTCACCGTCACCTTGTCGCCGGACTTCGGGCCCTTGACCTTGAAGCCGAACACCGGGTTGCGCGACACGGAGACGCCGCAGTTGGCGTCGATCACCGTCTTGCCGTTAACCGCGATGACGAAGGTCTGGATGAAGTGGGCCGGCACCAGCTTGCCGTCGCTTTCCTTGCGCTGGCCGGTTTCCATCGGGTGGCTCATCAGCACCTTGATTTCGCAAACGTCGCCGGCCATGGTGGCGCGGATTTTCATCGGATCTGCCATGTTCTTTCCTCTTGATTTTTGTCGGGGGCGCGCGTCAGCCGCCGCAGCCACCCATGGTGACCTTGACTTCCTTTTGCGTCACGTAGGCCTTGCCGTTGGCGATCGCGACCGCCTTGATCAGCGAGGTCTGGCCCATCTTCACGTTGACGCGGGCTTCGGGCAGCGCGCCGTTGGCGAACTGGAAATTCGCCGACAGCGGCATCGGGTTCTTCTCGACGAATACGGCGATCGAACTGGTGCCGGGGATCTTGCTGGCGACCGTGACCGAAACGACGGCGCCGTTCTCGGCGATCTCCGGCGCAGTCAGCACGATGTCCTTGCTGTCCGTCGCGCCCGTCGCGCCGATGCCCTTGAGGCCGCCGGCCAGGTCCTTGGCTTCGAAGGCCGCCTTGTTCCATTCGGCGGCAAACACCCGGATCGGCGTCAGCACGCCGGCGGCGACGGCCGCGGCCAGCACGCCGGTGCTGCCGATTCCCCTGAGCAGGGTCCTGCGGGTCATATCCATATCGTTCCTCCGTGATTTTCAGTACAGGCCGTGTGGCCATTGGCAGATGATTTTGCGATGCCCGACAATTCCGCGCAAGTATGCGCCGCTGATGCCCGGATAAGCGGCCCTCATCCGCCGATTTCCGCGGCGCGCCAATGGCCGGACTTCCCCCCCGCCTTCTCGAGCAGCCGGATGCCGTCGATTCGCATGCCGCGGTCCACCGCCTTGCACATGTCGTAGATGGTGAGCAGACCGACGCTGACGCCGGTCAGCGCCTCCATCTCGACGCCGGTGCGGCCGACCGTCTGCGCAGTGACGTCGCAGTGCACCGCGCTGGCGGATTCGTCGAGGCGGAACTCGACTGCCACGTGCGTCAGGGGCAGGGGATGCGACAGGGGAATCAGTTCGCCGGTCCGCTTGGTGGCCTGGATGGCTGCGAGGCGGGCGACACCCAGCACGTCGCCCTTGCCGGCCGCGCCCGCCTTGATGAGCGCCAGCGTGGCCGGCAGCATTGTGATGGTGCCGGCCGCTCGCGCACGGCGGGCAGTTTCGCTCTTGGCGCCGACATCGACCATGTGGGCCTGGCCGCCGGCGTCGAAATGGTTCAGGGACATCGGGGAATCCTCTATTGGCCGCCGCAGCAGGGCGGCGGGATATTGAGTTCGAGCCAGTAGCGGGCCAGTTGGCCAAGTGTCTCGACCAACTGCTGACCTTCGCCCGGCTTGCGCACGAAGCTGTTGGCGCCCAGGCGGGCCGCCGCGCGGATGTCTTCGACCCGGTCCGACGCCGACAGCACGGTGACCGGCAGCAGCCGCAGGGCCGGTTCGGCGCGGATGGCGCGCAGCACTTCGAGGCCGTCGAGGCCGGGCAGCCCGAGGTCGAGCAAGGCAAACAGCGGCAGTTCCGGCGTATCCGGTGCCGCCTGAGCTGCGCGATTCCTGAGGGAGTCGAGCGCCATGCCGCCGTTGGCGCAGACTTCGATGTGCTGCCGGGGAATGGCCCGCGACAGACCTTCCACGATCAACGCGGCGTCGTCGACGTTGTCTTCGATCACCAGAATGGTCGGAACGTTCACGCGCGGACGGTCACAAAGATTTACACATTAAGGGCTTAGGCTTGGCCGTGCCGCGGAGTGGCCGCGGGCTTTCCGGCTATCATACGCGCATGCGCCGTTCGTTGATTCTGCTCGCCGCCGTCGCGGCGACCTGGAGCGCCCCCGCCGTTCTGGCGGAAGGGCTGCCCGAACTCGGGGAAGCCTCCCAAGCCGATTTCTCTCCGCAGACCGAAAAGAAGGTCGGCGAATCCATCATGCAGGAGATTCGCCTCAAGGAGCCGTCCTATCTCGACGATCCTGAGGTAGAGAGCTACCTGAACCGCCTTGGCCACCGGCTCGCATCCAACAGCGAAGGGGCGCGACAGGACTTCGAGTTCTTCGCGTTGCGCGACAACACCCTCAACGCGTTCGCGCTGCCTGGCGGATACATTGGGGTCCACACGGCGCTGATCGAGGCGACACAGTCGGAGTCTGAGCTGGCCTCGGTGCTGTCCCACGAAATCTCGCACGTGACACAGCACCATATCGCCCGCGGCGTCAGCCAGCAGAGCCAGTCCTACATGACGACCCTGCTCTCCCTGGCCGCCGCCATCCTGGCTGCGCGCCACGGCGGTGACGCCGCCCAGGGCGCTCTGATTGCCGGCCAGGCGGCAGGCGTCCAGCAGCAACTGGGCTACTCGCGCGACTTCGAGCGAGAGGCCGACCGCATGGGCATCCAGGTGCTCGAGCGCTCGGGCTACGACGTGCGCGGGATGGCGAGCTTCTTCGAACGGCTGCAGCGGTCCAGCCGTCTCTATGAGAACAACGCACCCGGCTACCTGCGCACCCACCCGCTCACCACGGAGCGGATTGCCGACATGGAGAACCGCATCCAGTCGATGCCCTACCACCAGGTGCCGGACTCGCTCGATTTCCAGCTGGTGCGGGCCAAGCTGCGTTCGCAGGAAGGCGCGCCGCAGGACGCCGCGACGGAGTTCGAGACGCAGCTCAAGGAACGCAAATTCAGCTCCGAGGCGGCGGCCCGCTACGGCCTGGCACAGGCGCTGTCGCGGGTGAAGAACTACGCCGGGGCGGAGGCGCAGATCGCCGAGCTGCGCCGGCTGAAAGCGGCGTCGCCGATGATCGAGACGCTCGCCGCCGACCTGCGAGTGAAGCAAAACGACGTGAGTGGCGCGATCCGCCTGCTGCGCGGGGCGGCCAGCCGCTATCCGACCGAGCGCGCGATCAGCTACGCCTTGGTCGACGACCTGCTCGCCGCCAACCAGCCGCAGGAGGCGCTCAAGGTCACGGTGGGCGACCTGCAGGCGTACACGACGGACTTCCGGATGCACGAACTGCAGGCGAAGACCTATGCCGCGCTCGGCAAGCACCTGCAGCAGCATCGCGCCCAGGGCGAGGCGTATTACCTGCAAGGCCTGCTGATGCCGGCGATCGAGCAGTTCGAATTGGCCCAGAAGGCCGATGACGGCGACTTCTACGAGCATTCGCAGGTTGACGCACGATTGCGGGCGCTCAAGCGCCGACAGGCCGAAGAGGCCAAGCAGAAGAGGCAGCCGTAGGCGGTCGAGCGGGTACGCCATTCGCCGATCCCAATAATCGGCGCTTCTTATTTGCTTATCGAAAATTCGAGTTGGTCCCCGCCTAGGGGAATTGTTAGCCTTCAGGCCTCGAAAAAAGGGCCTTGCAGGCCCCAAATTCCTAGGAGGAACCGCAAATGGCGTTGGTCAGACCGCACGGCGGCGGCAATCTCAAACCCCTGCTGCTCGAAGGCAGCGCGCTCAAGGCCGAGCAGACTCGCGCCCAATCCCTCCCGAAGCTGAAAGTCAGCTCCCGCGAAGCTGGCGACATCATCATGATGGGCATTGGCGGCTTCACGCCGCTCGAAGGCTTCATGACGCACGGCGACTGGGAAGGCGTGTGCGACGGCATGAAGATGATGAACGGCCTGTTCTGGCCGATTCCCGTCACCCTGTCCACCGACGACGAGAGCATCAAGGCCGGCAGCGAGATCGCGCTGGTGAGCAACGAGTCCGACGAGATCCTGGCGACCATGAAGGTCACCGAGAAGTACAGCATCGACAAGTCGCACGAGTGCATGCAGGTCTACAAGACGACCGATGTCGCGCACCCGGGCGTCAAGATGGTGATGGAGCAGGGCAAGTACAACCTCGCCGGCCCGATCAAGGTCCTGTCCACCGGCGGCTTCAAGGAGAAGTACGGCGAGCAGTTCATGACGCCGGCCGAAACGCGCGCCGCGTTCGAGAAGATGGGCTGGAAGCGCGTCGCCGCCTTCCAGACGCGCAACCCGATGCACCGCTCGCACGAGTACCTGGCCAAGATCGCCATCGAGACGATGGACGGCGTGCTGATCCACTCGCTGCTGGGCAACCTCAAGCCGGGCGACATCCCCGCCGAGGTGCGCTCCGAGGCGATCGAGGTGCTGACCAAGAACTACTTCGCCCCGAACACCACCATCCAGGCCGGCTACCCGCTCGACATGCGCTACGCCGGTCCGCGCGAGGCGCTGCTGCACGCGCTGTTCCGCCAGAACTACGGCTGCTCTCACCTGATCGTCGGCCGCGACCACGCGGGCGTCGGCGACTACTACGGCCCCTTCGACGCGCAGAAGATCTTCGACGAGATCCCCGCCGACGCGCTCGAAACCAAGAACATGAACATCGACTGGACCTTCTGGTGCAACAAGTGCGGCGGCATGGCCTCGCAGCGCACCTGCCCGCACACCAAGGATGACCGCATCCTGCTGTCGGGCACCAAGGTCCGCTCGATGCTGTCCGAAGGCCAGCCCCTGCCGGTCGAGTTCAGCCGTCCGGAAGTGGCCAAGGTGCTGCAGAAGTACTACCAGGGCCTCACCGCCGAACAGAACGTCAAGGTCGAACTGAAGGGACATTCGGCCGCGTAACAAAAGGCCCGCAGCATCTCGCGATGCTGCGGGCCTCTTGCATTTGGAGTGCCGCACCGCCGGAAGCGGAAGCGCCCAGCCTGCGTTCTAGGCCCCGGCCAAGGTGGCGTCGGATCTAAATGACGGACCGCTGAACAAGCGGATTGATAGCTATAAGGAGAGTAAGCAATGCCAACCTTCGTTCGTACCGAAAAGTGCGATGGCTGCAAGGGTCAGGACAAGACCGCCTGCATGTACATCTGCCCGCACGACCTGATGAAGCTGGACAAGGACGGTTCCGACACCGGCCACGCCATGAAGGCTTACAACCAGGAGCCGGAGCAGTGCTGGGAGTGCTATTCCTGCGTCAAGATCTGCCCGCAGGGCGCCATCGAAGCGCGTCACTACGCCGACATCGTCCCGCTGGGCGGCTCGGTGCAGCCGCTGCGCGGTTCGGACTCGATCATGTGGACCATCAAGTTCCGCAACGGCAACATGAAGCGCTTCAAGTTCCCGATCCGGACGACGGCCGAAGGCTCGATCGACCCGTTCGGCGGCAAGCCCATGCCGAAGCTGGCCGACCTCGAGAAGAGCGGCTCCTTCACCCGTGAAATGATGGGTGGCTTCCGCGCCGGCAATCCTGCCGAGCTGATCCGCAAGTAAGAATTCAGAGCAAAGGAAAAGACAATGGCTGGAACTTTTGACAATCCGGAAGTCGTCCAGGAAGAGGTCGACGTTCTGCTGATCGGCGGCGGCATGGCTTGCTCCGGCGCCGGTTACGAAATCATGCGCTGGGCCGAGGCCGTCAAGGCCGAAACCGGCAAGGATCTCAAGATCAAGCTGGTGGACAAGGCTGCGATGGACCGTTCGGGCGCCGTTGCCCAGGGCCTCTCCGCCATCAACACCTACATCGGCGACAAGCAGGACCCCGCCGACTACGCCCGCATGGTTTCCAACGACCTGATGGGCATCACGCGTGACGACCTGGCCTACGACCTGGGCCGCAACGTCGACGACTCCGTGCACCTGTTCGAAGAGTGGGGCCTGCCGATCTGGAAGACGGACGCCAACGGCGTGCGTCACGACGGCGCCGAGTCGCAGCGCGAAGGCCTGCCCGCCCTGAAGGACGGCGGCCAGCCGGTGCGTTCGGGCAAGTGGCAGATCATGATCAACGGCGAATCCTACAAGTGGATCGTCGCCGAAGCCGCCAAGAAGGCGCTCGGCCTCGACCGCATCCAGGAGCGCGTCTTCATCGTTCACCTGATCAACGACAAGAACGACCCGAAGCGCATCGCCGGTGCCGCCGGTTTCTCGACCCGCGAAAACAAGATCTACATCTTCAAGGCCAAGGCCGTGCTGCTCGCCGCCGGCGGCTGCGTCAACCTGTTCCGTCCCCGCTCCGTCGGTGAAGGCCAGGGCCGCGCCTGGTACCCGGTGTGGAACGCCGGTTCGACCTACTCGATGGCCGCGGAAGCGGGCGCCGAGCTGACCATGATGGAAAACCGTTTCGTGCCCGCCCGCTTCAAGGACGGCTACGGCCCGGTCGGCGCCTGGTTCCTGCTGTTCAAGGCCAAGGCCGCCAACGCCTACGGCGAAGACTACATGGCCAAGAACAAGGAGATGCTGAACGACTACCCGCCCTATGGCCAGGCTGCCGTTCCCGCCTCCTGCCTGCGCAACCACCTGATGCTCAAGGAGATGAAGGAAGGTCGCGGCCCGATCTACATGGACACCGTCACCGCGCTGGCCAAGCTGCGCGAGACGCTGTCGCCGAAGGAAGTCAAGCACCTCGAAGCCGAGGCCTGGGAAGACTTCCTCGACATGTGTATCGGCCAGTGCGGCATCTGGGTCGGTGAGAACATCGAGCCCGAGAAGAAGATGTCCGAACTGATGCCGACCGAACCCTACCTGCTCGGCTCGCACTCCGGCTGCTGCGGCATCTGGGTGTCCGGCCCGACGGACGTCGGCGCGCCGACCACCGAAGAGCTGCCGGGCGTTCCGGATCACCTGCCGAAGGGCTGGAACTGGGGCTACCGCTCGATGACCACGGTCAAGGGCCTGTTCACCGCCGGCGACGGCGTGGGCGCCTCCGGCCACAAGTTCTCCTCCGGCTCGCACGCCGAAGGCCGCATGGCCGCCAAGGGCATGGTCAAGTACGTCCTCGACAACCCGGACCTCAAGCCCGAGCTGGACGAGACGCCCGAGGAAATCGCCGCTGCCATCTGGAAGCCGGTCAAGAACTTCCTCGAGCACAAGAACTACTCGACCGCCATCGACGTCAACCCCAACTACATCACGCCCAAGATGCTGCAGTTCCGCCTGCAGAAGATCATGGACGAGTATGTGGCCGGCGTCGGCACCTACTACAACACCAACGACAAGATGTTGGCCGTTGCGGAAGAGAAGCTCGAGATGCTGAAGGAAGACTCGCAGAAGATGCGTGCGAAGGACCTGCACGAACTGCTGCGCGCCTGGGAAAACTACCACCGTATCCTGACGGCGGAAGCCCACATGAAGCACATCCAGTTCCGTGAAGAATCCCGCTACCCGGGCTTCTACTACCGCACCGACAAGAACTTCGTCGATGAGGAGAACTGGCACTGCTTCGTGAACTCGATCTACGACAAGAAGGCCAAGAAGTGGACCTGCTTCAAGCGCAAGCACGTGGATCTGGTCGACAAGTCCAAGCTGTTCAAGGCCGCCGCGCCGCACTAAGCTGCGCCTAGGCTGTTAAACTCGCAGGCCGGTGGTCGCACAGACCGCCGGCCTGTGTTTTTCTGGCCGGAGGTCTCGTAGAATTTCGCCGGCCTGTTTTAGCACGGCAATCCGAATATCCCCGCAGTTCCGAGGTTTCCAATGTCCCAGCCGAACGTCCCCTTCCAGAGCCCCGTCGTGCCCAACATGGTCGACGGCAACCACGTCATCCAGTTCTCCTGCCACAAGGGCATCGGTTGCTGGAACGCCTGCTGTTCGAACATCGACATCTCGCTGACGCCCTACGACATCGTGCGCCTGAAGAAGCGCCTCAAGCTGTCGTCGGCCGAGTTCCTCACCCAGTACACCTTCCCCTACGAGTTCGACAAGGACGACATCGCCGGCGTCAAGTTCCGCCCGGTGGAAGGCGGCACGGCCTGCCAGTTCATGACGCCCGAAGGCTGCGGCGTTTACGAGGACCGCCCGACCGCCTGCCGCTACTATCCGGTCGCGCTGGTCTCGATGCGCAAGGAAGGCGAAGCCTTCGATACCGCGTCCTACGCGCTGGTGAAGGAAGACCACTGCAAGGGCCACGAAGTCCAGCGCAGTCTGACCATCGAGGAGTACCGCAAGGAGCAGGGCGTCGAAGAGTACGACGAACTGGCGCGCGGCTGGCGCCAGCTGATCCTCAAGAAGAAGTCCTCCGGCCCCTCGATCGGCAAGCCGTCGCTGAAGAGCCGCCAGCTGTTCTTCATGGCCTGCTACGACCACGACCAGTTCCGCGCCTTCGTCGCCTCCGACGCCTTCGGCAAGCTGTTCGCCCTGTCCCAGGAAGAGCGCGAGAAGATCGTCGGCGACGACGTCGAACTCATGCAGTTCGGCTTCCGCTTTCTGCGCCAGGTGATGTTCGGCGAGGAATCGATTCCGCTGAACGATGACGAGGCCAAGGCGCGCGCCGAGAAGGTCAAGGAAAAACGCATGCAGGAAGAGCGCGAGGCCGCGCAGCGGCTCGCCAACATGGAAGACGGCGACTACCCGTTCGAAGACGAGGAATGACGGCCGCGCCGCGACGGCCGGCCGTCGCGGCGTTACACCCTTACAGCGCGTTACAAATCTCCTGTCCGCCGGCGCGGGCAGCATGCGTTAATTGCTCATCCGGCGAACGGTCCGGACCATCCGATAACGAAGGAGAGCACGCATGTCCAAGAGCAAGAAGATCGGCCTGCTGGCCCTGAGCACCCTCTTCATCACCGCCGCGGCCGGCCAGGCAATGGCACAGACCGACTGGCAGAAGGACCATCCGCGCCGTGTCGAGGTCAACAAGCGGCTGGCCAACCAGAACAAGCGCATCCACGAAGAGGTCAAGGAGGGCGACATGAGCAAGGCCGAAGCGGCCAAGCTCCACCGCGAAGACCGCCAGATCCGGCGCGAGGAGCGCGCGATGGCCTCGCAGAATGGCGGCCACATCACCAAGCAGGAACAGCGTTCCCTCAACCAGCAGGAAAACGCGGTCAGCCGCCAGATCGGCAAGTAGAAGGGCCCGACATGGAGCGCCGCGAACCGGCGCTCCGGATCACCCGCAACGGCTGATGACGAAGCGATGCTTGCCCGACGCCGTGCGCGGGATTTCCGGCACGCGGTTCAGTTCGAAGCGCATGCCGTCGTCCACCTCTCGCCGGATGCGCTCCCCCAGCGTCTCCGCCAGCGCATCGTCCAGCGGCGCGCCCACCACGGCATTGAGCACCATCCGATCCGGCGCTTCCTGGACGAACTGGTACTGCTCGATCTCCGTCACCCCATAGAGCAGCCGATTGAAGTAGGAGGGATGGAAGGTCCGGCCGTCGCGCGTGCGGATGAGGTCGTTGCGCCGGCACATGCCCATCGCCATCAGCGGGAAGGGCCAGCCGCAATCGCATTCACCGTCGAGCAGCCGTCCCGAGTCGCCGATGTCGTAGCGGATGAAGGGCATCAGGCGGTTGGTCAGCGAGGTCACCAGCAGCCGGTTCTCGCCGCCCTCGTCGAGCGACTCGAGATGGACCATGTCGGTGAACACGTGCATATTGCCGTGGCGGCATTCGCAGGCGATGTTGGGGATCTCGCGGCTGCCGTACTGGTTGAAGACGTGGCAGCCGAAGGCGCGCTGCATCAGCTCGCGCTGGGCCTCGTCGAGCACCTCGGCGGTCGGATAGACGCCCTTCAGCGTCGGCGGCATGGCGATGCTCCGCGCGATCACGCGGCGCGCGAGTTCAGTGAGGACCGTCGTGTATCCATGCAACAGGACAGGGCGGTAGGTACGGATGGCGCGCGCCCAGTCGTCGAGCTGTGCCGCCGTGTACTGGCTGGCGGAGACGGTCCGCTCGGCGGCGATGAAATCTTCCCAGCCGGAGGCGAACACGCCGCCGGCGACGGTGTCCTGGCGCGCCCCCCAGAAGTTCATGATGCGCTCACCCGGCTGCCAGCCGGACCCCATGTAGGCGCGGCACATGCCGGCCCGCATCAGTTCGTGCTTGAACTCGTCGTACCAGAACGCCAGCGGCTTGCCGGTCGAGCCGCCGGTGTGGCCGATCTTCGCCGCTGCGCGATCGCTGCCGCGCACCAGCAGTCGGTCGAGCTCGCGCCGGACGTCGTCCTTGGTCAGGGGCGGGAGGTCGGTGACCTTCCATTCGCCGTCGACGTCGATGCCGGCGGCAGCGTAGCGATCGCGGTAGTAGTCGGTCTCGCGCGCGGCGAACCGCACGATGGCGCGCAGCGCCTCGTCGCGACGCCGCAAGGCCTCGCCAGGATCGGGCGCCTGGTCGCGCAGCAGTGCGTCGAGCAGCGCGTAGCGCAGGGGGCGTCGCTGCCGGTGCAGCCAGCGGCGCAGCGCCGCGCTCATGCGGCGAGCGCCTGCCGCCAGGCGTCGCAATCGCCCGGGTAGCGCTTCACGGCATCGCCGAGGTCTGCGCGCCAGCGCGCCCAGCCGTCGGCGGCGTTGATGCGCCGGCAGGCTTCGCCGTCCTCCGCGAAGTTGCGCGCGACGTTGGCGAAGAAGGCGGCAAATCCCTGGACCGCGGGCGCGTGGCGGGCGGCGCGGTTCCACCAGTTGCCTTCGTCTCTCAGCAAGGCATCGGCCGCCTCCAGCTTGGCGCGAATGGCCGCGTGGCGGGCGTTATACCGCGCCAGCATTTCCTCGCGCACGCCGTCGAGCGTGGCGTCGATGTCCGCATCCGTTGCCTGCCGCTGCGGGAATCCGCCGTCGGTCAAGCGCTCGATGGCGAACAGCATGACGTCCCCGTAGAACTGCCGCTCGAACTCGCCGCTCATGTCGACGCGCTCCGCCGCGACGGCGATGCCTGGGCGAAACTCCGCCTGGGACGTGCCTTCGACGGTTCGCCGGTGCAGCATGGGCAGGTTGGCGGAAACGAAGCGCGGTCCGAGCCGGGCGCGCAGTAGGCGGCCGAGCGTCGGTCCGGACATGCGCAGGCGAAGGTTGGCGAACGGCAGGAAGTGATCGAGCGCCGCGGCGCGGAAGACGTAGTTGCCCGCATAGACCGTGCGAGCGGCCTGCAGCGAGGCGAGGGCGTCGCCGGGCTGGTAGTAGGAGACGCGCGTCGGATGCTCGCCGTGGAAGAAGCCGCCGAGGCGAAAGGCGAAATGCGCGAAGCAGTCGGCCTCGGCATGGTCGCCGGCCAGCGTGCAGCGGTAGCGGTAGGGCTCCGCCGGCGCGAAGCCGAACAGGTCGGCCATGTCGTGGTAGGCGGCTTCCCCCTGGCGCCTGGCCTCCGCGGCATGGTGCGAGCACGCGGCATCCGGCTTTCGCGCCGCCGTGTCGCGCAGGAAGGCGAGCACGTCGTCGAGGAAGTTGTTCGTCATGACGGCCGGTGAAACCGGCGGATCGCCGACGACCTTGCCGGTCGCCACCAGAGCATCGGTGCGGCTGAAGACGGCGTCGAGCGCATGGAAGAAGTCGAGCGCAACTTCCTCGTCTCCTCCGGACGTTTCGATCTTGACCTTGAACTCCTGGTCGCTGTCGACCGACCAGATCAGCGTCCGCTCGGCATTCGGGGCGTCGCGCAGCAGGCGCGCGAGCTTCAGGTAGGCGATATTGCGCATTGCGCCCTGCCCCTTGTGCGCGAAGCGCTCGCGCGGGGCATCGCCGACGATGCGGCGGAAGCGGGCTCTCGGACCGAGCGCGTCGACGAGTGCAGCCTGTGCGTCGGGGACGAAATGCAGGCAGGGGAGGCCGAGCGCGTCGTATCTCGCGGCGAGGGCTCGATTGTCGGCGATGCAGGCCGCGTCCATGCTGTCGTCGGCGATCAGCACCTGCACCAGCCGGCCGTCGCCATAGGGAAACCGCTGCAGCGAATCCGCCAGGCTGGCGAGGAAGGCGCGCAAGTGCTGCGGCCGGTCGGCGACCGGGACGACGACGATGAAGCGGTGATGCGGCTCAGCGCTCGGATCGGTAGGCGGGGAAGACATCCTTGTCCCAGACGATCTCGATGAGGTTGATGCCGCCGGCGAGGTCCGCTTCGACGAAGAGCCGCTCGACGTCGCTCACCGTTTCCACGCGCCAATGGGCGATGCCGAACGAGCGCGCCAGCAGCGCGTAGTCGGGATTGACGAACTCGCAGTCGATGTAGCGTTCGCGGTAGAGCTGGTACTGGTTCTTGCGGATCAACCCGAGGGTGCCGTTGTTGATCATCACGACATTGAGCGGCACGCGGTAGTTGACCGCGGTCATGAGCTCCATGCAGCACATCTGGAAGCCGCCGTCGCCGATGATCGCGAAGGTCGGCGCCTCGACGGCGCTGCGCGCGCCGATGGCGGCGGGAATGGCGTGGCCGAGCGAGGATATGCCTGTGTTCGGATAGTAGCGGTGGCGCGGCGAGGCCCGCAGATACGTCTGGGCCAGGATGATGTTGTCGTCGAAGATCTGCGTGCCCTGCGGGAAGGTCGCGACGGCCCGATCGAGAAGATGGGAGATCACCGCGAAGTGCGCCGGCATGCTGGGCGCGGTACGCAACGGTGCGGCATCCGGATGGTCGCAGCCGGCATCGAGATGGAGCAGCAGGTCCTGCAGCACTGCGCGGATGTCGCCGCGGATGGCGAGGTCGGCCTTGAAGACCCGCTCGAGTTGCGTGCCGTCATGGTCGACCTGGATCACCTTCTTGCCGTCCAGCAGGCGATCGTCCCACAGGTAGCTGGTGCGTTCGTTGAAACCGGCACCGAGCACGATGACCAGGTCGGCGCGTTCGGCGATGTGCCGGAAAGCGGTGCCGTCGGAGGTGATCCCCAGGCAACCGAGGGCCAGGGGCGACGACTCGTCGATCAGGCCCTTGGCCTTCAGGGTGGTGGCGATGGGAATGCCGCACTGGTCGCTCAGGGTTTCAAGCGCCTCCTCGGCGCCGGCAAGCCGGCAGCCGTGGCCGGCGACGATCACGGGATGCCTGGCCGCCCCCACCAAGGCGGCCATGTCGGCCGTCGCGGCGAAGCGATGGCAGACCGGCAGCGGGTCTGTCGCGAAGCGGATGCCGTCCAGCAGGCTGGCGTCGACCTGTTCCTTCTGCACGTTGTAGGGGAAGCTCAGCACCACCGGCCCCGGATCGGGAGACAGCAGGATCTTGGCGGCTTGGCGCAGCACCTGCGCGAGGTAATCCGTCCGCTCGACGATGCGGTGATAGCGGGTGATGCCGGCGAACAGCGTGGTCTGGTCCAGCGTGCCGCCTTCGCCGGAACTCTCTTGCAGCCCGCCCTTGCCGAAGATGTGCGTCGACGTCTCCCCGGTGATGACCAGCACCGGAAGCTTCTCGACGTAGGCGTTGGCGATGCCCGTCACGAGGTTCGTGGCGCCCGGTCCCGCGGTGGTGATGCAGGCGCCGATGCGCCCCGAGGCGCGCGCGTAGCCGCCGGCCATGAAGGCCGCCCCCTGTTCGTGCTTGACCAGCACGCTGGCGATGGCGGATTCGTAGAGGGCGTCGTAGACGGGAAGGATATGGGCGCCGGGCATGCCGAATACGTGGCCGATGCCCAGCCGCTCCATGAACCTGACGATCAATTCGCTGACGGCGATCTGCATGTCTTGTTGTCGCGCCGGTACGCCTCCCGTTGCCCCGCGGCAACGCCCGCATTTGAGCACAGGCGGCGCCGCCGCGGAACACCCCATTGGAGGAGGTGTCGGGCTTGCCCGGCCGGAACGACTTGCCGGGCGACGGGGTCGAAGCCAGGTGCGGGCACGCGTATTCGAGAGGAGACCGAACATGGAGGGCAAGGAAGAAATCATCAGGCGGATCCATGCCGCCGTCGAGCACGAGGCCGGCATCGGCATGCAGGGCAGCGGTCCGATCGCCATGGACTGGCGGGACGGCGCGCTGGTGCTGACGGGCGAGGTGCGCGACGTGCGGACCAAGAAGCTGGCGGCCGGAGCCGCAGCGGCTGCGGCCGGCGACACCCCGGTGGTGGATCGCCTGCGCGTCGATGCCGGCCCGCTGATGGGCGATGGGGCGACACGGGATGCGGTTTGCCGCTGGTTGCTGCGCGACATCGACTTCCAGAATTGCGGCATCTTCGCGCGCATCAAGAACCAACGGGAAGTGCTGCGCGAGGCGGGCCCGAACCCCAGCGGCGCGGTCGAGGTCGGCGTCGAGGACGGAGTCGTGACGCTGTCCGGTTATGTCATCAGCCTGTCCCACAAGCGCCTGGCCGGCGTGCTGGCTTGGTGGGCGCGCGGCTGCCGGGATGTCGTCAACGAACTGGAGATCGCGCCGGCCGAGGAGGACAACGACGAGGAGATCGCCGAGGCGCTCAAGCTGGTGCTCGAATCCGACCCGTACGTGCACGCCGACCAGATCGGGGTGGGCGCGCGGGACCGCGTAGTGACGTTGCAGGGTCTGGTCTGGACCGAGGGCGAGCGCGAGCGGGCCGAACGCGACGCCTGGTGCCTGTTCGATGTGGACAAGGTGATCAACAAGCTCGAGGTGCTCGCGGCCTGACGTCGCGCTCGGCTATCCTGGAGCATGGCGATCGCCACCTTCCGCTTCTACGAGGAACTCAACGACTTCCTGGCGCCCGCGCATCGGCGCCACGAGTTCGCCGCGCCGTGCGCGCGGGCGGCGACGACGAAGCACATGATCGAGGCGCTCGGCGTGCCGCATACCGAGGTCGAACTGATCCTGGTCAATGGCGAGTCGGCCGGCTTCGACCGGCTGCTGGCCGACGGCGACCGCGTCGCCGTCTATCCGAAATTCGAGTCGATCGACATCACGCCGCTGCTGCGGGTGCGCGAGCGTCCGCTGCGCACCGTGCGCTTCGTCGCCGATGCCCACCTCGGCGGACTGGCACGCCTGCTGCGCATGGCAGGCTTCGACACCCTCTACGACAACGCCTTCGCCGACGCCGACATCGCGGCGATCGCAGAGCGCGACGGGCGCATCGTGTTGACGCGCGACCGCGAACTGCTCAAGCGGCGCAACGTCAGCCACGGCTGCTACGTGCGCTCGCTGAAGCCTGCCCAGCAGCTGCGTGAGATCTTCGAGCGCCTGGACCTGGCCGCCGCCGTGGAACCGCTGAGGCTGTGTCTCGCGTGCAACGCGCCGTTGCGACCGATCGATCGCGAGCGGGTGGCGGATCGCGTGCCGCCCGGCGTTTGGCGCCGCCACGAGCGCTTCAGCACTTGCGATCGCTGCAATCGCGTGTTTTGGGAAGGATCGCACTGGAAGCGCATGAGCGCGCTCCTGGCTGGGCTCGCGGCGCCGGAAACCGCTACGACGGTGGGGTAGCCTCGGCGCGATAAGCCCGGTATTCTCGCGGTTCGCGCCACGCCAAGAGGGCGCTTACCCACGGAGATAACAACCATGTCGAATACCGTTACGCTGGGCGGCAACGCCGTCGAAGTTTCCGGCAACCTGCCGCAAAAGGGCCAGAAGGCCCCCGACTTCTCGTTGGTCGGCAAGGATCTCACCGACGTGTCGCTGGCGGGCTTCGCCGGCAAGCGCAAGATCCTCAACATCTTCCCGAGTCTCGACACCCCCACCTGCGCCACCTCGGTGCGCACCTTCAACAAGCAGGCGAACGACAAGCCCAATGTTGCGATCCTCTGCATCTCGGCCGACCTGCCGTTCGCGCAAGCGCGCTTCTGCGGCGCCGAAGGCCTGCAGAACGTGGTGACGCTCTCCACGATGCGCGGCCGCGAGTTCCTCGAGCGTTACGGCGTGGCGATCGCCAGCGGCCCGCTGAAGGGCGTCGCGGCGCGCGCCGTGGTGGTGCTGGACGAGAACGACAAGGTGCTCCACACCGAGCTGGTGCCCGAGATCAAGAACGAGCCGGACTACGCCGCCGCCATGGCGGCGTTGGGCTAAGGCCGGATCGGCGCGGCCGCATGGGCACTGCCAAGGCTCATGAACCGGGGCAGCACGGGCTCGCTCCGCAGCTGGAGGTCATCCGCGACGAGCCTTACTATCGAGTCGCCGGCGACGAGGTGGCCCTGTTCGAAGCGGCCTGGCGGCGCAAGCTGCCGGCGCTGCTGAAGGGGCCGACCGGCTGCGGCAAGACGCGCTTCGTCGAGTACATGGCGTGGAAGCTCAAGCGGCCGCTCATCACGGTGGCCTGCCACGACGATCTCTCGGCCGCCGACCTGGTCGGACGCTACCTGCTGGTCGGCGACGAGACGGTCTGGCTGGACGGACCGCTGACGGCCGCCGTGCGCGCCGGCGCCATCTGCTATCTCGACGAGATCGTCGAGGCGCGCAAGGAGACCACCGTCGTCATCCATCCGCTCGCCGACACGCGGCGCGCCCTCCCAGTGGAGAAGCGCGGCGAACTGGTGCGCGCGGCCGAGGGCTTCATGCTGGTGATCTCCTACAACCCCGGTTACCAGAGCGTGCTCAAGGAACTCAAACCGAGCACGCGACAGCGCTTCGTCGCACTCGACTTCGACTATCCGCCGCCCGAGGCCGAAGCCGAGATCGTCGCGCGCGAAACCGGCGTCAGCGCCGAGACGGCCGCCCGACTGGTGCGCGTGGCGGAGCTGACCCGCAACCTCAAGGGCCAGGGCCTCGATGAGGGCGCGAGCACGCGGCTGCTGGTTCACGCTGGCCACCTGATCGCCGCCGGCGTCGGGGAGCGCCAGGCCTGCATTGCCGCCGTGGCCCGGGCGCTGGGCGACGATGCCGACATGGCGGCATCGATCGACGACCTGGTCCGTGCGGTCTTCTGACGACAGTCCGCGGCTGACCCTCGACGAGCTCAAGACCCGGCTCGACGACATCTTCTACCTCGACATCTCGACCGGCCGCAGCTACGACGGGCTGATCGACGCGCTCGCCCTGCTGCCCGGCTGGAAGCAGGACTTCGCGCTGCATTGGGGCAAGGTGGCGGCGCGCACGGACATCGAAGTCGGCTACCTGGTGATCGAGCTCGCGCCCCAGGCGCTGCGCGCCATGGTGCCTGGGGATGCCGAGCGCTGGGTCATCGCCGCGCTCGACGCCTACGATAGCAAGGGCGTGCGCGCCGCGGTGGCGAGCCTGCGCGACATCGAAGGCCGCGCCCACGCGGTGCCGCGGCTGCGGCTGCAGAGCATCGAGGCGCGGCTCACCCATTTCGTGCATGGACTGTCCGGGCGCCCGTTGACGATCGCAGCTGCCGAGGGGGGCGGCGCATGGACCGATACCGAGACGCTTTACCTGCCCGCCAGTCTCGAAGGCGCCGACGCCATGGACCGCTACCGGGCACTCGCCGCGCTGCTGTGGGCTCAAGCCCGCTTCGGCAGCTTCACGCCCGGTCTCGAGGCGGCGCTGGCGGCCAACGGCGACCCCGAGCGGGCCGCCGCGTGGTTCGCCCTGCTCGAAGCGCTGCGGTTGTCGGCAGTCCTCGGGCGCGAACTGCCGGGACTGCGGCAGGCCCTCGCCGAATCGCTCGCCGGCATGCCGCGCGAACTCGACGCGGCGCGCGCCGCACTCGCGCATCCGGGTGCGGCCGCCGCCGAGTCGCTGGCCTGGCTGCCGAGGCTGATGGCGCTGGCGCCGCCCGTCGACGCGCCGCTGGCGCCGGTGCGCGCCGGGCTGGCCCTGCAGGTGCGCGCGGACCGAATCGTCCAGGACAAGCGGGTGCTGCGCCGCACGGTCGCCGGCCTGATGGCGGCGCTCGGCAAGTCGGGCAGCGGCGAGACGAGCAGCGAACTGGCGCTCGACGCGGCGTCGGGCGAACTTACCATCGACGGCGAAGTCGTGATGCTTCCGCCCGACGCGCATGCGGCCGCACAGTCGCTGGTGCGCGACCTGGGCGCCATCCCGCCCGAATGCCTGACGCCGGCCGGACCGGGCGCCTGGACGCCGACGGAGAACGACGGCCAGGGACCGATTGCCCCGGAGGGAAGCGCCGACTTCGTCTACGACGAATGGGATTACCGCCGGCGCGCCTACCGTCGGCGCTGGTGCCATCTCTACGAGCGGGTGCTGCCGCCCGGCGATCCCGGCTACGTCGACGAGGTAAGGCGCAGCTATGCTTCCGCCATCCGTCAGGTACGGCGACGCTTCGAGGCTTTGCGCGGCGAGGAGCGGATATTGAAGCGCCAGCCGGACGGCGAGGAGATCGACCTCGATGCCTTGGTGGCGGCCATCGCCGATTGCCGCAGCGGCAGCGATCCGGACGATCGCGTGTTCTCGCGGCGGCAGCGCGCCGATCGTTCGCTCGCGGCGACGTTCCTGGTGGACATGAGCGGCTCGACCAAGGGCTGGGTGAACGACGCCGAGCGCGAGGCCCTGGTGATGCTCTGCGAGGCGCTCGAGGCGCTCGGCGACGCCTTCTCCATCTGGGGCTTCTCGGGCTGGACACGCACGCGCTGCGAGCTCTATCGCATCAAGGATTTCGGCGAACGCTACGATGCCGACATCGAACGGCGCATTGCGGCGGTCGAGGCGAAGGACTACACGCGCATGGGCCCGCCGTTGCGGCATCTGACGCGGGTGCTGCTGCGCCAGCCGGCCAGGCACCGGCTGCTGGTGACGCTGTCGGACGGACGGCCCGACGACTTCGGCGACGAGTATCGCGGCCAGTACGGCGTCGAGGACACGCGCCAGGCGCTGGTCGAGGCGCGCCGCGCCGGGGTTCGCAGCTACTGCGTCACCATCGACCGGCACGGCGCCGATTATCTGAAGCGCATGTACGGTCCGGCGGGCTATACGGTTTTGGCGGACGTGCGCAAGCTGCCGCTCAGGATCGCCGACATCTACCGGAAGTTGACGGCCTGACGAAGGCCATACGACGATCGTCGGCAACTGCGGGGGATAGCTCGGTTGGACTAATGCCGCCGTGCTATCGACATGATATTGGTATCGCCTTTCCACAAGAAGAGAGGAGTTACCATGAGACAGAACCCGCTCTACGCCGCCCTGGTCGCCGCCGGATGCATCGTGGCGGCCGGGCCTGCATCGGCCGCCACGATCACCGCCCATGCCTCGGCCGCCAGCGTCTATCCCGCTACCGTTCCGGGCGCGCAGTCGCTGCAGAATGGCGACTTCTTCATTGCGCCGAATCCCAGTCCCTATGCCACCACCGGTGACGGCGTGGACGAGTTTACCTACTGGAGCTTCAACTTCACGACGGACCCCGGGTATTCGAACTTCATTGCCGGCGGCACGGTTTCGTCGGCCGTGCTGACGCTCACCTTGACTTCGGCGTTCTTCATCAACGGCGCTGCGCCGATCACGGATCGCGTCATCATTTCGAGCGATACGCAATTCCTGAACGGCAGCCAGTGGAACGTGCCTTCGTTCATGAACGGCACTTTCGGCGTTCCGCAGACCGGGACCGTAAGCGTCGATCTGGTCGCGAACGGCAACTACACGGGGGACAGCGTGTTCGCGTGGCTCACCAGCAACAATGGCATGTTCCCCATCAACTACGGGGATGATGCGCTGGTCACCGCCGCGACGCTGCAACTGAACCAGGCAGCCGTGCCCGAGCCCGAGACCTACGCCTTGTTCCTCGCCGGACTAGGCGTGCTCGGTGCCTCGCTGCGGAGGAAGGCGCAGCGCTGATTCCGGAGCAATCGGGAAATTCCCGCCACCCGGGAGGCGGCGGGAATCCCGAAGGTCTGCAGCCCCTACGCCGCCAGCAGCATCTTGATGTCGGCGAAGGTCTTGGCGACTTCGAAGGTCTGCAGCTGCATGCCGAGCTGGCGACCGATCTGGGTGATCGAGAAGATGCCGCGCACGGCTTCCTCGCCGCTCAGGCGGTCGGTGTCGACTACCATCGCATGCTGGCGGCCGCAGCTTTCCAGCGTGGCGACGATGTGGCCGACGGAAGCACGCTGCACGTCGGCCATCGACAGCACCTCGATGCTTTCGATCGGCGTCATGACGTCGCGCACCTTGAGGTCGGCGTGCTTGCCGCCGTGCTCCTGGATGTGGCGGATCGGACGCTCGCCCATGGTGTCGCGGGCCGTGATGAGGCCGAGGATTTCGCCGACGGGATCGAGGACCAGCAGCAGGCGGACGCTGCGCGCCACCATGGCCTGGGTCGCCTGGGCCAGCGTGGCATCCGGCACGGTGGTGGCCGCGGAGACGCACTGCAGGTCCGT
Source organism: Rhodocyclaceae bacterium (assembly GCA_036391735.1). Lineage (GTDB taxonomy): Bacteria > Pseudomonadota > Gammaproteobacteria > Burkholderiales > Rhodocyclaceae > Nitricoxidireducens. The sequence continues at coordinate 25,546 of DASVZI010000176.1, forward strand.
CATCACCTCGATGGCGGGAGAATCGACTTGCACTACCTTGTGGGACGCGGGGCGGATATAGCCGGCCCCGGACTTGAGCTTGCGGAACGACAACGGCTTATAGACTACGGTCTGCATCTGCTGTCTCCTCTGTCCGTGCGTTTTTTTGACATGGATCAAACGGGCATCCGAGGCAAACCATAGCCGAAAAAAAAGGCCGGTGGATTCCGGCCTTTCTATGTTGCGCGGCACAAGCCTTATCGGCTTATGCGGCTATCCGGCGATTTTTTCGAGCTTCTCGGCACGGATCAGTTGCCCGTTGAGGCCGGCCTGCGCCGTGTTGGCGCCGTAGGCGACCGACATCAACTGCGTGTAGTAAACGACGGGCATGTTGAACTTCGTGCCCTGCTTCTTGTTGATCTCCGACTGGTAGATCTCGACGTTGGCTTGGCACAGCTGGCAGGGCGTCACGATCATGTCGGCGCCATGGTCGTAGGCCGACTCGACGATCTGGCGGATCTGGTTCTGCGCCTTGTCGGGCTCGGAGAACGCCAGCGCGCCGCCGCAGCAGGTGACCTTCTGGTCGTATTTCACCGCTTCGGCGCCCATGGTCTCGACGATCTTGTCGAGGTAGACCGGGTTCTCGAAGGATTCGCCATTGATGCCGAAGGGGCGGTTGGTCTGGCAGCCGACGTAGCCGGCGAACTTGAGGCCTTCGAGCGGCTTCACCACCGGCTTCTTCATGCCTTCCCAGCCGATGTCTTCGATCAGCACTTCGACGATATGGCGCTGCTTGACCTCGTTCTTCAGCGTCAGGCCGGCTTCCTTGAGGGCCTCGTTGGTCTCGGCCAACAGCTTGTCGGACTCGTGCAGGCGATCGACCGTCTCGCGGCTGGCCAGCCAGCAGGCGGGGCAGACCGAGACCATGTCCTGGCCGGCGAGGTTCTGCTCGACCAGCGCCAGGTTGCGCGCGGAGATCGCCAGGCGCGGCAGTTCGCCGCCCTCGCCGTAGCCGATGGAGGCGCCGCAGCAGTTCCAGTCGGGAATCTCGTTGAGCTGGATGTCCAGCTTCTCGCACATCGTCTGCATGGAGACCGGGAAGTTCGAGGCCGAAGCGCCCTTCTGCGAGGAGCAGCCCGGGTAGTAGGCGTACTGTTTCTTGCTCATGTCTTCTCGATCTCCTAAGCCGCAAAGCCCTTGCGGCGATCTTCGATTTCACGCGCCTTGGCGACGATCTTCTGCAGGCCGCTCTTGTCCTTGCAGGTGTGGCCGCCGAAGAACTCCATCGGGGAGAGGCGCTTGGCCTTCATCAGGCCCATGCCGACGCCCTGCATCGCCATGGCGTTCTTCACGCCCTGGCCGAAGCCGTCCTTGAAGTACATCGCGAGCGAGAACTTCAGTTCGTTCACGCGGCCGTTCTTCACCATGTTGTCCCAGAACAGCTTGGCGATCTCGCGCGTCGGCTGGCCCTTGGGCGCCATGCCGAGGCGGTGCGCGTAGTTGGCCAGGCCGTGCATGATGTGCGTGATCGGCAGCTTGCGCGGGCAGCGAACGATGCAGTTGTAGCAGGAGGTGCACATCCACATCGAGTCGGACGACAGCACTTCCTCGCGCTTGCCGGCGCGGATCATCATGAAGATCTTCTGCGGCGAGTGTTGCCAATGCGGGCCGAGCGGGCAGGAGCCGGCGCAGACGCCGCACTGCATGCACATCTTGACCCAGTGGCCTTCCTCGACGTTGGCTTCGACTTCCTTCAGGAAATCGTTCTTGTACTTGGCAGTCATGTCATTCGCTCCTGAATCAGCCGAAGCCCTTCATCGGGGACGGGCCCATCTCGTTGAGCTGGGCGACGTACTCGTCGATCATCTTGGCGACGCGCGCGTTGTCGGTGATCGCGACTTCGTGCGTCTGCACGCGCTCGGGCTCGAGGCCCAGCTGCTTCAGCGTGTCGTCGATCTTGCTCATCCGGTAGTACGCCATCTCAGAGCCCTTGACGAAGTGGCACTGGTAGTCGTCGCCCTTCTTGCAGCCCATCATCATCACGCCGTCGTAGCCCTGGTTGAGCGCGTCGGTGATCCAGATGGTGTTGGCGGAGCCGAGGCAGCGCACCGGAATGGCGCGGACGAAGGCCGAGTAGGTGAGGCGCTGGATGCCGGCCATGTCGAGCGCCGGGTAGGCGTCGTTCTCGCAGGCGAGGATCAGGACGCGCGGCTTCTCCTCGAACTCGTCGGGGACGTTGACCGCCTTGATCTGCATGCCGACGGTGTCGCACGAGTAGTTCTCGAACGAGATGACGCGCACCGGGCAGGCGCCCATGCAGGTGCCGCAACGGCGGCAGCGCTGCTCGTTGAACAGCGGGAAGCGCTTCTCGTCCTCGTCGATGGCGCCGAACGGGCACTCGACGGTGCAGCGCTTGCACTGCGTGCAGCCTTCGAGGCGGGCCTTCGGGAAGGAAAGGTCCCAGGCGCGCGGATGCGCGGCGCGGCCGCGCGTGGCGTTCTCGACCGCCTGGATCGCCTTCATGGCGGCGCCGGTGGCGTCTTCCTGGGCCTGGAACATGTCCATCGGACGGCGCGCCGGGCCGGCGGCGTAGATGCCGGTGCGGCGGGTCTCGTAGGGGAAGCAGATGAAGTGCGAGTCGGCGAAGCCGTACTTGAACTGCGGCATGTCCGGGCCCTGGCGGTAGTTCAGGTTCAGGACCGAAATCTTCTGCAGTTCGGACTTCTTCGTCTTGGCCGCCTCGTCGCCGCTTTCGGCGGCGGTGACGGTGGCCGTCCATTCGTCGAGGTTCACGCCGGCGTTCGGCACCTGGCCGGTGGCCAGCACCACGAGATCGGGCTCGACCGTGGCTTCCTCATCGAGGATCAGGTCCTTGAAGCTCACCTTGCAGGCATCGCCGCCGGTGACGCCGTTGACCTTGGCCTTGGTGAAGATCACGCCCTTCTTCTGGGCGCTGCGGTAGAAGTCCTCGCCCATGCCCGGAACGCGCAGGTCCTGGTACATGACGACGGTGTCGATGTCCGGGTTGGCGTCCTTGAAGTAGGTCGCCTGCTTGATGCTGGTGGCGCAGCAGTGGCCCGAGCAGTACTCGAGGTGCTGGCCGCTGCCGTTGCCGCCCGAGCCGCGCTGGCCGGCGCACTGGACGAAGACGACGCTTTTCACTTCCTTGCCGTCGGCGCGCTTGATGGCGCCGCCGTTGGCCGCCTTGGCGAGCGCTTCGAGACCGGCCTGGTCGACCACGTTGGCCTGGCCGCCGCCGAGTTCGGTCAGCTTGTTCAGATCGTAGGGCGTGAAGCCGGTGGCCTGGACGATGGCGCCGACGGTCTCTTCGGCAACGGAACCGGATTCCTGCGCGATCTTGGCGAGGAAGCGGCCCGGCGCGCCGGCAGTCTCGGCGAGCGTCGAGTTGAGGTACACCTTGATCTTGGCGTGGCCGGAAACCTTGGCGGCGAGTTCCTCGACGCCGGTCGGCTGCGCTTCCGCGTGCGGGGCGTTGAAGGGAATCCGCTTCAGCAGGCTGTTGGCGAAGCCGCCGAGCTTGCCGGTCTTCTCGACCAGCACGGTCTCGTAGCCCGCCTCGGCCGCGGCCAGCGCCGCCGTCATGCCGGACATGCCGCCGCCGACGACCATGATGCGCTTGGACTCGGCCTTGTTCGGGTTGCCGGCCGGCTGCACCATCTTCTTGATCTCGGCGCAGGCCATGCGGATGTAGTCCTCGGCCATCTCCTGGCGCACTTCATCGTGCTCCGAGCCTTCGGCCACGACCCAGATCACCCCTTCGCGCAGGTTGGCGCGCGACACGGCGTTGTCGGGGAAGTAGAAGGCTTCGGCCTTGGCGCGGCGCGAGCAGCCGGCGACGACCACGTGGGTCACGCCGTCGTTGGCGATGTCGTTCTTGATGAGATCGACGCCCTCGGTCGAGCAGAGGAAGGGATGGTTTTTGATGACCGCCATCTTGCCTTCGGTCTTGGCGACCTTCTCCAGCCCGGCGATGTCGAGCTTGTCGCCGATGCCGCAGCCGGAGCAGATGTAAGCGGCGTACTTGGGAGTTGCGGGGGCGTTCATTACGCTGCCTCCGTGGATGCGTTCTTGTGGATCACCTGGATGGCCTTGAGGCTGGCCGCCGTGGCGCTCTGCACCGCGCGGTTGACGTCGAGCGGGCTGGACGCCGCGCCGGCGCCGAACATGCCGCCGTCCTTGGAGCCTTCGATGAAGTTCGAGGAGTCCATGATGACGTCGGTCGGCAGCTTGACGCCCGTGACTTCCGGCTCCATGCCGACCGCCAGCACGACGAGGTCGTGCTCGGTGGCGTAGCGGTGGTAGCCCTCGGTGTTCACGCCGTGCAGGATCGGGTTGCCGTTGGATTCGTTCTCGGCGATGCGCGCGACCTTCGACTTGACGAAGCTGACCGTCGAATCCTTCCACACATTGGCGTAGAAATCCTCGAAGCGGTCGATGGCGCGGATGTCGATGTAGTAGACCGTCGACTTGCCTTCGTCGCCCCAGGCTTCGCGCACGTACTGGGTCTGCTTGAGCGAGGCCATGCAGCAGATGCGCGAGCAGTGACGCAGGTAGTTCTCGTCGCGCGAGCCGGCGCACTGGATGAAGGCGACGTTCTTGGCTTCCTTGCCGTCGGAGGGGCGCAGCAGCTTGCCGCCGGTGGGACCGTGCGGATCGGCCAGGCGCTCGAACTCGACGCTGGTGATGACGTTGCTGATGCGATCGTAGCCGTAGGGCTGGATCTTGTTGGCGTCGAAGGGACGCCAGCCGGTCGCCCAGACGACGGCGCCGACGTTGATCTGGAGCGTCTCTTCCTGCATGCCGAGGTCGACGGCATTCACCGGGCAGGCCGCCTTGGCCTTCTCGCCCTCGGGCGTGCCGACGATGGAAGCGTCGATGACGTAGCGCTGCGGGTAAGCCATCACGTGCGGCAGGTAGGCCGCCTTGACCTTGGAGAGGCCGTAGTTGTAGGCGTCGGCGACTTCGGCGCTGACCGCCTCGCCGCACTTGCCGCATGCCGTGCAGTTCTCGTTGACGTAGCGCGGAGCGACCTTCAGCGTGACTTTGTAGTCGCCGCGGCTGCCCTCGACGGCGACCACCTGGGTCATCGTCATGGTGCGAACGTTCGGGTTGCCCTTGATGCGCTTCAGATTGATTTCCATCCCGCAGGTGGGATGGCACATCTTGGGGAAATAGCGGTAAAGCTGAGCGGTGCGTCCGCCCAGGGTCGGCGTCTTCTCGACCAGCAGCACTTGCTTGCCGCATTCAGCGGCTTCGAGCGCTGCGGTCATGCCGGAAATACCGCCGCCGACGACCAGGATCGTCTGGTTGGTAGCGATGGGAGCTGTCACAGCCTAGGCCTCCGGGAATGGATCGTTCTTTTCGAACGTCGCGGATTCTACTAGCGCAGGAGCCGCGGCCGTCCCGCATTGCGGGCATTGGCCGGTGAAATGTTCCTATGGGGTGATAGAGGGCCTGAATACGGCGTTTGCCGCGAGCCACTTCTCCAGCCGCAGGACGCAGGCGCTCTTGTCGAGATCGATTTCGAGCGCCGGCGCGAAGGCCTTGAGCTTGTCGAGCCCGGCGGCCAGCAACGGCGCGACGTCCGACGGCGGCAGCCGCGGCTCAAGTGCGGCGGCGCCGGCGGCGAGTGCCGCGCTGTCGTCGCGCTCGGCGTCGACGCGTGCCAGCAGGTTGGCGAAGCGCGCGATATGCCGCAACAGGCGGGTCTCGGGGCCCTCCGCGCCGGCGGACGCGTCGATCATGCAGTCGATCACCGCCGGGGGCAGGCCCCATATCTTGGCCACTGCGTGCCCGAGTTCGGGTAGCGTGAGACCGAGGATCTTGCGTGCGGCGTCGTCCGGCGTGCTGCCGCGCTTGATGAGATTCTCGATTTCCCAATGGTCCTCGGGAAAGTAGAACAGGGCCAGCGCCGTGCCCAGGTGCAGCAGCAGGCCGGCGATGAACGCCTGCTCGACGTCCTTGATGCCGGCCCGTGTTGCGAGGTGGCGTGCGATCAGGCCGGCAAGGAAGGCGGTGGTCGACTCCTCGTGCAGGCGCTTCTGGCGTCCGCCGGCAAAGTGGCCCAGGCATGCGAGGCTGCTGGCCACCAGGCGGACCTCGTCGTAGCCCAGCATCTTGATGGCGTCGCTGACCGTGCTGACCTTGCCGGCCAGTTGCGGATACAGGGCGGAGTTGGCGAGCTTGAGCAGGCGGTTGGTCAGGGCATAGTCGCGCAGCACGGCGGCGGAGATGCGCGCCAACGTCGTCTTCTCGTCGCCGGCGATGCGGTTGATCTCGGTCAGCGTCTTCGCCAGCGCAGGGAAATCGCCGCGCCGCTCCATGCGCTTGAGCAGGAAGGCGACGGCGCCGCTGGCGTCGGCCGGGGATGCGGGCGCCAACGCCGCCGCCAGCGCGTCATGCATGGCGCGGGCATCGGCGAAGCGCTGCGCCGGATCGCGCGAGACCGCGCGCCGGATCAGCGGCGCGAAGCGGCCGCCGGGGTCGCTCGGGTGGAGGGGTGCGCAGTCGGTGTCCTGGCCGCAGATGCGCGCCGCCATCTCCTCGCGGCTCGCTGCCGCGATGGCGGGCCGACCGACCAGCAGCGTGTAGAACATCTGCCCCAGCGAGTAGACGTCGGTGCGCGGATCCGGCCGCTGCGCGGTGACGGATTCGGGCGCCATGTAGGGCAGGGTGCCGACCACCAGGTCCCCCGGCGCCGGCGCATCGGTCCGGCGCGAGACGTCGAAGTCCATCACGCGCAGGTTGCCCTCCTTGTCGCGCATGACGTTGCGCGGATTGAGGTCGAGGTGGAGCACGCCATTGGCGTGCGCATGCGCGACCGCGTCGGTGATCTGGAGCATCGCCTTGCCTGCCTCGTCGGCCGCCATGGGGCCGTGCGCCTTGAGTTCCTCGGCCAGCGTGGCGCCTTCGACGTATTCGCACACCAGGTAGGCGCGGTCGTCCTGCTTGCCGAACTCGTAGAGCGAGACGATATGCGGATGCCGCAGCCGGGCGAGGTTCCGCGCTTGCGGCCAGCCGGCCTCCTCCTGGCCGGGAAGGCGTCCGACGAGCTTGATCGCCACCAGGCGCTCGAGGTCGGGATCCCGTGCCAGATAGACGGAGCCCTGCGCGCCGCGGCCGAGCAGGCGCAGCACCGGAAAGCGGCCGATGGCCTTCGGGGCGGCGGGCGTCGCAATGTGGATGTCCCCGGCGCGCGGGACCGTTTCCGCCTGCGCCGCTGCAGGCTGCGCCTTCGGCTTCGCCGGCCGGAAGAGGGAAACGAGGGCGGCGAAGGGATTCATGCGCCGCTCATGCTGCTAGGTCGCCAGCCGCGCGTTGCATACGGACAACTCCTCGCGCTTGCCCTTGACGGTCAGGCCGAGCACGTCGCCGAAGCGAAACAGCCCCGGCCGGGCGGCCTCGGCGGCGTCGCGCGTCGTCCGGCTGACCAGCACCTGGCCCGGCTCGCAGTTCTTCTCGATGCGCGCGGCCGTGTTTACGACATCGCCGATGGCCGTCCAGTCGAGCCGTTCCGGGATGCCGACGTTGCAGATCGAGACCATGCCCCAATGGATGCCGATGCGAAGTTGCAGCGTCTGCTGGCCGGCTCGCGATCGCAGTGCGTTGAGGTCGGCCGAGTGCGACTGCATGTCGAGCCCAGCCAGGATGGCATCGGCGGGATCGTCGAAGATCGCCATGATGGAGTCGCCCATGAACTTGTCGATGGCGCCGCGGTTGCGCGTCACCGAGCGCGACACGCGGGACAGGATGAAGTTGAGCGTCTCGACGATCGATTCGGTATCGGCGTTGCGCTCGACGTAGGAAGTG